>NZ_LOYP01000054.1:0-468740 GCF_001526365.1 Burkholderia sp. MSMB1835
GCGCTCGGGCCGTCAAGTCCAGACCGTTCCGCTACACCGTTCGATACTTGACTCGGAACCTTAACTGAACGGCATTAAGCCCGCGGGCTGCTTTTTTGATGCCGAGCCGCTACGCGATCATGCTTCGTAAGCCGCCGGCCGGATCGCGATGATGCGCGAGCCCGGGAACCGTGCGGTGAACGTACTGCCGCGCCCTTCCTCGCTCTGCACGTACAGATGCGCGTCGTGCCGCTGCAGCACGTGCTTGACGATCGCGAGCCCGAGGCCCGTGCCGCCCGTATCGCGCGACCGGCTGCGATCGACGCGGTAGAAGCGCTCGGTGAGCCGCGGCAGGTCCGCGGCGGGAATCCCGAAGCCGCTGTCCGTGACGGAAAACACGCCCTGCGCGCCCTCGCGCCGCCACGACACGACGATCTTGCCGCCGTCCGGCGTATAGCGGATCGCGTTCGTGACGAGATTCGCGAACGCGCTGAACAGTTCCGTCTGCGCTCCCGTGACGCCGAGCGTCTCGTCGATCGAGAACGCGATGTCGTGATGCCCGTTCGACAGCGTGTGCGCATCTTCCTTCAGATGATCGAACACCGCACGCATGTCGATCGCGTGATCGATCGGCGGCTTGCTCTCGCCTTCCAGCTTCGCGAGCACCAGCAGGTCGGTCACGATGTGCCGCATCCGCGATGCCTGCTGCTCCATCATGTCGAGATAGCGCGCGCGATCCTCCTCGTTCAGCGGCAGCTCGCGCATCGTCTCGAGGAAGCCCGACAGCACGGTGAGCGGCGTCTTCAATTCGTGCGACACGTTCGCGACGAAGTCGCGCCGCATCGCGTCGGTGCGTTCGAGCTCGGTGATGTCCTGCGTGAGCAGCAGCTTGCGGTTCTCGCCGTACGGAAACACCTGCACGGCCAGCACGTTCTGCCGCGAATCGCCCATGCCGCGCATCACCAGCGTCTCGTCGTAATGCTGCGCATTCAGGTAGCGGACGAAGTCGGGATGGCGCACCAGGTTCGTGATGTGCTGGCGCAGGTCGCGCTTCGCATCGAGGCCGAAATGGACTTCGGCGATCGCGTTGCACCACTCGATCTGGTCGTGGTCGTCGAGCATCGCGACGCCGTTCGGCGAGGCCTGGATCGCCTGGATGAACCGCGAGTGCTGCTGTTCGACCTGTCGCACCTGCGCATGCCACTGCTTCGCGAGCTTGTGCAGCCGATAGTAGATCTCGCCCCAGATGCCCGGCGCGCTCGGCACCTCGCCGTAGACCGGTGCATCGAGCAGGCGCCACAGGCGTTGCGTATGGAAGGTGCTGAAAAAGCCCTGCGCGACCAGCATCACGACCACGAACGCAAGGCCCGCGGTCGGGCCGGCGAAGACGCCGACCAATACGCCGATCAGCACGAGCAGCACGAGCGACACCAGAAAGCGCGCCCAGATGATGTTCATGATTCAGCGTCCGAAAGAATGAACGGCATGCCGCGGCACACGGCATGCCCGAATACGTTACGCGTGCTTGGCGAGGCGGTAGCCGCTGCCGCGCACGGTTTCGATCATCGCATCGCAGCCGGCCGGTTTCAAGGCCGCGCGCAATCGTTTGATGTGCACGTCGACGGTACGCTCCTCGACGAACACGTGGTCGCCCCACACCTGATCGAGCAGTTGCGTGCGGCTGTGCACGCGCTCCGGATGCGTCATGAAGAAATGCAGCAGGCGGAACTCGGTCGGGCCGAGATCGAGCTTGATCTCGCTGCCGTCGCCATGCGCGGCGACGCGATGCGTGGCCGGATCGAGGCGCAGCCCGTTGATCGACACGACGTCCTCGGTCAGCTGCGGCGCGCGGCGGCGCAGCACGGCCTTGATGCGCGCCATCAATTCCTTCGGCGAGAACGGCTTCGTCACGTAGTCGTCCGCGCCGATCTCGAGGCCGAGCACCTTGTCCTGCTCGTCGCCGCGGGCGGTGAGCATGATGATCGGGATGTGTTTGGTCCGTTCGTTGTTGCGCAGGTCGCGCGCGAACGCGATACCGGACTTGCCCGGCAGCATCCAGTCGAGCAGCACGAGATCGGGCAGCACGTCGCTGATCAGGTTCTGCGCCTGTTCGGCGTTGTACGCACGGATCGGGCAGTGACCGGCGTGCTGGAGATTCACCGAGATCAGTTCGGAAATCGCGGGCTCATCTTCAACGACGAGAATGTTGCTGGGCATCGGCACCTCTGTTCTTCCTGTACGGAGTCGATTAACTGTTGGCTTCGCGATCGAGCGTGTCGCGCGGCTGGTGCCGCACGTCGGTGCCCTTCACGATGTAGATGATGAATTCGGCGATGTTCTTCGCGTGGTCGCCGATCCGTTCGATCGCTTTCGCGATGAACAGGTAATCGAGGCCGACCGAGATCGTGCGCGGATCTTCCTGCATGTACGACACGAGCTTGCGCACGAACGCGCGAAACTCCATGTCGATCTCCTTGTCGTCCTTGACGATCTGCGCGGCGGCCACCGTATCGAGACGCGCGAACGCGTCGAGCGCGCGGCGCAGGATCGTCACGGCCATCTCGCCCGACACCTTGATCTCGGCGATGTTGACCGCACGCGCGGCCGGCTCGTCGACCAGGCGGCGCACGCGCTTCGCGATCTTCTCGGCCTCGTCGCCGGCGCGCTCGAGGTTCGTAATCGTTTTCGAAATCGACATCAGAAGACGCAGGTCGCGCGCGGCGGGCTGCCTCCGCGCGATGATGTTGCCGCACTCCTGGTCGATGTCCACTTCCATCGCGTTCAGCGTTTCCTCGGCCGCGATCACCTTCTCGGCCGCACCGCGATCGAATTCGTTCAGCGCATGCATCGCGCCAACGATCTGCGACTCCACGAGGCCACCCATTTCCAGCACTTTCGACGACACGGCATTCAGGTCCGCATCGAACTGGCTCGACAGATGTTTATCCGACATGACTGTTGTTCTCCGTCATCAACCGAAGCGGCCGGTGATGTAGTCTTCCGTTTCCTTGCGCACCGGCTTGATGAAGATCTTTTCGGTCTCGCCGAACTCGATCAGCTCGCCCAGGTACATGTAGGCCGTGTAATCCGAGCAGCGTGCGGCCTGCTGCATGTTGTGCGTGACGATCACGACCGTGTAGTCGCTCTTCAGCTCCGCGATCAGCTCTTCGATGCGGCCCGTCGAGATCGGGTCGAGCGCCGAGCACGGTTCGTCGAGCAGCAGCACTTCCGGACGGATCGCGATGCCGCGCGCGATGCACAGACGCTGCTGCTGGCCGCCCGACAGCCCGTAGCCGCTCTGGCTCAGCTTGTCCTTCACTTCGTTCCACAGCGCGGCCTTCGTGAGCGCCCATTCGACGCGGTCGTCCATTTCCGAACGCGTGAGCTTTTCGAACATCTTCACGCCGAACGCGATGTTGTCGTAGATCGACATCGGGAACGGGGTCGGCTTCTGGAACACCATGCCGATCCGCGCGCGCAGCAGCGAGATGTCGCGCTTCGTCGTCAGCAGGTTCTCGCCGTCCATCAGGATTTCGCCTTCGGCGCGCTGCTCCGGATAGAGCGCGAACATCTTGTTGAACGTGCGCAAGAGCGTCGACTTGCCGCAGCCCGACGGGCCGATGAACGCCGTCACCTTCCCTTCGGGAATGCGCAGGTTGATGTTCTTCAGCGCGTGGAACTTGTTGTAGAAGAAGTTGAGGTTGTTGACCTCGATCTTCGCGTTCAGCGGCGCGAGCGGACGGCCGTTCGCCGCATCGTGCGTGCCGGTGGGCGCAGCGTTGCGCTCGACGGGATTCAGGTGGCTTTCTGCCATATTCATCGGATTGCTCCGCCGTTACTTTTTCGAGAAGATCGAGCGCGCCAGGACGTTCAGTCCGAGCACCCCGAGCGTAATCAGGAACACGCCCGCCCATGCGAGCGACTGCCACTCCGCGAACGGGCTCATCGCGAACTTGTAGATCGTGACCGGCAGGTTCGCCATCGGCTGGCTCATGTCCCACGAGAAGAACTGGTTCGACAGTGCGGTGAACAGCAGCGGCGCGGTTTCGCCGGCGATCCGCGCGACCGCGAGCAGCACGCCCGTCACGATCCCGCCGACCGACGCGCGCAACGTGATCTTCAGCACCATGCGCCACTTCGGCGTGCCGAGCGCGACGGCCGCTTCGCGCAGCGCATTCGGCACGAGCTTGAGCATGTTCTCGGTCGTGCGGATCACGATCGGGATCTGCAGCAGCGCGAGCGCGATCACGCCGGCCCAGCCCGAGAAGCGCCCCGACTTCGCGACGACGATCGCGTACACGAACAGGCCGATGACGATCGACGGCGCCGACAGCAGGATGTCGTTGATGAAGCGGATCGTGCTCGCCAGCAGGTTCTTCTGGCCGTATTCGGCGAGATAGACGCCCGCGAGGATGCCGATCGGCGTGCCGACCAGCGTGCCGAAGCCGCACAGCAGCAAGCTGCCGACGATCGCGTTCGCGAGACCGCCGCCTTCCGTGTTCGGCGCCGGCGTCGATTCGGTGAACAGTTGCAGCGACAGGCCGCCGACGCCGAGGTGCACCGTCGTGTAGAGAATCCACACGAGCCACACCAGGCCGAAGGCCATCGCGCCGAGCGACGCGGCGAGCGCGATCGCGTTGATGGCCTTGCGCTTGCGCTGCAGGCGGTTGCGCATCGCGTCGAGCGCGGCGCCGTCCGGCCCCGGGAAATTCATGATGGGCTCGCTCATTTCTTGCCCTCTCCCTTCTCGAGACGAAGCAGCAGCAGTTTGGAGATGGACAGCACGATGAACGTGATCACGAACAGGATCAGGCCCAGTTCCATCAGCGCGGACGTATGCAGGCCCGGCTGCGCTTCCGCGAATTCGTTCGCGAGCGCCGACGTGATGCTGTTGCCCGGCGCGAACAGCGACACGCTGTCGAGCAGGTTGGTGTTGCCGATCACGAAGGTCACGGCCATCGTTTCGCCGAGTGCGCGGCCGAGGCCGAGCATCACGCCGCCGATCACGCCGGTCTTCGTATAGGGCAGCACGACCTTCCACATCACTTCCCAGGTCGTGCAGCCGATTCCGTATGCCGACTCCTTCAGCAGCACCGGCGTGACCTCGAACACGTCGCGCATCACCGACGCGATGTACGGGATGATCATGATCGCGAGGATCACGCCGGCCGCGAGGATGCCGATGCCGATCGGTGCGCCGGACGTCAGCGGGCCGAGCACCCACACGTCCTTGAACAGGCGGCCGATCGGTTTCTGGAAGTATTCGGCGAAGATCGGCGCGAACACGAGCAGCCCCCACATGCCGTACACGATCGACGGAATCGCGGCGAGCAGCTCGATCGCGATGCCGAGCGGACGGCGCAGCCACACGGGCGCGAGCTCGGTGAGGAACAACGCGATGCCGAAACTGACCGGCACTGCAATGACGAGCGCAATGATCGACGTCACGATGGTGCCGTAGATCGGCACGAGTGCGCCGTAGATGTCCGAGTTGGGATCCCACTCGGATTGCCACAGGAAGCCGAGGCCGAACTTCTGGATGGTCGGCATCGACGCAATGATCAGGGAAACGATGATCCCGCCCAGCAACAGCAGGGTCACGATCGCGGCGAGCCGCGCGAGGCCGCCGAACAGGACATCCCCGAGACGGCTCGGCGCGCGCTGTGCACTGTCGGGCGATCGGGAGGACGTGTATGAAATATCAGACATGGGTGCCTGCTTTTGATTGCCGGGCGCCGTAACGCCCGGCTTTACCGCACACACTGCCCGACCGGCACGGCCGGGCAGCGAACCGCTGGATGGCTTACTCGGCGGCGACCGGCTTGCCCGAAGCGTCCGTCACCTTCGTCTTCCACTGCTTGCGGATTTCCGTCTCGACCGACGCCGGCAGCGAGATGTAGTCGAGGCTGTCGGCTGCCTTCTCGCCGTTCTTGAACGCCCAGCTGAAGAACTTCAGCGTTTCCGCGCCCTGCTCCGGCTTGTCCTGCTTCGCGTGCAGCAGCACGAACGTCGCACCGACGACCGGCCACGCTTCCTTGCCCGGCTGGTTCGTCAGGATCTGGTAGAACGACTTCGACCAGTTCGCGCCTGCGGCTGCGGCCTTGAACGTTTCCGTCTTCGGCTCGACCACCGTGCCCGTCGAATTCTTCAGCGCGGTGTAAGTCATGTTGTTCTTCTTCGCGTACGCCCACTCGACGTAGCCGATCGCGCCCGGCAGGCGCTGCACGAAGGCCGCGACGCCGTCGTTGCCCTTGCCGCCCGTGCCCGTCGGCCAGTTGACCGTCGTGCCTTCGCCGATCTTCGACTTCCACTCGTCGTTGACCTTCGACAGGTAGTTCGTCCAGATGAAGCTCGTGCCCGAACCGTCAGCGCGGCGGACCACGGCGATGTCCGTATCCGGCAGCTTGACCTTCGGGTTCAGCGCGGCGATCGCCGGGTCGTTCCACTTCTTGATCTTGCCGAGGTAGATGTCGCCGAGCACCGGGCCCGACAGCGTCAGTTCGCCGGCCTTCACGCCCGGCACGTTGACGACCGGCACCACGCCGCCGACCACCGTCGGGAACTGGAACAGGCCTTCCTTCGCGAGCTCTTCGTCCTTCAGCGGTGCGTCCGAACCGGCAAAATCGACCGTCTTCGCGACGATCTGCTTCAGGCCGCCCGACGAGCCGATGCCCTGGTAGTTGACCTTCGAACCGCCGGACTGCTGGTAGTCCGCAGCCCATTTCGTATAGATCGGCATCGCGAACGTGCTACCTGCGCCCGTGATGTCGGCAGCGTGGGCGGCGACGGCGAAAAGCGCGCCAGCCAGGCCGGCAATCGCGGTTTGCATCAATTTCATGAGACCTCCAGTGTGTGAGCGGATGACTACGGCACCGCGAAGGTTAGGGGCTCCTCATGACGGTAATGTGACAATCGATGAAACTGGCGTGACAGTAACATGACTGGTTGAAAGGGAGTATCGGGGTGGCGCGGCGGGGCGCGGGAGCGGCGCGGGCGGCAGGAATTGCCTGGCTCGGAAGGGTGGGATGGATCGCCCTTTTCCGGGGCGTGCGGGCGCATCGTAGCGCAGCATCGGCCGGACGGGAAGCCCGCCCGGCAGTAGCCATGAATTCGGGGTCGAATGGACGATTCGATCGGAACAGCGCGTGTGCCGAACGTTGCTTCTATTAGGTAAGGCAAACCTTTGCGTCGGACGAAACGACGGCGCCCGAGGGCGCCGCACGCACATTCATCGGCAACCGGCGCGCGGGCCCGTCGGACCGTCGCGCGCCCAGGCGCAGGTCAGGTCGTCGCCGCGCGTACCGCGTCGGCGATCGTCTCCGCATGGCGCACGGCGTCGGCCGCCTGCTGCGCTTCGACCATCACGCGCAGCACGGGCTCCGTGCCCGATGCGCGGATCAGCACGCGGCCGCTGCCGGCGAGCGCGGCTTCGGCTGCATCGATCGCGGCGCGAATCGACGCGCTGCCCTTCCAGTCGGCGCCCGGCTTCATCCGCACGTTGATCAGCTTCTGCGGGAACAGCGTGACGCCGTCGAGCATCTGCGCGAGCGTGCGGCCGCTGCGCTTCAGCGCGGCCAGCACGAGCAGCGCCGACACGATACCGTCGCCGGTCGAGTGCCGGTCGAGCGACAGGATGTGGCCCGACCCTTCCGCGCCGAGCTGCCAGCCGTGCTCGCGCAACTGCTCGAGCACGTAGCGGTCGCCGACCGCCGCCCGCACGAATTTCACGCCCTCGCGCTGCAGCGCGACTTCGACGGCGAGGTTCGTCATCAGCGTGCCGACCGCGCCGTCGACCTTGCCGTCGGTCGCGATCCGGTCCTTCACGAGCACGTAGAGCAGCTCGTCGCCGTTGTACAGGCGGCCGGTCGCGTCCACGACCTGCAGGCGATCGGCGTCGCCGTCGAGCGCAATGCCGAGATCGGCGTGGTTCGCCCGCACCGCGCGCACCAGCGCGTCCGGCGCGGTCGCGCCGACGCCGTCGTTGATGTTGAAGCCGTTCGGCGCGACGCCGATCGGAATGACGTCCGCGCCGAGTTCGTGGAATACGTGCGGCGCAACCTGGTACGCGGCGCCGTGCGCGCAATCGATCACGAGCTTCAGCCCGCGCAGGTCGAACGCGGCCGGGAACGTGCTCTTGCAGAACTCGATGTAGCGACCGCCGGCGTCGTCGAGGCGGCGCGCCTTGCCGAGCCCGTCCGACGGCGCGCACTCGAGCGGCTTGTCGAGCCACGCTTCGATCGCAGCCTCGGTGTCGTCGGGCAGCTTGTTGCCGTCAGCCGAGAAAAACTTGATCCCGTTGTCGTGATACGGGTTGTGCGACGCGCTGATCACGACACCGGCCGACAGACGCAGCGCACGCGTCAGGTACGCGACGCCGGGCGTCGGCATCGGGCCGGCCAGCATCACGTCGACGCCGGCCGCCGAGAATCCGGCCTCGAGCGCGGCTTCGAGCATGTAGCCCGACACGCGCGTGTCCTTGCCGATCAGCACGGTCGGACGCGAGCCTGCCGCGACGTCGGCCGAGCTGGCCAGTACCTTGCCGGCCGCATAGCCGAGACGCAATACGAAATCCGGCGTGATGGGCGCGTCGCCCACCGTGCCGCGAATGCCGTCCGTGCCGAAATATCGACGTCCCATGGATCCTTCCTCCTTCGTCTTTCTGACTTGCTTATCGTTGCCGCGCGGCTGCGCGCACGGCTTTCCATACTTTCAGCGCATCGACCGTCGCCGCGACGTCGTGCACGCGCACGATCGCGGCGCCGCGCTCGACCGCGCACACCGCGGCCGCCACGCTCGCCGCGACGCGCTCCATCGGCGGCTTGCCGCCGATCACCGCGCCGAGCATCGATTTGCGCGACATGCCGGCGAGAATCGGATAAGCGCGCCCGTCGGGTCGCGCCGGTGCCGTGTCCGGCAATGCGGCCAGCAGCGCATAGTTGTCGTCGACGACCGCCTTGCCGAACCCGAAGCCGGGATCGACGCAGATGCGCTCCGCCGCCACCCCCGCGTCGCGCAGCGCCTGCGCGCGGGCCGCGAGAAAGTCGCGCACGTCGGTCACGACGTCGCCGTAGTCGGGTTCGCCGACCTGCATCGTCTGCGGCTCGCCGAGCATGTGCATCGCGCACAGGCCGCTATTGCCGTCGCGCACCGCGTCGATCGCACCCGGCTGGCGGAACCCCCAGATGTCGTTGATCAGGTCCGCGCCGGCGGCCAGCGCCGCGCGCATCACGGCCGGCTTGTAGGTATCGATCGACAGCGGCACGTTCAGCGGCCGCAGCGCCTCGACGAGCGGAATCACGCGCGCGAGCTCGTCGTCGAGCGGCACGGGCGGTGCGCCGGGGCGCGTCGATTCGCCGCCGATGTCGAGCAGGTCCGCGCCGTCGGCGATCATCCGCTCGGCCTGGCGCAGCGCATCGTCGCGCGCGAGGAAGCGGCCGCCGTCGGAAAACGAATCGGGCGTGGCGTTGAGGATGCCCATCACGAGCGGGCGTTCGAACGTCAGTTCGAAGCGGCCGCACCGGAGCGGCGCGGGAATGAACGGGGACACTGCGGAATCGGACACGAGCAACTAGCGTGGATGAATGCAAAACGGGCCGGTGTGAAGCCACACCAGCCCGTGAACGGTGCTAAAGCGGAGATTATGCCGCCGGCGTAGCCGGCGCCGGCGCGCTGCCGGGCTTGACCTCGGCGCTGCCGCCGCCCGACGAATCGCCGCCGACAGCCGGCGAGCTCTTCGGCGAGCGCGGCGGACGGCCTTCCATGATGTCGTTGATCTGATCGGCGTCGATCGTCTCCCACTCCATCAGCGCGGCCGTCATCGCCTCGACCTTGTCGCGGTTCTCTTCGAGCAGGCGGCGCGCGAGGTTGTACTGTTCGTCGAGCACGCGGCGGATTTCCGAGTCGACCTTCTGCTGCGTCGCTTCCGAAATCGTGCGCGTGAAGCCGCGGCCGAACGGCGACGCATCGTTCTCGTCGTCGACGTAGACCATCGGCCCGAGTGCGTCGGTCATGCCGAAACGCGCAACCATCGCACGCGCCGTCTGCGTGGCCTTGTTGAAGTCGTCCGATGCGCCGGTGCTGACCAGATTCATGAACAGCTCTTCGGCCACCCGACCACCGAACAGGATCGCGAGGCGGTCCAGCAGGTAATCCTTCGAATACGTCTCGTTGTCATGCTCCGGCAACTGCCAGGTGACGCCCAGCGCGCGACCGCGCGGGATGATCGTGACCTTGTGCACCGGGTCGGCCTTCGGCAGCAGCTTCGCGATCACCGCGTGGCCCGACTCGTGATACGCGGTTGCGCGCTTCGCTTCCTCGCGGATCACGGCCGACTTGCGCTCCGGACCCATGAAGATCTTGTCCTTCGCGTCCTCGAAATCCTGCATCTCGACGATGCGCTTGCCGCGACGTGCGGCGAACAACGCCGCCTCGTTCACGAGGTTCGCGAGATCGGCGCCCGAGAAGCCCGGCGTGCCGCGCGCGATGACCGCCGCGTCGACGTCGTTCGCGATCGGCACCTTGCGCAGGTGCACGCGCATGATCTGCTCGCGGCCGCGGATGTCCGGCAGGCCCACATACACCTGACGGTCGAAACGGCCCGGACGCAGCAGCGCCTTGTCGAGCACGTCGGAACGGTTGGTCGCGGCGATCACGATCACGCCCGAGTTCGCCTCGAAGCCGTCCATCTCGACGAGCATCTGGTTCAGCGTCTGCTCGCGCTCGTCGTTGCCGCCGCCCATGCCGGCGCCACGATGACGGCCGACCGCGTCGATTTCGTCGATGAACACGATGCACGGCGCATGCTTCTTCGCCTGCTCGAACATGTCGCGCACGCGGGCCGCACCGACGCCGACGAACATTTCGACGAAGTCCGAACCCGAGATGCTGAAGAACGGCACCTTCGCTTCACCCGCGATCGCGCGAGCGAGCAGCGTCTTGCCGGTACCCGGCGGCCCGACCAGCAGCACGCCGCGCGGAATGCGGCCGCCCAGTTTCTGGAATTTCTGCGGATCGCGCAGGAAGTCGACGAGTTCGGACACTTCCTCCTTCGCTTCGTCGCAGCCCGCGACGTCGGAGAAGTTCACCGCATTGTTGTTCTCGTCGATCAGCCGCGCACGCGATTTCCCGAACGAGAATGCGCCGCCTTTGCCGCCTCCCTGCATCTGCCTCATCATGTAGAACCAGAACACGATGATCAGGATCGTCGGCCCGAGGTAATACAGCGCGGACATCAGCGCGTTCGGCTCGTCGTCGGCCTTGCCGCTGACCTGCACGCCGTACTTCATCAGATCGCCGACCATCCAGATGTCGCCGGGCGACACGATCTGGTATTTCTGGCCATCAGCCGGAGTGACGGTGAGGTTGCGCCCCTGAACGATGACGTTCTTGACCTTGCCGTTCTTGGCGTCGTCCATGAACTGCGAATAGGACACGCCTTCCTGGACGCGGGGCTTGTCGAACTGCTTGAACACCGTAAACAGCACCAGTGCGATCACCAGCCACACCGCTGCCTTCGAAAACATATTGTTGTTCAAAGCACCACTCCTTCACTCGTAGACGAGCGCCTACATTTTCCTTGCGGCGCCCCTCGGTCATTCTAATCCAGTCCGACCACCCCTGCCATAAGCATTGACAACCGCCGCGATAGCGCTTCGCTTGTCTGGCAAGGGCCGGAGCCCGTTTGCGCATCAGCGCGGGTGCTTCAGTTGCCGACCCAAAATGAACGTTTCGGACGATTTGTCGCGGGATGCCTTGGGCTTGCGCGGCGCGACGACCTTAAACTGCTGTTTGAACTTCTCGACGATCTGGCTGTAGCCGCTGCCGTGAAAACACTTCACGAGCAGCGCACCGTCCGGCTTCAGATGATTCTGCGCGAATTCGAGCGCCAGATCGCAGAGATGCTCGATGCGCGCCGCGTCCGCCGAGGCCACCCCGGACAGGTTGGGGGCCATGTCGGAAATAACAAGGTCCACCGCGCGGCCTTCGAGCACTTCTTCGAGCTGGTGGAGGACGTCGTCCTCGCGGAAGTCGCCCTGCAGGAAGTGGACGTCGGCGATCGGCTCCATCGGCAGGATGTCGAGCGCAACGATCGTGCCGTCGATGCCGCCTTCGCGCGCCGCGTCGCGCTTCTTGCCCTGCGCGAGCTTGTTGCGGGCATACTGGCTCCAGCTGCCCGGTGTCGCGCCGAGATCGACGATCACCTGGCCCGGACGGATCAGCTTGTCCTGCTCGTCGATTTCCTTCAGCTTGTACGCGGCGCGCGCGCGATAGCCCTCCCGCTGCGCCATTTTGACGTACGGGTCGTTGATGTGGTCGTGCAGCCAGTGCTGGTTGAAGCGGTTTTTTGCCATTCGAGAGAGAGATTGCTGCCAATTGCTTCGTGAAGCCGCGCTTTTAGCGGATAATACGCGTCTTCTTCGCGCGGCTGCGGCCCCTTTTCAGGCCCAAGCCGCGATTTTACGTGGTTTCGGCGCACGGCTGACGCGGTAACGTTCCGCGATCGCTATCCAGTCGGCGCGCCCTTATTAAGATTTCGACATTTCCATGCCCGCCCTTTCGCTTTCTCCCGCCGAGCGCTCCGCGCTGCGCTCCCAGGCCCATGCGCTCAAGCCCGTCGTGCTGATCGGCGCCGAAGGGCTGACCGACGCCGTACTGAAGGAAATCAAGGTGCACCTCGACGCGCACCAACTGATCAAGATCCGCGTGTTCGGCGACGAACGCGACACGCGCGTCGCGATCTACGACGAGATCTGTGATCGCCTGAACGCGGCGCCGATCCAGCACATCGGCAAGCTGCTGGTGATCTGGAAGCCCGAGGCGGCGGTTGCGGCCCCGACCCGCGGCCGTCGTGCCGGCGCGCTGCCGAGCGCGGCCGAAGCCGCCGACGACCGCAAGGGTCGTGCGCCGCGCACCGTCAAGGTCGTCAAGGTGTCGCCGAACGCGAGCCCCGTGCGCCGTCCGCGGCCGGTCAAGGTCACCGTGCGCGGCAACGAGCGCGTGACCGCAGGCGGCACCGTGAAGCGTGCGAAAAAGCGCCAGGCCAGCACCAAGCGGCCGTTCCAGGGCAAGTAACACGCCGGTGCGGCACGGATTCCCGTGCCGCCCTGCCCCGCCCGGCGCGCCGCTCAGGCGTCGCGCGCCGGCAGACGCCAGATCAGCATCAGCCCCAGCACGCTCTCGACGAGATAGAACACGCTCGAGACGCCGTGCAGCATCCCGAAGCGGCTCGCATACGGCGAATTCGCGATATCGGTGCCCGCATCCATCGCGGCCACCCGCAGCGCGTTCATGAACGGCTGCAGCGCGAAATACCCGACCAGCACGCAGACGACCATCGCGGCGACGATCCAGCGCACGCGGCGATATTCGCTGCTGCCGCGCCGCACCTGCTGGTTCGACAACGCGAGCAGCAGCACGCCGCACACGACGCCGAGGATCGCCTCGATGCGAAACAGCTGGGCGGCGACCGAACCGGCCGTCATCCGCTCCAGCGTCTTGAACAATACGGGCGCGACCGCATACCCGATCGTCAGCAGGCTGCCGACCCACACGGCCGACAGCAGACGGAACACGCGATGCGGCATCACGTCGCCCCGCTTCAGATGTAGCTGACCGAGATGATTTCGTACTCGCGCACGCCGCTCGGCGCCTGCACGGCGGCGACGTCGCCTTCGGACTTGCCGATCAGCGCGCGCGCGATCGGCGAGCTGACCGAGATCAGGCCGTGATCGATGTCGGCTTCGTCGTCGCCGACGATCTGGTACTTGACGGTGTCGCCCGACTCGAGATCCTCGAGCTCGACCGTCGCGGCGAACACCACGCGGCCATCGGCGTCGAGCACCGTGGGGTCGATGACCTGCGCGGCGGACAGCTTCGATTCGAGTTCGGCGATGCGCCCCTCGATGAAGCCCTGTTTTTCCTTCGCGGCATCGTATTCGGCGTTTTCGGACAGGTCGCCCTGTGCGCGGGCCTCCGCGATCGCGTTGATCACGGCCGGCCGCTCGACGGACTTGAGGCGCTGCAATTCATCGCGCAGTTGCTCTGCGCCACGCTTTGTCAACGGAATGGTGCTCATAAACGGCTCAATCGCTAAAAACGGCTATAAAAAAAATCACCGCGATTAAGCGCGCTTCCGATGCACTGGAAACACCGCCTAATCGCGGCACGTGTTGCTTCGACAGGTAACTGACCGCTTAGTTTAGGCGAGCGTGAAGACCTTGTAAATCATAGACTTCCAGATCCTTCAGGTAGCGCAAGCCCTCGACGGCCGCGCGCGCGCCCGACATCGTCGTGTAGTACGTGACCTTGTGCGCCTGCGCGCTCATGCGGATCGAACGCGAATCGGCGATCGCCTGGCGCGTCTCGTCGACCGTCGTGAACACGAGTGCGATCTCGCCGTTCTTGATCATGTCGACGATGTGCGGACGGCCGTCCTTCACCTTGTTCACGACCTTCACCGGCACGCCGGCCGCCTCGATCGCGGCAGCCGTGCCCTTGGTCGCGACGATCGGGTAGCCGAGGTCGTGCAGCATGCGCGCGACTTCGACGGCCTTCGGCTTATCCGCGTCCATCACGGTCAGCAGCACCGTGCCCGACTCCGGCAGGCGCGAACCGGCCGCGAGCTGCGACTTGAACAGCGCTTCGCCGAACGTCTGGCCGACGCCCATCACTTCGCCCGTCGAGCGCATTTCCGGCCCGAGGACCGGATCGACGGTCGGGAACTTGACGAACGGGAACACCGCTTCCTTCACGCTGAAATACGGCGGCTCGATTTCCTTCGTCACGCCCTGCTGCGCGAGCTTCTGGCCGACCATCGCGCGCGCCGCGATCTTCGCGAGCGGCAGGCTGGTCGCCTTCGACACGTACGGCACCGTGCGCGACGCGCGCGGGTTCACTTCCAGCACGTAGATGATGTCCTGCTTCGACCCATCCGCCTGCGGCACCTGCTGGATCGCGAACTGCACGTTCATCAGGCCGACCACGTTCAGCGCCTTCGCCATCGCGCCCGTCTGGCGCTTCAGCTCGGCCACGGTTTCCTTCGACAGCGAGTACGGCGGCAGCGAGCACGCCGAGTCGCCCGAGTGAACGCCCGCCTGCTCGATGTGCTCCATCACGCCGCCGATGAACACGGCTTCGCCGTCGCAGATGCAGTCGACGTCGCACTCGATCGCGTCGTTCAGGAAGCGGTCGAGCAGCACCGGCGAATCGTTCGACACCTTCACGGCCTCGCGCATGTAGCGCTCGAGGTCGCGCGGCTCGTGGACGATTTCCATCGCGCGGCCGCCGAGCACGTACGACGGACGCACGACCAGCGGATAGCCGATTTCGTCGGCCAGCGCGAGCGCTTCGTCTTCGGCGCGGGCGGTGCGGTTCGGCGGCTGGCGCAGGCCGAGGTCCTGCAGCAGCTTCTGGAAGCGTTCGCGGTCTTCGGCCGCGTCGATCATGTCCGGCGACGTGCCGACGATCGGCACGCCGTGCGCCTCGAGGTCGAGCGCGAGCTTCAGCGGCGTCTGGCCGCCGTACTGGACGATCACGCCGACCGGCTTTTCCTTGTCGACGATCTCGAGCACGTCTTCGAGCGTCAGCGGCTCGAAGTACAGGCGATCGGACGTGTCGTAGTCGGTCGACACCGTTTCCGGGTTGCAGTTGACCATGATCGTTTCATAGCCGTCCTCGCGCATCGCGAGCGCCGCGTGCACGCAGCAGTAGTCGAACTCGATGCCCTGGCCGATCCGGTTCGGACCGCCGCCCAGCACCATGATCTTCTTGTTCGTGGTCGGCTGCGCCTCGCACTCTTCCTCGTAGGTCGAGTACATGTAGGCCGTCTTCGTCGCGAACTCGGCCGCGCACGTGTCGACGCGCTTGTAGACCGGGCGCACGTTCAGTTCCACGCGGCGCTTGCGGACGTCTTCCGGCGTCGCGCCGAGCAGCTTCGCGAGGCGGCGGTCGGAGAAGCCGCTCTGCTTCAGGTAGCGCAGCTCGTCGAACGTCAGCGACGCGAGCGTGCGGCCCCCGAGCGCCTTTTCCTTCAGGATGATCTGCTCGATCTGCTCGAGGAACCACGGGTCGATCGCGGTTTCCGCGAAGATTTCCTCGGCGGTCATGCCGATGCGGAACGCATCGCCGACGTACCAGATGCGATCCGGGCCCGGCTCGTGGATCTCGATCGCGATCTCGTCGCGGTTGGTCGACTTCTCGTCGAGACCGTCGACGCCGACTTCGAGGCCGCGCAGCGCCTTCTGGAACGATTCCTGGAACGTGCGGCCGATCGCCATCACTTCGCCGACCGACTTCATCTGCGTGGTCAGGCGCGAATCGGCTTCGCGGAACTTCTCGAACGCGAAACGCGGGATCTTCGTGACGACGTAGTCGATCGTCGGCTCGAACGACGCCGGCGTCTGGCCGCCGGTGATTTCGTTCTTCAACTCGTCGAGCGTGTAGCCGACCGCCAGCTTCGCGGCGACCTTCGCGATCGGGAAGCCGGTGGCCTTCGACGCGAGCGCCGACGAACGCGACACGCGCGGGTTCATCTCGATGACGACCATGCGGCCGTCCTTCGGGTTGATCGAGAACTGCACGTTCGAGCCGCCCGTGTCGACGCCGATCTCGCGCAGCACCGCGAGCGATGCGTTACGCAGGATCTGGTACTCCTTGTCGGTGAGCGTCTGTGCCGGCGCGACCGTGATCGAGTCGCCGGTGTGCACGCCCATCGGGTCGAGGTTTTCGATCGAGCAGACGATGATGCAGTTGTCGGCGCGGTCGCGCACGACTTCCATCTCGTATTCCTTCCAGCCGAGCAGCGACTCTTCGATCAGCAGCTCGCGCGTGGGCGACAGGTCGAGACCGCGCTTGCAGATCTCCTCGAACTCTTCGCGGTTGTACGCGATGCCGCCGCCCGAGCCGCCGAGCGTGAACGACGGACGGATCACGACCGGGTAGCCGCTGCCGCCGGTGGCCGCCATGATCTCGGCGTGCACCTTGGTCGCTTCTTCCATCGAGTGCGCGATGCCCGACTTCGCGGAGCCGAGACCGATCTTGGTCATCGCGTCCTTGAACTTCTGGCGGTCTTCGGCCTTGTCGATCGCTTCCGGCGACGCGCCGATCAGCTCGACGCCGAACTTCTCGAGCACGCCGTGGTGGTGCAGGTCGAGCGCGCAGTTCAGCGCGGTCTGGCCGCCCATCGTCGGCAGGATCGCGTCCGGGCGCTCCTTCTCGATGATGCGCGCGACGACTTCCCACGTGATCGGCTCGATGTAGGTCACGTCGGCCGTATTCGGATCGGTCATGATCGTCGCCGGGTTGCTGTTGACGAGAACGACCTTGTAGCCCTCCTCACGCAACGCCTTGCAAGCCTGCGCGCCCGAATAGTCGAACTCGCACGCCTGGCCGATGATGATCGGGCCGGCGCCGATGATGAGGATGCTCTTGATGTCTGTGCGTTTTGGCATGGCTTGTGAATTCAATAAGTAATCGTTGTCGTGGGTCGGCCGGCGGCGCTCAGCTCATGGTCGCGAGCGCAAGCTTCACCGAGAAACCGATGAACAGGCCGCCCACGCTGCTCGCCGCGCCTGCCGCGAGCTTGCGGCGGCGACGGAAATGCTCGGCGAGCCGCGCCCCCGCGAAGATCAGCGTGCTCAGGTACAGGAAGCTCGCGCATTGCGCGATCGCCCCGAGCACGACGAACGACAGCGCGGGATGCGGGAATGCCGGGTCGACGAACTGGATGAAGAACGAGATGAAGAACAGGATCGCCTTCGGATTCAGCAGGCTCACGATCAGCGCCTTGCGCAACGGCCTGTCGAAAGACCGCTCGCCGTCGTCCGCCTGCGGCACCTCGACCGGCGCGTCGCCGCGCGCGCGCAGCTTGCCCCACGCGCCGCGCAGCATCCCGATGCCGATGTACAGCAGGTACGCGGCGCCGCCGTACTTGACGACGGAGAACAGCAGCGGGTTCGCCTTCAGCAGCGACGCGACGCCCGCGGCCGACAGCACCATCAGCACGGTATCGCCGACGAACACGCCGCAGGCCGCGCGATAACCGGCCTTCACGCCGCGCTGCGCGGCGAGCGACAGCACGTACATCGAGTTCGGCCCCGGCAGCAGGATGATGAAGATCACGCCGAACACGTAGGTCCAGATATCCGTGATGCCGAGTGCGTGGCCGAACATGATGCGAATCTCCCGTCCTTCGGTTGCGTCGATGACGTTAAGCGTTGCGCTGCTTCGCCGCGTCCATCAGCGCGGTGAAACGGTCGAACAGGTAGCCGATGTCGTGCGGGCCGGGCGACGCTTCCGGGTGGCCCTGGAAGCAGAACGCCGGCTTGTCGGTCAGTTCGAAGCCCTGCAGCGTGCCGTCGAACAGCGATACGTGCGTCACGCGCGCGTTGGCCGGCAGCGAATCGGCGTCGACCGCGAAGCCGTGGTTCTGCGACGTGATCACGACACGGCCGTCGCCGAGATCCTTCACCGGATGGTTCGCACCGTGGTGGCCCGTTTTCATCTTGAGCGTCTTCGCGCCCACAGCGAGGCCCATGATCTGATGGCCGAGGCAGATGCCGAAGGTCGGCACGCCGCGCTCGATGAATTCCTTCGTGGCCGCGATCGCGTAATCGCACGGCTCCGGATCGCCGGGGCCGTTCGACAGGAACACGCCGTCCGGATTCAGCGCGAGCGCATCGGCCGCGCTCGCCTGCGCCGGCAGCACCGTCACGTGGCAGCCGCGCTCCGCGAGCATGCGCAGGATGTTGTACTTGACGCCGAAGTCGTACGCGACGACGCGATACTTCGGCGCTTCCTGCATGCCGTAGCCGCCTTCGAGACGCCATTCCGTCTGCTTCCACTCGAACGGCTTGGCGGTCGACACGACCTTCGCGAGATCCATGCCGGCGAGGCCCTCGAACGAGCGCGCGAGCTCGATCGCCTTCGCTTCGTCATCGGAGCCCGTCAGGATGCAGCCGTTCTGCGCGCCCTTGTCGCGCAGGATGCGGGTCAGCTTGCGGGTGTCGATGCCGGCGATCGCGACGACGCCTTCGTCGCGCAGGTAGTCGCCGAGCGTGCGATCCATGCGGAAGTTCGATGCGAGCGTCGGCAGATCGCGGATGATCAGGCCGGCGGCATGGACTTTCGTGGCTTCGACGTCTTCGGCGTTCACGCCGACGTTGCCGATATGCGGATAGGTGAGCGTGACGATCTGGCGCGAGTAGCTCGGATCAGTCAGGATTTCCTGATAGCCGGTGATCGCGGTATTGAACACGACTTCGCCGATCGTATGGCCTTCGGCCCCGATCGAATAACCACGAAAGACCGTGCCGTCGGCGAGTGCAAGCAAGGCGGGAGAAAAAGACGGCAACACGGGAGGCTCCTTGGGGAACACCCTGCTGCCGACCTGTTTACCCTGCCGCGCGCGCGCCGCGCTGCGTGGGCGCGCGCGGTCGCTAGCTGGACGCGGCCTGCGTTGTCGAGACGCGAACCCGGCGCATGGCGCACGAGGCTTCGCGGCATCGCCCGACAGGCGGCGTGCGGCGGATGAACGGGATGTATGAGGTAGGCGCTAGGGTGCGAGGTTGATCAGCACAAACTTTCAAATTATAGCCTGAAAATGGGCCTATCTTCAATTGATATGGCCGTCCGATCGCGGTCGTGCCGCACCTCGCAGCGCGGCGCGACGTGCTACGGCCCCGTTTCCGCGGCCGCCCTACCCGCCAGCGTACCGCCGGATCAGTGCGCTTGGCCAGTGCCGCGCGCGGGCCACGCGTACCAGAGCGCACTCGCGAGCTGCAGCGCGAGCAGCACGCCCCAGGCGGTGAAATGCGCGGCCGCCGGATAACGGCCGTCGACCGCCGGCCAGTGCGACAACACGGCACCGACGCCGATCTGGAACGCGAAGATCAGCAGGAAGATCACGAGCGTGAGCGTCGTGTTCGCGCGGCCGATCAGATGGGCGGGAAAATGACCGGCCATCACCGCGTAGGTCAGGATGCCCACGCCGCCGAACATGCCATAGGCGGCCCACAGCCCGGCCGGCGGCAACGGCACGCGCGCGACGATCGCGAACTGCGTCGCGACGAACAGCGCCATGCCGATACCGCAAGTGGCGTAGACCGACACGCCGCGCCGCTCGAGCACGCGCGCCGCCGCGCCGAAGCCGACGCAACCGGCCATCATCGCGAAGCCGAGCACCGACACGAGGCGCGCGGCATGCGGCGCATCGAACCCGCCGACGTCGCGCAGATACGGGCCGACCCACAGCGACTGCATCGCATAGAACACGCCCTGCGTGACGACGGAAAACGACGCGATCTTCCAGAACGCGCGGCTGCTCAGGATGTGCCACGTGCCCTTGAACTGGCTGACGAGTCCGCCCTGGTGGCGCGCCTGCTGCGCGTCGGGCGCCCCGAAGCCGATCGACGCCGCCACGACCACCGTCAGCGCCGCGAGGCCGAAACAGATCGCGCGCCAGCTCGTCCAGCCGAGCAGCCAGGTCAGCGGCGAGCCGACCATCACGCCGCCGAGGCCGCCCACGGCCATCACGAGGCCGTTGACGAGCGGCAGCCGGCCGACCGGAAAATGCTGCGCGAGCGCCTTGAACGCCGCGCCGAGACACACCGATACGCCGACGCCGATCAGCAGGCGGCCGACCATCATCGTGCCGATGCCGTGCGCCGCGCCGAACACGGCCGCGCCGGCCGCCGCGAACAGCAGCATGCCGGCCGTCACGCGGCGCGGGCCGAAGTGGTCGAGCATCACGCCGGCCGGAATCTGCGCGCCGGCGAAGCCGAGGAAATAGAGGCTGGTGAGCAGGCCGAGATCGGCGGCCGACAGCCCGAGCTCATGCGTGACGAACGGCGCGAAGCCCAGATTGACGCCGCGAAACACATACGACACGAAATACCCGACCGAAAACAGCGCGAGCACCCTCACCTGCACCGACGACATCGCTTCCCCTTGTCATATGAAGACGCGCGACGCAGCGCCGCCGCGCCGCGCGCAAACGAAAACGCCGTCACCTCGGTGACGGCGTTTCGTCGAATTCGTCGGATGATAGCGCAATCGGGCGGGCGTGACCGGCCGCCACGCTGTGCGCACCCGCCGCGCTTACTTCTTCTTGCCCTTGTGCGCGGCGGTCTTGGCCGGCGCGGCTTTCGCGGGGGCGGCCTTCGCCGGCTTCGCCGACGACTTGGCGGCGCCGCGCTTGCCGCCGTGCGACTTGCCGCCCACCGCCAGGCTCGCGCGCTCGATGTGCGCACCGCCCGTCGACGTCGCGATCCGTTCCGGACCGGGCTCCGCCGGCACCGCACGACCGACCGGCACGTGCAGCACGAGCGCCTGGCCCGGCATCGCGAGATCGCGGTGCGTACGGTTCCACGCCTTCAACTGACCGACCGACACGCCGTAGCGGCCGGCGATCGCCGCCATCGACTGCTTGCGGCGCACGCGGATCAGCATCTTGCGCGTATCGGGAACGTCCGGCTCCATCGCGAGCGCGCCGTTTTCGGCGACGTCGGCGCTGATGTCCTCGTCGTCGTCGTCGCCGCGCGGCACGACGATCGTCGAGCCCGGCTTCAGGCGCATGCCGGCCGGAATCTTGTTGACCGACATCAGCGTATCGGCGTCGACGCCGATCTTCTCGGCGATCGCGGCCGGGCGCGCACGCTCGCTGACCGTGTAGGTGGTCCACGACGACAGCTGGCCGCTGTAGGCTTTCAGGCTCTTCTCGAACGCGGACGCGTTGTCGAACGGCAGCAGGATCTGCGGCTCGGTCGCGCCGAGGATCACCGGCTTCGAGAACGACGGGTTCAGCGAGCGGAACTCGTCGAGCGGCAGGTTCGCGAGCTTCGCGGCCACCGCGACGTCGATGTCGCGCGACGTCGTGACCGTCACGAAATACGGGTGGTTCGGGATATCGGGCAGCGTCAGGCCGTACTGCTGCGGGCTCGCGATGATGTTCTTCACCGCCTGCAGCTTCGGCACGTAGTTGCGCGTCTCGTTCGGCATCCGCAGGCTCTGGTAGTCGGTCGGCAGGCCGGCCGCCTGGTTGCGCGCGATCGCGCGCTGCACGTTGCCCTCGCCCCAGTTGTACGCGGCCAGCGCCAGATACCAGTCGCCGAACATGTCGTGCAGGCGGGACAGGTAGTCGAGCGCGGCGCTCGTCGAGGCGAGCACGTCACGACGCTCGTCCTGCCACATGTTGCGCTTCAGGTTGTACGTGCGGCCGGTGCCGGGCATGAACTGCCACATGCCGGCCGCTTTCGCGACCGACAGCGCCTGCGGGTTGTACGCGGACTCGATGAACGGCAGCAGCGCGAGCTCGGTCGGCATGTGACGCGCCTCGAGCTCCTCGACGATGTGATACAGGTACTTCTGCGAACGCTCGGTCATGCGCTGCACGTAATCGGGCCGCTGCGTGTACCAGGTCGTCTGCATGTCGACGAGATCGCTCTGCAGGTCGGGCATCTGGAAGCCGCGACGGATGCGCGCCCAGAGATCGGAGTCTGCACTGGTCAGGTCGCCGACGGATTGCTTGTCGATGTCGACAGTTTCTTTGGCGGTGGCTGATTTACGGAGGTAGTTGGACGTCGCCTGCGAATCGGCGGCGTTGTTGGCGACAGGGGGCTGGCTCGCACACGCGGCGAGGAGTAGCACCACCATCGCACTCAATATAAGTCGCATGAAAATCTCGGCTTCCGACGGCTGGAAATTGCAGGCGATACTACGGAAGTGCGTGCTTCACGTCAATAAAAACACCGAAAACTCAGCGAAATCCTACATTTGGAGCAATTTTTACAGACACCGCTTGAGCTTTGGAGTCCTCCGGAAAACGTCATCCAAACCGGTTTTTCCATTCGCGCATCAGCGTGAACGCCGCCAGACGATCCGTCACCGTTTCGTGCAGCTCGGCCTCGAGCGTCGCATGGATCGCCGCGCTGTCTGCCCGCATGAACGGGTTAACGGCACGCTCGTGCGCGATCGTAGTGGGCAGCGTCGGCACGCCGCGCGCGCGCAGCGCCTGCGCATCGTCGCGCCACGCCGCGAGCGCCGCATTGCCGGGCTCGCACGCGAGCGCGAAGCGGATGTTCGACAGCGTGTATTCGTGTGCACAATGCACGCGGGTGTCGCCCGGCAGCGCCGCGAGCGCGTCGAGCGACGCGAGCATCTGCGCGGGCGTGCCTTCGAACAGGCGGCCGCAGCCGCAGGAGAACAGCGTGTCGCCGCAGAACACGTGCGGCACCGCGTTGCCCTGCCCGGCCCGCTGGAAATACGCGATATGGCCGCGCGTATGACCCGGCACGTCGAGCACGTCGAATGCGACGGCCGGTGCGTCGAGCGTCACGCGATCGCCGCCCGAAAGCGGCCGCGTGACCACGTCGATCGCTTCGGCCGCGGGGCCGTAAACGGCGAGCGGAGCATCGGCCGGTTGGCTATTGCGCAGCGCCTCGACACCGCCGACGTGGTCGGCGTGGTGGTGCGTGAGTAAAATAGCGGTCAACCGCCAGCCTCGTTCGGCAAGAACCCGGCGTACGGGCGCGGCTTCACCCGGGTCGACGGCGATCGCATCGCAGCCGTCCGAGACGAGCCAGATATAGTTGTCTTCGAATGCCGGAACCGGCACGTATTCCAGCTCGTTCATGGGCGCGCAATCATCGTTATGTCTGACCGTCAAATTATAGACTGGCCCGCCTGGACCGACTCGCCGCCCGGCCGCTACGTGCTGGGCTGGGAGCAGGCGCAGCTCGACCGGATCGTGTCCGACGTCTTCGGCTTCCACGCGCTGCAGCTCGGCTTGCCGCAGCTCGACGCGCTGCGCGAGAACCGCATGCCGTATCGCGGCCTGGTGCTCGATCCGGCGAGCGGCGCGAGCGCGCCGTATCAGTATCCGCGGGCGCCCGAAACGCACACGGCGGCCCACGCGCCTGCCGATCGCAGCACGACCTGGTGCGATCTGCTCGACCTGCCGTTCGAGTCGCAGAGCGTCGACCTGATCGTGATGCCGCACACGCTCGAATTCACGTCCGATCCGCACCGCCTGCTGCGCGAGGCCGAGCGCGTGCTGATGCCGGAAGGCCAGCTCGTGATCACCGGCTTCAACTCGCTCAGCCTGTGGGGCATGCGGCAGTCGTTCGGGCGCATGGCGAACCGCCCGTTCGTGCCGGCCACGCGCGACCAGATCGCGTTCATCCGGCTCAAGGACTGGATCAAGCTGCTCGGCTTCGACCTCGAACGCGGCCGCTTCGGCTGCTACCGGCCGCCGCTCGCCACCGATCAGTGGCTGGCCCGCTACGGCTTCATGGAGGCCGCCGGCGACCGCTGGTGGCCGATCTTCGGCGCCGTCTACATGGTGACGGCCGTCAAGCGCGTGCGCGGCATGCGTCTCGTCGGCCAGATCAGGATGAAGAAGCCCGTGCTCGCACCGGGCCTGACGCCGGCGGCCTCCCCGACCACCCACCAAGAACGTTCATGACAACCGACACCATCGATATCTATACCGACGGCGCCTGCAAGGGCAACCCCGGCCCCGGCGGCTGGGGCGCGCTGCTGCGCTACGGCACCCAAGAAAAGGAACTGTTCGGCGGCGAGCCGAACACGACCAACAACCGCATGGAGCTGATGGGCGTGATCGCCGCGCTCGAGGCGCTCAAGCGGCCGTGCCGGGTGATCGTGCATACCGACTCGCAATACGTGCAGAAAGGCATCAGCGAGTGGATCCACGGGTGGAAGAAGAAAGGCTGGGTCACCGCGGCGAAGACGCCCGTGAAGAACGCCGACCTGTGGAAGCGGCTCGATGCGCTCGTCGTGCAGCACGACGTCGAATGGCGTTGGGTGAAGGGCCACGCGGGCCACCCCGAAAACGAACGCGCCGACGCGCTCGCGAATCGCGGCGTCGAATCGCTCGCGGCCTGAATCCGGGCCGCCCTCCTCTCTTTCCCGATTTATCCGCCGATTTATCCGACATGCGCCAGATCATTCTCGATACCGAAACCACCGGCCTGAACGCCCGCACGGGCGACCGCCTGATCGAAATCGGCTGCGTCGAGCTGCTGAACCGCCGGCTCACCGGCAACAACCTGCACATCTACGTGAACCCCGAGCGCGACAGCGATCCGGGCGCACTGGCCGTGCACGGCCTCACGACCGAGTTCCTCAGCGACAAGCCGAAGTTCGCGGAAGTCGTCGACCAGATCCGCGACTTCGTGAAGGGCGCCGAGCTGATCATCCACAACGCGCCGTTCGACCTCGGCTTCCTCGACGCCGAATTCGCGCGGCTCGGCCTGCCGCCGTTCACCGAGCATTGCGGCGGCGTGATCGACACGCTGGTGCAGGCCAAGCAGATGTTCCCCGGCAAGCGCAATTCGCTCGACGCGCTGTGCGACCGCTTCGGCATCAGCAACGCGCACCGCACGCTGCACGGCGCACTGCTCGACTCGGAGCTGCTCGCCGAGGTGTATCTCGCGATGACGCGCGGCCAGGACAGCCTCGTGATCGACATGCTCGACGACACGGGCGCCGACGGCGGTGCGGCGAACGGCCAGCGCGTGTCGCTTGCGGCGCTCGATCTGCCGGTCATCGCGGCAAGCGACGACGAGTTGGCCGCGCACCGGACGCAGCTCGACGAACTCGACAAGTCGGTCAAGGGCGCCTGCGTGTGGCGCCAATCCACCGACGCGCAAGCAGCGGACGCCGCGCAAGCCGCCTGACGCGGCACCCGCCGCGCGTGCGGCCGCGCCTACGCGCGCGGCTGCAGCGCGATCACCGCCATCCCGCCGAGCGCGAGCACCGCGCCGGCCACGTCCCAGCGGGTCAGCGCGACGCCGTCGACCACCCGCAGCCAGATCAGCGCCACCGCGATGTACACGCCGCCGTACGCGGCGTAAGTGCGCCCCGCCGCGCTCGGGTGCAGCGTCAGCAGCCACGCGAACAGCGCGAGCGACAGGGCGGCCGGCACCAGCAGCCAGGCCGGGCGCCCGGCCTTCAGCACGAGCCACGGCAGATAGCAGCCGACGATTTCGGCCAGCGCGGTAGCGGCGAACAGCGCCGCGATCCTCATCAGTTCGGTCATCCGGTTCCTCGCGAATTCAGCCCCGTCGCGACGGGCGGCGCGACGGCGCCGCGCGCCGCCGATCATACCCGAGCGGGCCGCGCCGGCGCCCCCGCCAGACGGGCGAGCCCGGTCAATTTGCACGATCGTCCGTCATCGTGCTATCATGTCGCCTGTTTCAACATTCAATCTCTGTCTTTTCGATTTTGAGAGAAGTCCGTCCGCCCAATGCGGGCCGGTGCCTCGATCGAAATTGCATCCACAGGAAAGCCCGCCCGACAGGCCCGCTTTTCTCGTTTCGTTGCCCCTCCGGGGCGTTGCCGGAACGCCGGACCCTCGTCCGCACCGGCATCTGCCGCCTGCATCACGCGGCCCATTCTTCATGAGCGCACTGTCGCGACGGCCCATCGGGCCCGCGTCGAAGCAGCCCCTTGGCCCTTTGCTGCCTTGCGCAGCCAGTGCTTGATGGTCTGCCCCGACGCGCAGCACACGACCCCGCGCTCGCCGGCAAACCGTGTCGGACGGCCTGCCCGTTCCGGCGCTGTCAAAGGAGTGCATGACCTTGACCGCAACACACGTCAGCCCGACCGCTGTCTCTTCCCCCGCTTCGTCGTCCGCCGAAGCCCCGCTCGCCGTGGACGACATCACCGTCGTCGACCAGAGCCTGCTCAAGCGCGCCGTCAGCGCGATGGCCATCGGCAATGCGATGGAATGGTTCGACTTCGGTGTCTACAGCTATATCGCCGTCACGCTCGGCAAGGTGTTCTTCCCGTCCAGCAGCCCGTCCGCGCAGTTGCTCGCCACCTTCGGCACGTTCGCGGCCGCGTTCCTCGTGCGCCCGCTCGGCGGCATGGTGTTCGGCCCGCTCGGCGACCGCATCGGCCGCCAGCGCGTGCTCGCCGCCACGATGATCATGATGGCCGTCGGCACCTTCGCGATCGGCCTGATCCCCAGCTACGCGTCCATCGGCATCATGGCGCCCGTGCTGCTGCTCGTCGCCCGCCTCGTGCAGGGCTTCTCGACCGGCGGCGAATACGGCGGCGCCGCCACCTTCATCGCCGAGTTCTCGACCGACAAGCGCCGCGGCTTCATGGGCAGCTTCCTCGAATTCGGCACGCTGATCGGCTATGTGCTGGGCGCGGGCGTCGTCGCGCTGCTCACCGCGTCGCTGTCGCAGGAAGCGCTGCTGTCGTGGGGCTGGCGCGTGCCGTTCCTGATCGCCGGCCCGCTCGGCCTGATCGGGCTCTACATCCGGATGAAGCTCGAGGAAACGCCCGCGTTCAAGCGCCAGGCCGAACAGCGCGAAGCGCAGGACAAGGCCGTGCCGAAAGCGCGCTTTCGCGAGACGCTGCTGCGCAACTGGCGTGCGCTGCTGCTGTGCGTCGGCCTCGTGCTGATCTTCAACGTGACCGATTACATGGTGCTGTCGTACCTGCCGAGCTTCATGTCGTCGACGCTGCATTTCGACGAATCGCACAGCCTCGTGCTGGTGCTGCTCGTGATGGTGCTGATGATGCCGATGACGCTGTACGCCGGCCGCCTGTCGGACAAGATCGGCCGCAAGCCGGTGATGCTCGCCGGCTGCGTCGGCCTGCTGGTGCTGTCGATCCCGTCGCTGATGCTGATCCATGCGGGCACCACGGCGTCGGTGTTCGGCGGCCTGCTGATCCTCGGCGTGCTGCTGTCGTGCTTCACCGGCGTGATGCCGTCGGCGCTGCCCGCGCTGTTCCCGACCGAGATCCGTTACGGCGCGCTCGCGATCGGCTTCAACGTGTCGGTGTCGCTGTTCGGCGGCACGACGCCCCTCGTCACCGCGTGGCTCGTCGACGTGACGCACAACCTGATGATGCCCGCGTACTACATGATGGGCGCCGCGCTGATCGGCATCGTGTCGGTCGTCGCGCTCGCCGAAACCGCGCGCCAGCCGCTGAAGGGCTCGCCGCCGGCCGTCGCCACGCGCCGCGAAGCGCACCAGCTCGCGCGCCAGTTGCGCGAGGAAAACGACGAATCGGACCTCTACGGCGTCGCGACGCCCGCACGCGCATGAGCGTCGCTCAATGAAAAAGCCCCGGCCGAAGCCGGGGCCCGATCGAACCCGATCCGCCCGACGGCTTGCGCCGGCCGGGCTTTTTTTCATCCGCGCGCCGCGCACGTGCTCATGCGTGCGCTTCGCAGTGACGGCAGAAGATCAGCGCGCGCGAGCGCGACACGGCCGCCTGCGCGCCGCGCGCCGCGACGATCAGCCCGACCTGGCCGAGATTGAAATCGCGCTCGACCATCAGCTGCGCCAGCGCGGCAAGCGGCAGCACGACGGACGGGTGGTACAGACTCGATTCGATCAGGGCTTTCATCATCGGCTCCATCTGGCAACGCGTAATTCGATGGAGTGGATTCTAGGGATCGGTCGCCTCCGGATAAACAGCGCGAATGCGAAGTCACTTGTCAGCCGTCGAGAACAATCGGCAGCGACTGGCCGGACACGAGCCGGCGGCGTCCAACGTCGGTATGCGACGGCCCGGCGCGCGAACCCTAGACGAGCGGCGTTTCGACGAAGGCCGGCAGCGCTTCCGCCCGCGCGGAATGCGCGGCGAGCGCCGGATAACGGGCCGGATCGATCCGCGCGAGCACCGGGTAGTCGGCGGCCATGAATTGCGTGAAGCGCCACGCCACCGCGACCGTCACGTCGGACTGCAGCAGCCGCGCGCCGCCGAACCAGCCGTTGGTGGCCGCGACCAGCGGCTCCAGTGCGCCGTATGCGGCTTCGAGCTGGCTCAGCACGCGTTCGACCCACGGTTCGTGCTGCTTGTCCGACGGCCGCAGCGCCTGCTCGTAGACGACCTGCACGGTCTTCTCGGCGGCGGCCAGCGCGAACCCGATCGGCACCAGCGCGCGCAGCCGGGCATCGACGGCGTCGGGCAGCAGGCGCCGCTCGGGCGCAACGAGGTGGTCGAGATAGTCGACGATCAGCGACGAATCGATCAGCGTCGCGCCGCCGTCGGTCACGAGCGTCGGCGCCTTGACGACCGGGTTGATCGTCCTGAACTGCTCGACATGACGAAACACCGAGATCGACTCGTGTTCGAACGGCAGGTCGAGCAGCTTCGCCGAGATGGCGACGCGGCGCACGAACGGGGAATCCAGCATGCCGATCAGCTTCATCGCAAACGCTCCGCTTCGAGGAAATGGAACCGACGACTGTAGCAGCGTCGCGCGGCAGCGCCTAGCGCCTGTTCACGCCAACAGCGGGCTTGCGCTGGCCCTCGCGTGCCCGTGCGCTCGCCCCCATCGGCCGGCCGCGCATCGGGCTCGCACTGCCCGTCCACTGTGACCATAATGCAGGTTCACGCTCCTTCCGCCCCAGGGTCCGCCATGTGGTACGCCGTCGTCGAGCAGCAGCGGGAATGGATGCGCGCATGGCGCGCGGCGACGCGATACGCGTTCGATGCGTGGCCCGCGGCGTCGCTGCCGCATGCCGCGTCGTCGTGCTACGACGACCTGTTCGAACCGCTGCTCGGGCCGCAGGCCGCGCCGCCGGGCTTCGACCTCGCGTGGCCGGACGTCGGCGAGCAGGTCGTCGCGCACACGCCGTTTTGCGACTTGCGGCGCTTCGCGCACGCCGATGCGCGCCGCACGGTGCTGCTGTGCGCGCCGCTCGTCGGGCACGCGGCCGTGATGATGCGGGAAACCGCCGAAACGCTGCTCGCCGATGGCGACGTCTGCGTGACCGACTGGCGCAATGCGCGCGACGTGCCGCTCGCGGCAGGCCGTTTCGGGCTCGACGAGTACGTCGCGATGCTCGACGGCTTCGTCGGCACCCTCCAGCGCGACGATCGGCCGCTGCACGTCGTCGCCGTGTGCCAGGCGACCGTACCGGCGCTCGGCGCGCTCGCGCTGCGCGCCGCACGCGGCCTCGCGCCGCCCGCGAGCATCACGCTGATCGGCGGCCCGCTCGACGCGCGGCTGAACCCCAGCGCGCTCGGCGCCGCGGCCGCCGCCCATTCGCTCGACTGGTGCCGGCGCCACCTGATCGACATCGTGCCGCCCGGCTTCGCGGGGCACGGCCGCGCCGTGTTCCCGACCTATCTGCAGCAGGGCGAGATCGCGCTCCTGTATCCGCAACGCTTTCTGACGCTGATCGAAACCTACGCGCTGGCGGCGTCGCGTTTCGACATGAGCGGGCTTGCCGACGCCCGGCGGGCGCTGCGCGAATACACGGCGCTGCTCGACATGCCGGCCGACTATTTTCTCGACACGGTCGACGTCGTGTTCCAGCGCATGCTGCTCGCGACCGGCGCGTGGCGCGTGCGCGGCCGGCGCGTCGACCCCGCCGCGCTGCGCGACGTCGCGCTGCTGACCGTCGAAGGCGCCCGCGACGCGGTCACGGGCGCCGGGCAGACGCATGCGGCGCTCGCCCTGTGCAGCGGCCTGTCGGCCGACGAGCGCCATCGCGTCGACATCGACGATTGCGATCACTATGGGCTGTTTACGGGGCCACGCTGGCACGGCAACGTCCATCCGGCGCTGCAGCGCGTGTTCGCGCTGGCGGAAGCCGGCCGAGCGCGCCCGCGCCGGAGCCGTCGGACGTGACGCCGCGTCAGGGGCGCGCCGCGTCGAGCAGCGCGCGCACCTCGTCGTCGCTCGTCTGCTCGAAGCGCGCGTAGAACTGGCTGATCCCGAAGAACCGCAGCGGCTGCGACACCGTGACGAACGCGTCGGCCAGACCGTCGAACGCGTGCGCCGCACCCGCCGGCGCGACCGGCACCGCCGCGACGATGCGCGCCGGGTGGCGCTCGCGCAGCGCCTGCAGCGCGACGCGCATCGACGCGCCGGTCGCGACACCGTCGTCGACGACGATCGCGATGCGTCCGTCCACCGCCTGCGGCGGCACCGCGCCGCGGTACAGCGCCTCGCGGCGTTGCAGTTCGGCCGTCTCGCGCGCGATCACGTCGGCGAGTTGCGCATCGGAGACGTCCATCGAACGGATCACCGAGCGTTGCAGATGCATCGCGCCGCCCGTCGCGATCGCGCCCATCGCGAGTTCGGGGTCGAACGGCACGCCGAGCTTGCGCACGACCAGCACGTCGAGGGGCGCGCGCAGCGCGCACGCGACCGGATACGCGACGGGCACGCCGCCGCGCGGCAACGCGAGCACGACCACATCGCTTCGCCCTGCGTATTCGCGCAACGCGTCGGCCAGTTGGCGGCCCGCGTCGGCGCGATCGGCAAAACCGCTTTCGGTCACGATCGACTCCCTGCCGTTGCGCCGCGTGCGCGCCACCCGCGCCGGCGCCTGTCAACGAGGATGGTGCATCGCTCGCGCCGATGCAAGCAGGGTCACACCGGCGCGCGACGTGCAGGGGGAAGGGTCAGAGGCCGCCGGCCTGCCGGTACAGCCGCCAGAACGACTGGGCGTAGGACTGCGCGAGTTCGGGCGCGCGCCGGAACACGTTCACCGTGTCGGCGTGCTCGGCCGCGCCGTCGGACAACGTCGTCAGCGCGACGCTGTCGTCGACGATCGCGAAGCGCGACGCGGGGCCGCCGCCCCGGGAGTCGATCGCGACGTCGATGCCCGCGGATTTCAGATAGCCGGCGCCGCTGTACCTGCCCGCACGCGGCGGGCGCACCAGCACGACGCGCACTTCGATCCCGCGCGCGCGGGCCGAGCGCAGCGCGCTCGCGACAGCCGGCGGCACCTGCGTATAGCCGGCCAGCAGCACGCGGCGCTGCGCCTGTTCGATCAGATCGACGGTCGCGTCGGCCGCCGCGTTGTCATACGAAAAGTACGTGCCGACCGATGCGGCGTCGGACGGAATGTGGCTGGCGTGGACGCTCGCCGCGCAGCAGAACGCGGCGAGAAAGAAGGCGGCTGGTCTCATGGCGGGCGCCATTGTAGCGACGCCATTTCGCGTGGCAAGGGGCGGCGGCGACGCTGCTGCGCCGGCGCAACACACAGTGCGAAACAGGTGCCCGGCGACCGGGTTTCAGCCGGGTTTCGCCGTGCCGATCAGCCGGCCGCGACGCGCGCGAGCCAGCTCGCCACGCCTTCGACGGAACGGAAATCCGCGAGGCTGCGCGCCGGCAACGCGGGATACGCGCCGGCGGCCATCTCGGCCAGCGCGCGGCCGGGGCCGAGTTCGAGAAACGCGGTTGCGCCGGCCTCCACGCACGCGGCAAGACAGGCCGCCCACTCGACCGGCTCGGCGATCTGCCGCGCGAGCTTGTCGAGGCCCATGTCGACCTCGAGCACCGACGCGCCGTCGATCCCCGAAAACAGCCGCGTGCCGGGCAACGGCCGACGCACGGGTGTCGTGGCCAGCGTCGCGCGGAATGCGGGTACGGCCGCCGCGAGCCGGCGCGTGTGCGACGCGATCCGCACGCAGACGGGCGCGACGCGCAGCGCGCCGGCACGGGTCGCATCGTCGGCCACGGCATCGACATCGGCGCGCCGCCCCGCGACCACGAACGCATCGCCGGGATTCGCGATCGCGATGGCCGCGTCGCGACCGTCGCACAGCCGCGCGAGTTGCGGGCGCGTCAGGCCGCGCACGAACACCATCCGCTCGTCGCCGCCGCTCGCGGCATCCATTTCGCGTGCCCGCGCGGCGGCCAGTTCGAGTGCATCGTGCGGGTCGATCATCCCCGCGACGCTCCACGAGCCGACCTCGCCGACGCTGTAGCCCGCGACGCAACGCCGGCGCGGCCACACCGCGTCGAGCAGCGCCGCCGCTGCGAGCGCCTGGACCGTGCAGAGAATCTGCGCGGCGCGGTTTTCCCGCAACGCGTCGGGCCCGGCCTGCCGGACCCACGCACGTGGATCGTTGCCGAGCAGCCGGCCCGCATGCGCGAACAGTGCGTCGGCCTGCGGCGCCGACCCGGTCAGGTCGAACATGTCGGCGCGTTGCGCACCCTGCCCCGAGCACAGGATGGCCAGCGTCATCGCGCGTCCCCTTCGGCTTCGAGCGCATCGACGAACACGCTCATCGCGAGCAGATCGGCCGCGCCGCCCGGGCTCAGCCGACGCGCGACGAACGCACGATGCGCGGCCGCCGCGCGCAGCCGCCAGTCGGGCGTGCGCACGCCGCCGCGCGCGACGAACGCGCGGGCGGTCGCACGGGCGAAATCGAGGCCGTCCCGGCCGCCCCGATGCAGCAGATTCGTGTCGTCGAGCACGGCGATCAACGCGAAGCACGCGGCAACCCGCGCGGCTTCCGGATCGTCCGGCAGGTCGCGCCGTGCGCGGCGCAGCGCGGGCAGCCCGACCGCATACACGGACGGGAAACCGTCGGCGGCCTCGCGACGCGCTCCGCCGACACCGTAGCGGCGGCTGGCGCACTCGCCGTGGCTGTCCGGCAGACGCGGGCCGCCGAGGATCTCGACGCCCCAGCGACCGGCCACGAGCGCACCGAGCGTGGTGCCGGCCGGCACCGCGCCCGGCCGCGCGCGCCGGCCGGCGGCCGCGCACAGCAGCCCGAGCCCGAAGATCGCGCCGCGATGCGTATTGACGCCGCCGGTCGCGGCGAGCATCGCGTGTTCGGCTCGCAGGCCGATCTTGCGCAGCACGGTCATGTCCGCGTCGCGCGCGCCCGCGTCGGCGAGTTCCGCGAAGTGCGGCCGCAGCACGGCCGCGCTGCGCGCGAACGTCGCCGCATCCATGTCCGCGTGACTGCCGGTGTCGACGTGACTGACGAGGCCCGGCTTCGGATAGGTCTCGATCTCGAGCACGAGGCTGTGCTCGGCCAGCGCGGCGATGCGCTCGGCATCGGACGGCGTCGCCAAGCGGCAGGCACCGCGGGCGCTCATCGCGTGCCTCCGGCGAATGCGTCGGCGCGCATCAGTTCGACGGCCAGCGCGGTCTTCACCGCGACTTCGGGCAACCGCGCGTGCAGTTCGCGCCAGTTGACGCCCGCGCCGTCGTCGCGCAGCAGCTCGCCGTCGATGCGCATCGGCGCGCGCGCGTCGATCGCCGCGAGACCGTCGAGCAACGGCGCGAGCGACGCGGGGTCGGGCAGCGGAAATACGACGTCGAGATCGGATGACGCGCTCAGGTAAGGCTCTCCCGTCAGCGCCTGCCAGGCGAGGCTGCCGAACACGCGGCCCTGCACGCCGCAGCGCGCGCCGAGCGCATCGAGCTCGCGCAACGGCGCGTGCCATGCCGCGGGCGCGGCGGCGCGCACGTCCGTCAACATCGGCAGCGGACCGACCGTCGCGAGCGCGTCGGCGGACACGTTCAGCGCGATGCGCCGCTTGCCTGCCGACGGCGGCAGCGGCAGGCCGAGCGGCACGCGGCCGGCATCGGCTTCATCCGGCGACGCGCGACGCACGATCAGCGGCCAGCCGCGTGCGGCCCATGCGCGTACGAGCGGGTCGCCCGCGAGCGCGGGGTCGCGGGCGAATGCCGCGCCCCACCCGCCCGCCGTCAGCGTGACGAGCGTATGGCGGCGCAGCGGCAGCTCAGCGTGCGGCACGCGCGAGTGCCTCGACGCGGGCGGCGACGTCGGTCGCGACCGGCCGGCCGCGCGCCGCGCGCCGGTCGATGCGCTCGACCGGCTTGCCGAGCCATTCGCCGACCTGCGCGTCGAGCGCGCGGGACGGATCGAGCACGGCGTCGACGGCGCCCATCTTCACGAGATTGTCGAGCCCCGGCGCGAACACCGGCGTCGAACGCGCCATCTCCTTCAGCACGTCGATCGGCAGCTTGGTCACGCGCGACATCGACGGCAGATCCATCACCTCCGGCTCGGCGCCCGGCACCGCGAGCAGCGTGCGCGTCGCGAGCGCGGTGGCGATGAATGCGCCGGCGGCCGTGTGGCCGTACAGCACGCCGATCGTCCGGTGCCCGGCGAGATCCGCGTGCATCAGGCACTTCGCGAGATGCGACAGCCCTTCGTTCAGGCCGAGCAATTCGTCGCGCTTGCTCATCCGCTGGCTGTCGCTGTCGACCAGCACGAGGATCGGCGTGTCGCCGCCGCGCGCGACCGTATCGAGCACGTGCGACGCGAGCGTCAGCGCCTCGTCGATGCCGAACGGCAAACGCTCGGCAACGCCGATCACGTCGACGCGCACGCCGGCCAGTTCCGCGTGGCCCGTCAGCAGGCCGCCGTTGCGCGCAATCGCGTGGCCCGCGGGAAACAGCGCGTTCAGTACTTCATCGAGCGTCATGCTGCCTCCCGCCGGGCCGCCCCAAGGGAAGCAGGCGCCCCCTCGGGGCGCAGCGAACGAAGTGAGCGTGGGGGTCGTTTCATTTCTGCTCCTGTAACTGGTCGGCGAGCGTGGCGAATTCGTCGTCGGACATGCCGGGAATCGCTTCCGGGCGATCCGCGCCGAGCATGCGCCACACGTCGAGCGCATCCTGGCAGGCGCCGAACCGTTCGACCCGCGCTTCGAGGCGCGCCTGCTCCGCGCGCAGCATCGCCGCATCGAACGCCGGCGCCCGGTCGATCAGCTCGAGCGCGGCCGCGCGGAACGCGTCCGGCGTATCGGCCACGTAGCGATCGGCGCCGCCGATCAGCCGGCGGTGCTTGCCGCCCATCGTGCGCCAGATCAGCGCGCGATCCTTCGAGTCGAATTCCTCGACGCCGCGATTGGTCTCGATCACTTCGGGGCCCGACACGCTGATGCGCCCCTGCTCCGACACGGCGAGTGCCGAACAGCACGCGGCGAGCAACCCGCCGCCGCCGTAGCAGCCTGCCCGCCCGCCGATCAGCCCGATCACCGGCACGCCGGCCGCACGCGCTTCGACGAGCGCGCGCATGATCTCGGCGATCGCGAGCTCGCCCGCGTTCGCTTCCTGCAGCCGCACGCCGCCCGTATCGAACAGGATCAGCACCGGCTTGCCGACGTCGCGCGCGGCGCGCAGCAACCCGGTGAGCTTCGCGCCGTGCACTTCGCCGAACGCGCCGCCCATGAAGCGGCCCTCCTGCGCGGCGACCAACACCGGCCGGCCGTCGAGCCGGCCGTGGCCGACCACCATCCCGTCGTCGAACTGCTGCGGCAGATCGAACAGCGGCAGGTGCGGGCTCGTCACGCGCTCGGCCGGCCCCAGGAATTCGCCGAAGCTGCCTGCGTCGAGCAGCCCGTCGATACGCTGCCGCGCCGACGCTTCGTACCAGCTCGCCCCATTCGCGACGAACGCCGGCGCGTCGTGAATCACGTCGCTCATCATGCGTCTCCCTCGATCGCGCGCACGGCCTGCGCGAGCCGCAGCGACACCATGTCGGGGCGCGCGCCGCCGTCGTTGATCGACAGCTTCAGACCGCCCGGCGTGCGTCGCTCGACGAAATCCGACACGACCGCCTGCCAGACCGCGCCGAAACCGACGGCCGCGGTGCGGATGTCGATCTCGCATTCGTTGCCCGGCAGCACGCGCTCGACCAGCACCTCGAGGTTGCCGGACGCGACCACGCCGACGAGCGCCGCGGCCTGCTCGCCCTTCGCGCGTTCGCGCGCGGTGAAGCGATAGTTCAACTGTTCCATGCCCTCTTCCTCACCAGTTGCGGAACCGGGCCGGCGGCGCATAGAGCCCGCCCGACCAGTGCACGAGATCCTTGATCGAACGCGCGGCGAGCCAGCGGCGATCGGCGTCGAGCGGATCGATGCCGAGATCTTCCGGGCGGCGGATCACGCCGCGCTCGCGCAGCCGTTCGACCAGCTTCCGGTCGCGGCCGCGGCCGACGTCCGTATAGCCGGCGACGCCGCGGATCGCGTGCTCGCGTTCGTCCTTGTCGCGGCACATCAGCAGGTTCGCGATCCCTTCCTCGGTGACGATGTGCGTGACGTCGTCGCCGTACACCATGATCGGCGCGAGGTCGAGCTGCAGCTTGTCGGCGAGCTTCAGCGCGTCGAGCTTCTCGACGAACATCGGCACGTTCTTGTCGCCGAACGTCTCGCCGATCTGCACGACCAGCTTGCGGCCGCGCCGCAGCGCCGCCGGCGTGTCGGGGTCGGCTTGCGCGCCGGCCTTCAGCCACGGCTCGCTCGGATGGCGGCGGCCGCGCGCGTCGCTGCCCATGTTCGGCGCGCCGCCGAAGCCGGCGATCCGCTCGGCCGTGACCGTCGACGAATGGCCCGCCAGGTCGATCTGCAGCGTCGAGCCGATGAACATGTCGCACGCATAGAGGCCGGCCGTCTGACAGAACGCGCGGTTCGAGCGCAGCGATCCGTCGGGGCCCGTGAACCATACGTCGGAGCGCGCACGGATGTAGTCGTCCATCCCGACTTCGGAGCCGAAGCAGTGGATCTGCTCGACCCAGCCCGATTCGATCGCGGGAATCAGCGTCGGGTGCGGGTTGAGCGCCCAGTGCGTGCAGACCTTGCCTTTCAGCCCGAGCTTCTCGCCGTAAGTCGGCAGCAGCAGCTCGATCGCGGCCGTGTTGAAGCCGATCCCGTGATTCAGGCGGCGGATGCCGTACGGCTCGTAGATGCCCTTGATCGCGAGCATCGCGGTCAGGATCTGCGTTTCGGTGATCGCGGCCGGATCGCGCGTAAACAGCGGCTCGACGTAGAACGGCCGACCGGCCTCGACGACGAAATGCACGCGATCGCCCGGGATGTCGACGCGCGGCACCTTGTCGACGATGCGGTCGACCTGCGCGATCACGATGCCGTCCTTGAACGCGGTGGCCTCGACGACGGTCGGCGTGTCCTCCGTGTTCGGGCCGGTGTACAGGTTGCCGTCGGCGTCGGCGCTCACGGCCGCGATCAGCGCGACCTGCGGCGTGAGGTCGATGAAGTAGCGGGCGAACAGCTCGAGGTAGGTATGCACCGCGCCGAGCGCGATCTTGCCGCCGAACAGCAGCTTCGCAATGCGCTGCGACTGCGGGCCCGAATACGCGAAGTCGAGACGCTTCGCGATCCCGCGCTCGAACACGTCGAGATGCTCGGGCAGCACGACGCCCGACTGCACCATGTGCAGATCGTGGATCTTCGCGCTGTCGACGTCGGCGAGCGCGGTGGCGAGCAAGTCGGCCTGCTTCTGGTTGTCGCCTTCGAGGCAGACGCGGTCGCCGGGGCGCAGCACCGCTTCGAGCAACGCGACGGTGTCGCGCGCATCGACCCGCTTGCCGTGCGCGTATGCCGTGCCGGCCGCGAGGCGTGCATCGCGCGCCTGCCGCGCGTGATTCCATCCCGTCATGAACAGTTCTCCGCTTCGATGGTTCAGCGGCATTCTAAGCCTGGCGCCGCCGCCGATTGATGATGTTGACGAATGCGACTCAGAGGACGCCGCGATGGATGCGGCCCGCCGCGGCCGGCACGCGCCGGCCGCCCGGATCGCACTTGGCGGCTATGCGCCGACCAGCGCGCGCGTCGTGAAGAACAGCAGCGAAGGCCCGAGCAGGCAGCCGACGCCGGTATGGAACGTCGCGACCAGCGCGCCGTACGGAACGAGCCGGCGATCGGTCGCGGCGAGCCCCGCGCTCACGCCGCTGACGGTGCCGGCCAGCCCGCCGAAGATCATCGCGGAGCGCGGCGTCTTCAGGCCCATGAAGTTGGCCGCGACCGGCGTGCCGACCATCACGATGATCGCCTTGACGAGCCCCGTCGCGATGCTGAGCGCGATCACGTCGGAGCTCGCGCCGATCGCCGCGCCCGTGACGGGCCCGACGATGTAGGTGACGGCGCCCGCGCCGATGGTCGTCATGCTGACCGCATCGGTATAGCCGAACGCGCGCGCGATGCACGCGCCGACGATGAACGGCAGCACGGTGCCGAGCAGCAGCGACACGACGCCGACGAGCCCGGCCTTGCGCGCCTCGGTCGGCTGCACCTCGAACGCGGTCGCGACGATCGCGAAATCGCGCAGCATCGCGCCGCCCATCAGGCCGATGCCGGCGAACAGCTTGACGTCGGCCAATCCCTTCTCGCCGCCGGTGAATGCGCCGCCGACGTACGCGAGCACGAGACCGATGACGATCGCGATCGCCGAGCCGTGCACGCGGCCGAACGTGAGCTTGCGCGACGCGATCGACGACAGCCACATGATCAGGCCGACCAGCGCGAACGACGCGACGAGCCCGTTGTGGGCGACGGTTTTTTCGAGCATCTGCAGCATGGCGGCCTCCGTTACCGTTCTTCGAATTGCGGCACGCCCGCGAAGGCCGTGTCGTCGCGCCCCATGCGCGCGAGTACCGCGATGCAGCATGCGCAGACCGCGACCGCGCCGACGGCGGCCAGCAGCGCGACCGGCCCGCCCTTGAGCGCGGCGACGACGTTCTGGTTCGCGGCCATCGCGACGACGACCGGGATGTACATCGCGCCCCAGAAACCGACGCCGGCCTCAGTCTCCTTCGGCAGCCAGCCGCGCCGATGCAGCCACAGGCGCAGGCAGATCAGCAGCAGCATCGCGATGCCGACGCCGCCGACGTTGGTCTTCACGCCGATGGCTGCGCCGAGCAGGTCGCCGAGAAACAGTCCGGCCAGGTGGCAGAACGCCAGCAGCGCGGTTCCGTAGATGATCATGAGTCGTCTCCAGTCTCTTCGTGACGGGCGCCTGACGCGTGCGGGAGCCAGGCCCGCACGCCGATCCCGGGCGGACTGTTCGTCTCCTGCGGCGGGGCGCCGCGGCCCGGCGGCTCGTCGTGCGAGCGCGTTCTCGGGGTCGATGGGATGATGCGGGTTCGGGCCGCACGCCGGATGGCTTAGACTGACCGATGCAGCCGGCGGCGCGACACGGGCTACGCGTCCGGTGCCCCCCCTTCGCGGAGGCCGCACTGGCGCGTGATCCGATACTAGCGCCGCAAAATCCGGCCATTTATGAAGTTGTCGAAACCGATTCAGTGGATTTAGCAATGCGTCCGTTACCGCCCGAGCTGCTGCGCAGCTTCGTCGCCGTCGCCCAGTCCGGCAGCTTCACCGCTGCGTCCGAGCGCGTGAGCCTGTCGCAGTCGACCGTCAGCCAGCATATCCGCCGCCTCGAGGAGCTGCTCGACCGGCCGCTGTTCGAGCGCGACACGCGCAACGTGCACCTGTCGCAGCACGGCGACGCGCTGTTCCGCTACGCGGTGCGCATCCTCGAACTGATGGACGAGGCCGTCACGTCGGTATGCGGGCCGCCGCTGTCGGGCAAGGTACGGCTCGCGATGTCGGAGGATTTCGCGTCGGCGCACCTGACGGCCGCGCTCGCGAGCTTCGTGCAGCGCAACCCGGACGTCGAACTCGCGATCTCGACCGGGCTGTCGGGCGACCTGTTCGACGCGCTCGACGAAGGCCGGCACGATCTCGTGTTCGCGAAACGCATCGCCGGCAGCCGGCGCGGCCGTGTGATCCGCAGCGAACCGCTGTACTGGTGCACCGGCCCCGATTCGCCGATCACCGGCCACGAAGCCGTGCTGCCGCTCGCGATGCATCCGGAACCGAGCGTGTCGCGCCGCCGCGTGCTCGAATCGCTCGAAGCCGTCGGGCGCCCTTACCGGATCGCCGTCGTGAGCAGCAGCATCGCGGTGTTGCGGGCGGCCGCGAGCGCGGGGCTCGGCGTCAGCGCGTTCGCCGGCTACGTGATCCCGGCCGGGCTCGCGCGGCTCGAGGCGGGACTGCCGGAACTCGGCGAACTCGAATACGTGATCGATCGCCCGGCGGCCGCGTCGCGCTCGACACTCGCGCTGGAAGCCACGCTGATCGCGGCGGCGGCCGAGTTGTAACGGCGCCGTGCGCACCTGACGGCTTTGCCCGGCACGCGTCATCGTCCGCGCAGCACCCGCTCGCGACAATGGGACCCATCGGAGGCGCGCCGCGCATCGCCACGCGCCTCCGATACCCCGTCCCCTTGATCGGAGCCCGCCATGAAGAACGTCCTGCGATTCGCCGCCGCGACCGCTGCAGCCGCGCTGCTGTCCCCCGCCTTTGCCCAGACCGACGCGCCGGCCCCCGCACCGGGCCTGACGCGCGCGGAAGTCGTCGACCAGCTCAAGCAGGCCTATCTCGACGGCGAACTGCCGACGAACGACGGCAACTACCCGCCGGACGCCGCGACCCGCGCGCGCAATCGCGAACTCGTGCAGGCCGCGAGCCCCGCGTGGCTGGCCCATGTGCCGCCCGCGCCCCAGGCAACGTCGCAGCAGTGACCGGCGCCGCCGCCGCGCGCGATCGGATCGCGATCAGGGCAGGAAGCTGCGGCGCCGCGCGTCGATCAGCTCGACGAGCAACCGGTCGCGCTCCGCCGCCAGTTCCTGCATCGAGCGCTCGCCCTGGATCGCGCGCAGCGCGTCGTTCAGCTTGCGATCGACTTCCGGATCGAACGAAGGCGTGCCGAGGTCGTCCCACCAGCTCGTGATCGGCCCCGACAGGTGCTCGAGAAAGTGCGCGATCCCGCCCGCGCCGCCGCCGAGGTGATAGGTCAGGCACTGCCCCATCAGCCCCCAGCGCAGGCCGGGGCCCCACGCGACGGCCTTGTCCGCATCGGCGACGCTCACGACGCCTTCGCCGACGAGGTGATACACCTCGCGAAACAGCGCGGCCGCGAGCCGATTCGCGACATGGCCGGTCATCTCCTTGTTCAGGACGATCGTCTGCTTGCCGAGCCCGTCGTAGAAACGCTTCACGCGTGCGATCACGTCCTGGCCGGTCGCATCGCCGCCGACCAGCTCGACGAGCGGAATCAGGTGCGGCGGATTGAACGGATGCGCGATCAGGCAGCGTTCCGGATGCTTCGCGCACGCGGTCTGGATCTCGGACATCTTCAGGCCCGACGAGCTCGACGCGATCGGCACGTGCGCGGGCAGCACGTCGTCCATCTGGCGATAGAGCGCGCGCTTCAGGTCGAGTCGCTCGGGGCCGCTCTCCTGCACGAAGTCGACGCCGTCCAGCGCACGCTCGAGATCGGCGTCGAACGACAGCCGCGCGGCAAGCTCCGCGGCCCGCTCGCCGAGAAACGCGGCCAGCGCGTCGCGCAGCCGCGCATCGGCCTGCGGGGCCGGGTCGGTCGCGACGACGTCGAAGCCCTGCGTCAGGTAGAAAGCGGCCCAGCTCGCGCCGATCACGCCGGCGCCGACGATCGCGATACGTCGAATGTCCATGGTTGTCCCGTGTGGTTGGTCTGCAGATATGCCGCGCCGATTGTCGCATCGAATCCCGCGCGCACGTGTCGACGCAGATTGCGCAATCCCTCTTGAAATGCGCGACGGCGGCCACTAATTAAGCGTCGTCGGGCAGTGCCTCATGCAACGCACCGCCCCCGTATCGATCCAGTGGAGCCCCCCGTCGCGCCCGCCGCAGGCGTCGCGCCGTCACGTCTCCCGCGTTCCCTGTTCAGGAGGACCAACATGAGCGGTATCCATTTCGGCAACGACCTGTTCGACGAATTCGCCCGCGTGCAGCGGCAGATGGCGAGCCTGCTCGGCGAGCGCCCGTCCGGCATCCGCGCGGTGCGCCCCGGCGCCTTTCCCGCACTCAACGTCGGCGCCACCGACGATGCGATCGAGATCGTCGCATTCGCGCCCGGCATGGCCGCGGCCGATTTCGACGTATCGATCGACAAGGATCTGCTGACGATCAGCGGCGAGCGCAAACCGGCGCCGCGCACCGAAGGCGACGACGTGCGCACGTATGCGCAGGAGCGCTTTCACGGCGCGTTCCGCCGCGTGGTCGAACTGCCGCGCGACGCGGACCCCGACCAGGTCAGTGCCCGCTACGAAAACGGCTGCCTGCTGATTCGCGTCGGTCGGCGCGAAGCATCGAAGCCGCGTGCGATCACCATTCAGTAACCCACAGGATACCCACATGAACACGAATCCGACCCTGGCCGAACGCCACCCGAGCACCGTTCACGCTGCCGCCGCCGAAGCCGCCCGCCGGCCCGCGATCGCCCCGTCCGTCGACATCGTCGAGGGCTCGCGCGGCGTCACGCTGCGGGCCGACCTGCCCGGCGTGCCGCGCGAGAACCTCGACGTGAAGGTGCACGACAATACGCTGACGATCGAAGCCGCCACGCACATCGACACGCCGGCCGAGCTGCGCGTACGGCACGCGGAAGTGCGGGCGACGCGCTATGCGCGATCCTTCGTGCTGAGCGCCGATCTCGACACGTCGCGGATCGACGCGAACCTGCGCGACGGCGTGCTGACGCTGACGATTCCGCGCCGCGAGGAAACGCGTCCGCGCCGCATCGACGTGACGGCGGGCAATGCGTGAAAGTCGATGCGCGTCCTGACACGACGCGCGTGAAAAAGCCCCGCACCGGCGCGATGCCGGGCGGGGCTTTGTTGCATCGAGCCGCGCGCATTCGGGCGCGCGGACGGCAGATTCAATCGAAATCGAACAGGTCGAACACCGACTTCTTGCGACGCCGGCCGTCGTGCCGGTATCGCTCGTCGTGCGAGCGGCCGTCGCGCCCCCAGCCGTCGTCGCGGCCGTGCTGCGCGTACGCATCGCGTTGCGCCGGCGTGTCGCGGCGAGCCGGCGCGTCATCGGTTTCGCGGGCGATCAGCTTGTCGAGTTCGCCGCGATCGAGCCACACGCCGCGGCAGGTCGGACAGTAGTCGATCTCGATCGACTGGCGCTCGGCCATCAGCAGATCGGGCGTCTTGCAGACAGGGCATTTCATCGCATTTCTCCTTTCCGTTCGAATTTCATTCGGAATCCGTATGAGGTGAAAGAGCCGGCCGCCGCGGCGGCCGGCGTCGCGCGTGCCGCGTCAGTCGCGCGCCGCGTGCGCCGCCCGCTTCGCCTTCGCGCGCCGCGCCAGCATGTTCATGCCCTCGACGAACGCCGAGAACGCCATCGCCGCATAGATGTACCCCTTCGGCACGTGCGAACCGAATCCTTCGGCGATCAGCGTCATGCCGATCACGACCAGGAACGACAGCGCGAGCATCACGATCGTCGGGTTGCGGTCGATGAAGCGTGCGAGCGGCTGCGCGGCGAACAGCATCACGGCCACGGCGACGATCACGGCGACGAACATGATCGGGACGTGCTCGGTCATGCCGATCGCGGTCACGATGCTGTCGATCGAGAACACGATGTCGAGCATCACGATCTGGCCGATCGCGGCCCACACCGTCAGGCCGGCCGCACCGACGGCCCCGCCCGCGCCGTTACCGTCGTGCGACACGTGGTGATGGATCTCGGTGGTCGCCTTCCACACGAGGAACAGGCCGCCCGACAGCAGGATCATGTCGCGCCACGAGAACGCATGGTCGAACAGCGTGAACACGGGTTCGGTGAGGCTCGCGATCCACGCGACGCTGCCGAGCAACGCGAGGCGCATCACCAGCGCGAGCGCGATGCCGAGGCGCTGCGTCCGCGCGCGCTGCGCCTCGGGCAGCTTGTTGCTGAGGATCGAGATGAAGATCAGGTTGTCGATGCCGAGCACGACTTCCATCACGACGAGCGTGAGGAGCGCGGCCCAGACGGCGGGGTCGGCGGCAAGCGTCAGCAGGTAATCCATGGAATGGGCCGATACGAAAGTGGAAAGCCCGATGATATGCCGCCCCCACACTTCGGAAAAATCAGAGAGAATCTGACCTTAGGTTCGGTTTTTACGATATATCCTGCTCCGATGCTGAATTTTCGACATCTGTACTATTTCTGGGTCGTCGTGAAGGAAGGCGGCTTCGCGCGTGCGGCCGCCCGACTGGACATGGCCGTGCAGACGATCAGCGCACAGGTGCGAGAGCTGGAGAAATCGCTCGGGCACCAGTTGCTGCGGCCGGCCGGGCGCGGCGTCGCGATGACCGACGCGGGGCAAGCCGCCTTCGCGCGCGCGGAGGTCATCTTCGAGATGGGCCGGCTGATTCCCGACGACGTGCGCGCGGCGGCCAGCCAGCCGACCGTGCGGCTCGCGGTCGGCCTCGCGGACGGCATCTCCAAGCTCGCCGCGCACGCGATCCTGGCCCCGGTGCTCGACACGCCCACGCTGCGGCTGCTGTGCCACGAGGGCGAGCACGACGCGCTGCTCGCGGAACTCGCGCTGCATCATCTGGATCTCGTGCTGGCCGGTCAAGGCGCGCCGTCCGGGTCGAACCTGCGCGTGACGAGCGAGCGCCTCGTCGCGTCGCCGGTCGACTGGTACGGGCCCGCAGCGCTCGTCACGCCGAGCGCACGGCAGCGCTTTCCGCAGTGCCTGGCCGGCCTGCCGGTGCTGCTGCCGACCGCGCATTCGGCATTGCGCGCGCGTCTCGACCTGTGGCTGGAAAGCGAGCGGATCGTGCCGCGGGTGGCCGGGGAGTTCGAGGACAGCGCGCTGATGGCCGTGTTCGCGGCGCGCGGCCTCGGCGTGTTTCCGCTGAGCGAACTCGGCGCGAACGACGCGTCGCTGTTGCGCGGGCTCAGGCGGCTCGGCCGGGCGGGCGACGTGACCGAGGAAATCCACGCGATCCGCTCGCGGCGCGGCGAACATCATCCGCTGACGTCGCGCTTGCTGGCCGCGGCGCACGGCGCGCCGGCCGTCTGAAGCGAGCGCGACATCAAACGAAACTATAATGTCGCCCCGGCCACACGAGACGTGTGTGCACGCCCATCCGGGCACCACCCTTGCGCCGCCTCTCGCCGAGCCTTCTGAAAGACGCCATGCACAACCGATTTCGCCTGTTTTCCGTTTCGTGCGCGCTCGCGGCCGCGACCGTGCTGGCGGCATGCTCGTCGCCGCCCAAGCCGATCTACCAGCAGGAACAGTTCGACGCGACCAGCAGCCCGTATGCGCATACGTTCCACTCGAAATCCGACGCGGCCTGCGAGGCCGCGCGGCGCGCGCTGCTGAGCCAGGGCTACGTGGTGTCGTCGTCGCGCAACGATGCCGTCGACGGCAGCAAGAATTTCCAGCCGAGCAACGACATGCACGTCGTGATCGAGTTTCACGTCGTGTGCGCGGATGCGAATGCGGACGGCTCGTCGAGCATCGCGTACGTGAACGCGGTGCAGGACCGCTATACGCTGAAGAAGTCGAATACGTCGGCCAGCGTCGGCCTCAGCGTGTTCGGCTCGCTGTCGCTGCCGATCGGGTCGAGCGACGATGCGCTCGTCAAGACCGCGAGCGAGACGATTCCCGCCGGCGTGTTCTATGAGCGCTTCTTCAATCTCGTCGACCATTTCCTGAAGATCGATCCGGCGCGCCGCGACCGTGCGACCGTGAAGGCCGCCGAGAAGGAGCCCGTCGCGCCGCTGCCCGAGCCCGCGCCGACGCCGCAGGGCGAGCCGATGAAGATGACGACGCCGGTCGTGCCGACGCCGCCCGCCGCGCCGGTGCCGCTTTCGGCGCCGGGCATCGCGCCGGGGTCGGGTGCAAATGCCGTGCCGTCGGCGGCATCGGCCGTCGCGGCGCCTGCAACGCGCGCTGCCGCGCCGGCGGCGGCGTCCGGGTCGGTACCGGCTTCGGGCGCCGCGCCCGCAGCGGCGTCCGCGCCTGCGCCGGCTTCGGCGGCCGGTCCGGCGCCTGCGTCGGCTCCCGCATCAGCGCCTGCTCCCGCATCAGCGCCTGTGCCGACTTCCGGGCCGGCAACCGCGCCGGCCCCTTCGTCGACCTCAGGTTCGACGGCCGCACCGGCTTCCGCGCCCGCGTCTGCTCCGAGTCCGGCAGCAGCGCCGGCCACCGCCGCTCCGTCGTCGGTCGCGTCCGCGCCTTCGGCGGCAGCGGCGGCACCCGCGTCGGCACCGGCGCCGTCGAGCGCATCGCCTGCGCCGGTTGCCGCCGATCCGGCCGCATCGTCCGCGTCGTCCGGCGCGAGCGCGCCAACCGCGCACTGATCGCGCTCCCGTATCGTCGCGCCCGGCCGAATGCGCCGTAGCGCGACGGTACGCCGGCCTTCCGCGTCATTCCCCGAAACCGTTCATGCCCATGCGGCCGTACGCGCGCCGCGCATGGCCGCCCGGGATTGATGGGATGACGGCAAGGCAACGCCGACGCATCGCCGCTGGCCGCACGCCGCCCAAGCCCGCAGTTCACCCCTCGCGACGATCGCAGTCGGCCCGCCGTCTCGCGACTGCGCCGTCTGCCCGCGCCCTCGCCTACCGCAACGTCGCGCGCAGCGTCTGCAAATGCTCGACGGTCGTGGTCACGCCGCCGCAGACGATCACCGCGATGTCCGCTGCCGACGCGAGCACCGGCACCGGCCGCTCCAGCGCGGCCAGCGCAGCGCCGCACGCAGGCTCGACGACGATCCTGTGTTCGTCGAGAAACCGCAGCGATGCAGCCACCGCGTCGGCATCGGACACGACGACCGGATGGATCGCGTGGCGTGTCGCCCATTCGACCGCCGCGTCGCACGGCCGCTTCGCGCCGAGCGTCGTCGCGATGCTCGCGATGGCCGCCAGTTCGACCGGACGCCCCTGCGCGAGCGAGCGCGCGTAGCAGTCGGCGCCTTCCGTCTCGGCCGCGACGACCGGCACGTCGTGCCAGCCGTTGCGCGCCAGCCCTTCGAGCACGCCGCACAGCAGACCGCCGCCGCCGACCGCGAGCACGACCGCGTCGGGCTTCGGGCCTGCCGCCGCCATCTCGTCGATCATCGTCGCGTGCCCCTGCCACAGGATGCGGTCGTCGAACGGATGCACGAACGCGTCGTGCTCGCCGAGCGCCGACTGCGCGAACGCGTTCGCCTCCGCCCAGCTCGCGCCGTGCACCACGAGTTCCGCGCCTTCGACGCGGATCAGCTCGCGCGCCCGGGCCGACGTGCTTTCCGGCACGACGACGCGCACCGGCACGCCCAGCTCGCGGCCGCAATACGCGACCGCGATGCCCGCGTTGCCGCCCGACGACGACACGAACCGCCGGGCCCCGTCCGCCTGGCGCGCTTCGCAGACGGCGCCGATGCCGCGCAGCTTGAACGAGCCTGACGGCTGCAGCGCATCGAGCTTCAGCCGGATGGCCTTGCCGAGCCGACGGGACACGATGGGCGAGCGGATATAAGGAGTCGGGATATGAAGCGGCATGAGACGGGACGCAATGAGAACGGAGGACACGCACGCGACGCGCGACGAAGCGAATGCGGCAACGACGGTCATCGTACGGCACGCTCGCCATGCTTTCCAATACCATCGAATGGCGTTTGCTATGCTTTGCAGGCATATCCACTCACCGGACCGGACACCGCATGCGCCAGATCGAACTGCGTCACCTGCGCTACTTCGTCGCCGTCGCCCAGGCCGGCAGCGTGATGGCCGGCGCCCGCGCGGCCGGCATCGTGCAGCCCGCGCTGTCGCGGCAGATCCGCGAGCTCGAGGACGCGATCGGCACGCCGCTGCTGATCCGTCGCGCGACGGGCGTCACGCTCACGGCGGCCGGCACGAGCTTCCTGCACGATGCGACCGGCCTGCTCGCCATGCTGCAGGACAGCCGCGAGCGCGCGTTGCGCAGCGCGGCCGGCCAGCTCGGCGAACTGCGGCTCGGCGCGCTGCCGAACTGCCTGCCGTTGCCGGTCGTCGCGAACGTCCTGAAGGCGTTTCGCGATGCGTGCCCGGACGTGAAACTGTCGATCGCGCCGATGCTGTCGGCCGAACAGGCGAGCGCGCTGATGCGCGGCCAGCTCGACGCCGGGATCATGGCGTGGCGTCGCGAGGAAGCGCCGCACCTGACGGGCGTACGGCTGTTGAGCGATCGCTTCGTGCTGGCGATGCCCGCGCCGCCGGGCGGCCGCTTCGTCGCGCCGCGCACGCTGGCCGACGTCGCGAACGAGCCGTTCGTCTGGTTCGATGCGCAGCGCTCCGCCGCGCACCACCGGTTCCTGATGACCCAGTGCCAGCAGGCCGGCTTCACGCCGCGCATCGCGCAGGTCGGCAGCGACATCCCGACGCTGATCGGTCTCGTCGCGGCCGGGATGGGCTGCGCGTTCGTGCCGCAAAGCGCGTCGCCGACCTGCCCGCGCACGGTCCGGCTCGTCGCGCTCGACGAACTCGCGAGCCGCTTCGACATCGAGTTCGTGTTCGACGGCGCGGCGGCGGCGCCGTCGCCGGTCGTCGCGCGTTTCTTGGCGGCGGTCCGCGCGGCGGCCGGCGAATCGGGCTGAACGAACGCGGATGCGTCGGCGCGCGATCGGACGATGCACGTTGCAGCACCGACGGACGGAATGCCCCTTTCCGCGGTCCCGGCGTTTCTGCGGTTTTCGTGGACTCAACGACACCATCGCGTCATCGAAAAATCTTTCGGGACGCCGACGGACGACGCCACGACACCGCAATTTTCAAATTGACACCAAAAACAGCCGTTTAACGCCGATTCGAATCGTCATGGCCCGAAATATACTGCGCGCGCATCCAACCCCTCGTGCCAAAGAGAGGATGCGTTTTCGCCCCGGCCACGGTCCCCCTGTGGTCGGGGCTTTTTTGCCGTCGGGCCTGGCGGCGAAAGGCTTTCCGGCCATTGCGCGACGCCGGCCATCGGCGATCGCCTTCCCCGCCGAAGCTCGGCTCCCGGGTCACGCCATGCACGTGGCCCGCACGCTGCATTGTTGACATGAAATCAAGATAATTTCGCCCGGATGCGGCTTTTTCCGCAAAAGTCATGCTGGCACACTTCACGCTGTCCTCGACGGCCTCGTGCCGTCGTTCCCCGACTACAGGAGCTCACCGCGTGAACCCCACGACTTCCTCCCCGTCCCGCGGCGGCGCCGCACTGCCGCTGCTCGCGCTCGCCGCCGGCGCGTTCGGCATCGGCACGACCGAGTTCTCGCCGATGGGTCTGCTGCCCGTGATCGCCGACGGCGTGCACGTGTCGATACCGCAAGCCGGCATGCTGATCAGCGCGTATGCGATCGGCGTGATGGTCGGCGCGCCGCTGATGACGCTGCTGCTCGCGCGCTGGTCGCGCCGCGCCGCGCTGATCGCGCTGATGTCGATCTTCACGATCGGCAACCTGCTGTCGGCCGTCGCACCGGACTACACGACGCTGCTGCTCGCGCGGCTCGTGACGAGTCTCAACCACGGCGCGTTCTTCGGGCTCGGCTCGGTGGTCGCGGCGAGCCTCGTGCCGCGCGACAAGCAGGCCAGCGCGGTCGCGACGATGTTCATGGGCCTGACGATCGCGAACGTCGGCGGCGTGCCGGCCGCGACCTGGCTCGGCCACCTCATCGGCTGGCGCATGTCGTTCGCGGCGACCGCCGGCCTCGGCGTGATCGCGATCGCCGGCCTGTTCGCCGCGCTGCCGAAGGGCGAAGCCGGCACGATGCCCGACCTGCGCGCCGAACTCTCCGTGCTGACGCGGCCCGTCGTGCTCGGCGCGCTCGGGACGACCGTGCTCGGCGCCGGCGCGATGTTCACGCTCTATACGTACGTCGCACCGACGCTCGAACACCTGACGGGCGCCACGCCCGGCTTCGTGACCGCGATGCTGGTGCTGATCGGCGTCGGCTTCTCGATCGGTAACGTCGCGGGCGGCCGGCTGGCCGACCGCTCGCTCGACGGCACGCTGATCGGCTTCCTGGTGCTGCTGATCGCGACGATGGCGGCGTTCCCGCTGCTCGCCGCCACGCATGCGGGCGCCGGCGTCACGCTGCTGGTCTGGGGGATCGCGACGTTCGCGGTCGTGCCGCCGCTGCAGATGCGCGTGATGCGCGCGGCCCACGAAGCGCCGGGCCTCGCGTCGGCCGTCAACATCGGCGCATTCAACCTCGGCAACGCGGTGGGCGCCGCCGCCGGCGGTGCGGCGATCTCGGCCGGGTTCGGCTACGCGGCGGTGCCGCTCGTCGGCGCGCTGATCGCCGCCGCCGGACTCGCGCTCGTCATGCTGCAGGTCACGCAGCGCCGCCGCGCGCCGGCCGCCGCGAATTCGTGAGCGCGGGCGCGCCCGGGCCGCCTGCACCCTTCCGCACGCATTTTCACGGCCGCGCCATTGAACCGATCCATGAAGCTGGACGGTTGACGTCCAGGCTGTTCAGGAAGACCGAACACTAACGCTCGGCACTGTCCAAGAAATCCAAGCGGTTCAATCATGAAAAACACCCCAAAGGTTGGTTGCCCAACTTTTGGGGTGCAGTTCACATGCGGCCGTTTTCACTGTCGGCGTACGGTCCGATTCCGCCGGCCCGGTCAGCGCCCCGCGGCAAACCCGCCGAAGAACGCGCGCGCATTCGCATCGAGACTCTCGAGGTGATAGCCGCCTTCCTGCACGATCACCGTCGGCAATCCGAGCGCACCGATCGCGCCGCCGAGCCGTCCGAACCCGTCGGTCGTGACCGCGACCTGCGATTGCGGATCGTCCTTGTAGATGTCGAAGCCGAGCGCGAGCACGAGCGCATCGGGCTGGAACCGCGCGAGCGCGCGCAGCGCGTCGTCGAGCCGCTCGAAGAACGCCGACTCCGGCGCGCCGTGCGGCATCGGCAGGTTGAGGTTGAAGCCGGCGCCGGCGCCTGCCCCCGTCTCTTCCTCGTAGCCCGCGACGACCGGGTAGAAGTTGGTCGGGTCGCCGTGAATCGATACGTACAGCACATCGTCGCGGCCGTAGAAAATCTCCTGCACGCCCTGCCCGTGATGCATGTCGGTATCGAGAATCGCGACGCGGCGATGGCGACCGAGCAGCGCCTGCGCGGCGATCGCCGCGTTGTTCAGGTAGCAGAAGCCGCCGGCCGCGTCGCGGCGCGCATGATGACCGGGCGGCCGGCACAGCGCGTACGCCTCGCGTGCGCCGTCGTTGACGTCTGCGGCCGCGGCCAGCGCGTCCTGCGCCGACCAGTACGCCGAGCGCCACGTATTCGCGCCCACCGGGCAACTGCCGTCGGCGAGATAGCGCGCGGCTTTCGCGAGCACGCCGCGCAGCGGGTTCGGATCGCGCACGAACACGTTCGACATCACTTCGTCGCCCCAGTCGTCGGGCATCCGCTTCCAGTCGCGGTGCGCGTCCTCGAGAAAACGCAGGTAGTTCATGTCGTGCACGGCCGCGATCGACGCGGCGCCGCGGTCGGCCGGCTCGCGCACGTCGAAGTCGAGCGACCGGACGGCCGCGACCAGCCGCGCCGCGCGTTCGGGCACTTCCTGCGGCTCGCGCATCTGCCCGCGCGACAGGTAGCTGCGCGGATGGTGCAGCAGTTGTTCGGGATGGAAATAGGTTTTCATGAAGGTCCTCGTCGATTCGCCGTGTCAGGCGCCGTGCGACACGGCCGGCGCTTCGACGCGCGTCGCGATGCCCGCGCGCGCCAGCACCGCGTGGAGCAGCACGTTCGTGCCGCGCGTCACGTCGTCGGGCAACGCATCCTCGGCTTCGTTGTGCGACAGGCCGTCGACGCACGGAATGAACACCATCGCGGTCGGGCAGCGACGTGCGAGCAGGATCGCGTCGTGGCCGGCGCCGCTCACGATCCGCTCGTGCGTGTAGCCGAATGCGGCAGCCGCCTGTGCGACCAGCCCGACGCAATCGCGGTCGAACGGCGTCGCCGGGCTGCGCCAGCAGGTATCGATCGCCACCTGCACGCCGCGCGCGGCGGCAACGCGGGCGCATGCGTCGCGCAGGTCGCGCTCCATCGCATCGACTTCGGCATCGTCGTGATGGCGCAGGTCGACCGTGAACGTCAGGTCGCCGGCAATCGTGTTGCGCGATGCGTGGCGAATCCCGACCTGCCCGATCGTCGCGAGCCCGCGCGGCGCGTAGGCGGCGACGATCCGTTCGAGCTCGAGCGCGATCTGCGCGCTCGCGAAATACGCATCCTTGCGATACGGCATCGGCGTCGTGCCCGCGTGCGCGGCCACGCCCGTCACCGTCACGTCGAGCCAGCGGATCGCCTGGCCGCCCGTGACGACGCCGATCGTCGTGCCGTTCGCCTCGAGCACCGGCCCCTGTTCGATGTGCGCCTCGAAATACGCGTCGACCGCGCCGCCCGTCGCGCGCGTGCCGCGATAGCCGCACGCGTCGAGCGCCGCGCCGAGCGTGACGCCGTCGGCGTCCTCCTTCGCGAGCGCGTCGTCGAGCGGCAACGCGCCCGTGAACACGGCCGAGCCGAGCATCGCCGGCGCGAAGCGCGCGCCTTCCTCGTTGGTCCACGACACGATCTCGAGCGGCTTGTCGGTCGCGATGCCCGCGTCGTTCAGCGTGCGCACGAGTTCGAGCGCGGCGAGCACGCCGTAGACGCCGTCGAAGCGGCCGCCTTCGGGCTGCGTGTCGAGATGGCTGCCGATCAGCACCGGCGCGGCGTGCGCATCGGCGCCGTCGCGCCGGGCGAACAGGTTGCCGACGGCATCGACGCTCACCGTCAGCCCCGCGTCGCGGCACCATTGCGCGAACAGGTCGCGTCCGCGCCGGTCGTCATCGGTGAGCGCGAGGCGCCGCACGCCGCCGCGCGGTGTCGCGCCGACGCGCGCCATGTCGGCCAGGCTGCGCCACAAGCGGGCGCCGTCGATTTCCAGCAGGTCGTTCATATGCATTCCGGATCGATTCGTTCGTTGAGGTTCAATGCGAGCCGAGCGCTTCGGCGGCGGCCGGCCGCGCGGCGCGGCGCGCATCGAGCGCGACGATGCAGAGCAGCGAAATGCCGGCGAGACACGTGTAGAACACCGCGATCGGCCACCACTGGCCCGTGAAGCGATGCGCGAGCCACGTGCCGACGAGCGGCGTCAGGCCGCCCGCGATCGCGCCGCAAATCTGGTAAGCGAGCGAGATCGCCGAATAACGCACGTGTGCGGGAAACACGTCGCTGACGAAGCCCGCGATCACCGAGTAGAAGCCGGCCATGCAGACGACGGCGAGCGCGATGCCCGCGATCAGCGACGCCGACGTGCCGCCCTGCACGAGCATGAACATCGGATACGGCGACAGCATCGCGAGCAGCGCCGCGAGTTTCAGGAAGCGCGCCCCGCCGATGCGCTCGGCGATCCACGCGGCGAGCGGCTGCGCGAAGAACTGGATGATCGCGACCGCGAACAGGCTGTCGAGGATCAGCGAGCGCGATACGCCGACGTACTGGGTCGTGTACGCGATCATGAACGTATTCGTGAAATAGACGCCCGCGATGCCGATCGTGTTCGCGCCGATACAGAGCAGCACGAGCCCCGACGCGGAACGGAACACTTCCGCGACCGGCAGCTTCACCGTGCGGTTGGCTTCCTTGACCCGCGCGAATTCCGGCGACTCGTTCACGCCGAGCCGGATCAGGATGCCGACCACGAGCAGCACCGAACTCGCGAGAAACGGCAGGCGCCAGCCCCACGCGAGGAAATCGGCCTTGTCCATCGACGTGACCGCGCGGAACGCGATCAGCGACAGGATCAGCCCGGCCGGGCTGCCGAGCTGCGCGAACGACGCGAAGAACGTGCGGCGCCCCTGCGGCGCATGCTCGCCCGCCATCAGCACCGCGCCGCCCCATTCGCCGCCGACCGCGATCCCCTGCACGATGCGCAGCGCGACGAGCAGCACCGGCGCGAGGATGCCGACCTTCGAATAATCGGGCAGCAGCCCGACGCAGACGGTCGCGACGCCCATCATCATCAGCGTCGTCATCAGCGCCTTCTTGCGGCCGATGCGGTCGCCGAGATGGCCGAAGATCACGCCGCCGAGCGGACGCGCGAAGAAGCCGACCGCGAACGTCGCGAACGACGCCATCGTGCTGACGAACGGATCGTGCGACGGGAAATAGAGTTCGCCGAACACGAGCGCGGCGGCGGTCGCGTAGATGTAGAAGTCGTACCACTCGATCATCGTGCCGATGAACGCGGCCGTCGCGGCGCGTCCCGGCTGGCGGGCGGAAGGAAGGGACTGGGTCATGCGGGCTCCTGACGCACGCCGCGGCGGGGCGACGCGCAATATCGTGACGACGGCCGTCTGTCGCGGCCTCGCGCCGCACGCTGCGGCGCCCCTCCTTTATCGGCGACCGCAAATCATTAGTCAAATTTCAAGTTATTATTCGCGATATAAATCGAACTAATGACCGCTCCGGAGACCCGATGCGCCCCGATCTCGCCCCGTTCCTGAACGACCGCCTCGACTGGAACCTGTTGCGCACCTATCTGGTGATCATGCAGGAGCGCAGCGTGAGCCGCGCGGCCGCCCGCCTGCACGTCACGCAGCCGGCCGTCAGCCAGGCGCTGCGGCGGCTCGAGGAGACGCTCGAGCGCCGGCTGATCGAGCGGCGCGGCGCGCACTTCGCGCCGACGCCGGCCGGCGAAGCCGTGTACCGGATCGCGAGCGACATCTACGGCGGCATCTCGCGCCTCGAGACCGAAATCGACGACAGCACGGCCGACCTGACCGGCTCGATCCGGCTGCTGACGGTGAGCCGCATCGAATCGCCCGTCTACGACGAGTTCCTCGCGGATTTCCATCGCGCGTATCCGCGTATCGATCTGCAGATCGAAGTGATGCGCTCGTCGGACATCCTGTCGTCGCTGCTGCAGAAAACGGCCACGGCCGGGCTCGGCCTGTGCCGCACGCCGCACGACAAGCTGGAAATGCGCTGCTTCCTGCGCCAGCGCTACGCGATCTACTGCGGCCGCCATCACCGGCTGTTCGGGCAGACGCAGTTGCGGATGGACGACCTGCTCGCGGAGAATTTCGTGTCGTTCACGAGCGACCAGATCGGCGACAGCCTGTCGCCGCTCACCGTGTTCCGCGACCAGAGAGGCTTCACGGGGCGCATCGTCGCGTCGTCGCCGAGCCTCGAGGAAGTGCGGCGGCTGATCTTCGCGGGCTACGGGATCGGTTGCCTGCCCGAGCACATCGTGCGCGACGACATCGCGCAACAACGGCTGTGGCGACTACCGCCCGACGACGGGCTCGTCGATGTCGACGTGTTCCTGCTGTGGCATCGCGACCGCAAGATGAATGCGGCCGAGCACGCGTTTCTCGACGCGATGGAGCGCTGCATGCAGCGCTACTCGCTCGCGGAGCGGCTCGGGAAATGACGGCGCGCGTGCGGCCGGGACTCGCGCCGGGCGCCCAAGGCCCCGGCGCGGCGCGCGTTAAAAGCGATGCACTATACCGAGTTGCACGCCGCGCGCATTCGCGCCCGGGTACGCGAGCGGCAGGCCGGGATTCGCCGCACCGGCGAGCGTGTAGCCGGCCTGGTTGCGGTTGCGCAGGTAAGACAGCGCACCGTAGAAGCTCGTGCGCTTCGACAGATCGTACCCGACCATCAGCCCGAGCTGATCCGCATTGTTGCCTTGTGACGACTGGTCGTGCAGGTACGCGTAACCGAGCGCGACGTAGCTGGCAGGATTGAACTGGTATTTGACCGACAACCCGTACACGCGCGAATCGATCCCGAGGTCGGCCCACTTCACTGCGGAAAAGCCGCCGTACACGGTCGCGTTGCCGATCGCGTAGGACGCACCGGCCATGAGCGTGCGATCGGTCGTGGTCGCCGCGGCGTTCTTCAACCACTGGCCCGCGACGAACGCGCCGAACGGGCCGTGTTCGTAGGTCACGTCGAACTGCTGGCTGGAACCGGCCGAGCGTACGCCGCCCGCGTCGCCGAACCCGAAATACAGCCCGCCCTGGAAACCGGCGATCTCCGGGCTCTGGTACGACAGCGTGTTGCTCGTGCGGAACGCGAACACGGTCAGGTTGTCCATGCCGGACGCCTGCGTGACGCCGCCGAACGCATCCTGCCCGCCCTGGTCGTTGAATAGCGGCGAATTCTGCCGGCCCGCGCGCACCTTGCCCCACTGTCCCGCGATGCCGACCCACGCCTGCCGGTTGAACATGCTGCCGGCGCTCGCGAGCGAGCCGTCGTTCGGATTGAAGCCGTTTTCCAGCGCGAACTCGATCTTCTGGCCGCCGCCGATATCCTCGCCGCCCTTCAATCCGAATCGACTCCCCCACTGGCCGCCCGAATTGATCGCGGCCGTATAGCCGTTGCCCGTATTCACGTACTGCGCGAATTCGTCGATCACGCCGTACAGCGTGACGCCGTCCTGCGCGCGCGCAGCGCCCGAACCGGCGACGCAGGCGATCGCCACCGCGACACGAACACCGGCGTGCACCGGCTGCGCGCGGCCATCGACGCCGCGCACTTCACTATGCTTAGTCATACTATTCAATGGACAGAGGTTGAAACGATATCTGGCGCGGCATGAATGCCGCACCGCCATCGCGGGATACGGGATTGTGTCGACAGCGCCCGGCGCAGGCTGCGCCCGGCTTCGCGCTCAGGCTGGCGGCTTGCCGGCCCGATGCGCGAGACGTGTCGTCAGTGGTGGACTTCGCCGCGTTCGAGCGGCAGGATCAGGCGCTCGGGAATGCTGCGTCGCGACGCGCGGGCGCCGACGTAATACAGCACGGCCGGCACGACGAGACCGAGGATCCACGAGATATCGGTGCCGCCGAGCGCATCGACGAGCGGCCCCGTGTAGATGTGCGTCGACATGAACGGCAACTGCACCAGGATGCCGACCACGTAGATCGTGATGGCCATCGCGTTCCAGCGGCCGTAGCGGCCATCCGGATCGGACAGCGCCGGCACGTCGTAGCGCGACCGCGTGAAGCAGTAGTAGTCGACGAGGTTGATCGCGCTCCACGGCGTGAAGAACGCGAGCAGGAACAGGATGAACGCGGTGAACTCCTTCAGGAACGAATGACGGCCCGCGAGCGCGATCAGCGTCGACACGCAGATCATCCCAAAGATGTAGACGAGGCGGCTCTTCGACGATACCGCGCCCTTGCCGCGAAAACCGCTGACGATCGTGGCCATCGACATGAAGCTGCCGTACGCGTTCAGCGCCGTCACCGTCACCTTGCCGAACGCGATGCTGAGATACAGCAGCGCGGCCACGGCGCCCGTCGAGCCCAGGCCGACGATGTACGACACTTCATGGTGCGCGAACTGGCTGCCGGCGAGCGCGGCCGCGAACACGCCGAACACCATCGCCGCCTGTGCGCCGATCACCGAGCCGAGGCCGACCGCGAGAAACGTCGCGACCGACGACGTCGAGCGCGGCAGATAGCGCGAATAGTCGGCCACGTACGGGCCGAACGCGATCTGCCACGACGCGGACAGCGACATCGCGAGCAGAAAGCTCGGCAGCGAGAAATGCCGGTTCGCGAGCAGCGCGCCGATGTCGTGGTTCGCGAACAGTTGCGCGAACATGTAGACGAACGCGACGATGCCGACCACGCTCGCGATTCGGCCGACGAAATGGATCGCGCGATAGCCGAACACGGTCAGCACCACGATCACGGCCGCGAACAGCAGGATGCCGGCCGCGTCGTCGACGTGCAGCAGTTGCGCGACGGCCTGCCCGGCCAGCACCGAGCCGCTCGCGGAAAAGCCGATGTACATCAGGCACACCAGCACGATCGGGATCATCGCGCCGTACACGCCGAACTGCACGCGGCTCGAGATCATCTGCGGCAGACCGAGCTGCGGCCCCTGCGCGCCGTGCAGCGCCATCACCGCGCCGCCGACGAGCTGGCCAAGCAGCAGCGCGACCAGCGACCAGAACACGTCGCCGCCGAGCACGACCGCGAGCGCGCCCGTGACGATGGCCGTGATCTGCATGTTGGCCGACAGCCACAGCGTGAACTGGCTCAGCACGCCGCCGTGGCGCTCGGCGTCGGGAATGAAGTCGATCGAGCGAACCTCGATCAGTCCGCCGGCTTTTCCACTGGAATTCGTTGACACGGGTCAATCTCCAAAATACTCAGGATCACATATGGTTTGAACGAGACGGGAAGCTGCGAGCCGCCCTTTCGGCTCGTCGAATGCGGGGCGCCGTGGATCGCCGGCATGCGCCACGCACGCAGGGTCTGCCCGCTGGCGCGCAAGCGGCACGACGCGTGCCGACATTGCCAGCGGATGATCTTGTATATACAACTTGCGAGATATCGGTGATTACCCGATATCGATCGACTTTCGAAATTGTCCGAGCAATCGCGGTCTACCTGCGCAGGTTTTGCCTCAAGCCGGGCGTCGGGAAAATGAAAGCTCGATCGGGGGTGGCCGGCCGGGCGTGGCTGCCATGGCGCCGGCGGGAGGAGGTTCGGCAGGTGTCGTGCGGCGTCGATGTCGCGCGCGCCGCCACGCGTTGGCGTCGTGGCGACGCAGCGCCACGCCATCGCGCGGTCGGCGCGCGCATGCGGCAATGACCTGATTGCCCGGTCTGACCAAGCAGTTGTCCGAACCGGGCAAACGCCGAGATCCGAACAACGCGTCCGATCAGCCGCGCTGCCCGACCTGAAACGTGAGGATCTCGTCCCCCGCGTCGTCCAGCTCGCCGGTCGGCGTCCAGCCGAGGTGACGATAAAACCCGTACGCGCGCGACGCGGGATCGGTCGAGCAGCCGAGAAACAGCGACGTGATGCCGTTCGCCGCGAAATCGTCGATCACATGCCGCAGCAACTGCTTGCCGATCCCCGCTCCTTCGTACTCGGGCAGCATCGCGAGCACGACGATCTCGCCCGAGACGGTCTCGCCGAAGCAGTAGCCGACCATGCATCCGCGCGCGCAGCACACGTGGCCCGAGAACAGCCCGTCGCGGATACCGTCGCCCCAGCTTTCGACGGTGATGCCGAGCGCGCGCAACTGCGCTTCGGTGAACGCGTTCTCGCGGGTGCGCGCCCGCAGCGCGATGCATTCGGCGGCGTCGCCGGGAACGGCCTTGCGCCAGGTGAGGTCATCCATCGATCGACGCGTCCTTTTTCTGCCGCCGGCGCGACGCATACAGGCAGATCAGCTCCAGCGCGATCGTCGCACCGGCCAGCGACGTGATTTCCGCATGATCGTACGGCGGCGACACTTCGACCACGTCCATGCCGACCAGGTCGATGCCGTCGAGGTGACGCAGGATCTCGAGCGCCTGATGGCTCGACAGGCCGCCCGAGACCGGCGTCCCGGTGCCCGGCGCGAACGCCGGATCGAGACAGTCGATGTCGAACGTCAGGTACACCGGACGATCGCCGACGCGCTCGCGAATGCGCGCGGCGACCGCGGCGGGCGTCGACCCATGCACGTGGCGCGCATCCTGGATGTCGAACCCCATCGGTTCGTCGTTGGTCGTGCGGATGCCGATCTGGGCCGACCGTTCGGGCACGACCCACCCTTCCCGCGCCGCGTGATAGAACATCGTCCCGTGATCGATGCGCTTCACGCCGCGGTCGGGCCACGTGTCGGTGTGCGCGTCGAAATGCACGAGCGACAGCGGCCCGTGCACCTTCGCATGCGCCTTGAGCAGCGGATACGTGATGAAGTGATCGCCGCCGAGCGTCAGCATCGCGCAGCCACGCGCGAGAATCGCGTCGGCATGCCGCTCGATCGCGCCCGGCACCGATTCGGGCTGCCCGAGATCGAACGCGCAATCACCGTAATCGACCGCGGCCAGCACGTCGAACGGATCGAACGACCACGGCCACGGGCGCTCCCACGCGATGCCCGTCGACGCGATCCGCAACCCGCGCGGGCCGAACCGCGTGCCGGGACGGTGCGATGCGGCGGAATCGAACGGCACGCCGGTGATCGCGAGATCGACGCCGTCGAGATCGCGGCTGAAACGCCGGCGCATGAAGCTCGTCGCGCCCGCGAAACTCGGTTCGGCCCGGGTGCCGTAGAGGCTGTCGCGCGTGAACGCGAAATCGTTCTGGCTCATCGTCGGATTCCTGTCTGAAGGGGACACGGTCGCACGGTTGGCGACCTCGTGGCCGATTCTGCCTCCCCCGTACGCAACGAAAAATATGAACTAACATAAGCCGACTTCACAAAATACGATGTATCGCCATGCTGACCCGACTCAGAGACATGGATGTGCAGTTGCTGCGGCTCTTTCTGACGATCGTCGAAAGCGGCGGCTTCAGCGCCGCGCAGGGTACGCTCGGCATGGCGCCGTCGACGATCAGCACGCAGATGGCCAAGCTCGAGACGCGGCTCGGGTTCCGGCTCTGCGATCGCGGTAAAAGCGGCTTCCGGCTGACGCCGAAGGGCGAACGCGTGCTGCAGTCGACGCGCCGGCTCCTGCACGCGATGGACGTGTTCACGCGCGACACGCAGCACGTATCGGGCACGTTGCTCGGCGAATTGCGCATCGGCCTGTCCGAGCGGCTCTCCCCCGACGTCGTCGAATCGATCGCGGCGGCCGTCGGGCGCTTTCGCGAGCGCGCGCCGGACGTGCTGATCGAAATGATCGCGGTGCCGCCCGACGAGTTGGAACGCCGACTGCTGAAAGGCGAACTGCACCTCGCGATCGGCTATTTCTCCGGCCATCAGGCCGGCCTGCACTACGCGCCGCTGTTCGTCGAGCATCAGTCGCTGCATTGCGGCGCCCGCCATCCGCTGTTCGCGAAGAAAACCGTGTCGATCAACGACATCGCCCGCGCGAGCAACGTCGCGCGGCTCTACAAGACGAACACGTCGGGAGCAGCGCTGCGCAATGCGCAGCCGACCGCGTTTTCGGAAAACGTCGACGCCGACGTGATCTTCATCCTGTCGGGCGCGCATGTCGGCTTCCTGCCCGACCACGTCGCGGCGCCGTGGGTCGCCGCCGGGAAGATGCGCCGGCTGCTGGCGAGCAAGCTGAGCCACGCGGTCGAATTTCAGCTCGCGACACCGAGGAATTCCGACGGCAGCGAAGCGCTGGATGCGTTCACGGCGGCGCTCGCCGAGCAGTTCGGCGCGCTCGATGCGAACGCAGATGGATAGCCGGGCGGGCGCGTCGCCCGCGCCGCATCAGACGAGCCGATCCGATGCGATGACCTGCACACCCGGCCGTGCGTCGATCGCCGCGTCGAGCATCGCGCGCGCAATCCGCGACGCGGGATTCACGCGCCACTTCGCCGGCAGCACCGGCCCGACGGCGCCCAACGCGAGCACGAACAGCCGCTCGACGAACCTGAACTCGTCGCGGCTGCCGCCGATCAGGCCCGGTCGCACGTACGTGAGCGAATCGAACCCGACGCCGGCGAGCGCCTGCTCGACCTCGCCCTTCACGCGGTTGTAGAAGATGCGCGATGCGGCGTCCGCGCCGAGTGCGGAATTCAGCACGTAGGTCGGCGTGCCGTGCCGGTGCGCAAGACGCGCGACCGCGAGCGGATAGTCGTGATCGACGCGCCAAAAGGCCGCCTGCGAGCCGGCGGCCCGCATCGTGGTGCCGAGCGTGCAGATCACCGCATCGGCCCGCCACCAGTCGGCCGCCTCCGGCAGTCGATCGAAGTCGACCTCCAGCGCGCGCATCTTCGGATGCGGCGACAACGGCCGGCGCGCGAGCACGACGACCTGGTCCACCCGCGCGTCGGCGAGCGCGACTTCGAGGACGTGGCGACCGACGAGCCCGGTCGCGCCGATGAGCAACAGTTTCATGTCCGGTCGTTCCGTGAGGCGCCCGCGTGCGCCAATCGTCGGAAAATGCCGCGTGCACGCGGCGTTTCGCCATGCCGCACCGCGGCGAACCCGCCGGTGCGCGGCCGATGAACCGGGCGGGAAACCGGGCGGGATAGCGACACGATGAACGGTTCGCGCGGGACGGTCAACCGCGACCGCCGCCCCGCCCGCGCCCCGCTATGAACCGGGCGCCGCCTGCCGCGACACGCTCGGCGCCACGCCCGTCCACCGCTTGTACGCCTGCGAGAACGACGAGATGTCGCTGAACCCCAGTTCGTCCGCGATTTCCTTGATCGACAGTCGCCCTTCGGCAATCAGCGTCTGCGCCCGCGCCTTGCGCACCGCATTCGAGATGTCGCGGAAACACGCACCCTCCTCCCGTAGCCGACGCTTGAGCGTGCGCTCGCTCGTGTTCAGCAGCGTCGCGATGTCCCTCAGTTGCGGCGGACGGTCGAACGGCCGCGTGGACAGGTATTCGTTCAGGAACGACACGAGGTCGACCCGCGTGCGCCGGCGCGCGATCAGCTCCGCGCACATGCGCTCGCACATCGCGGCCGTCGCGGCATTGGCCTGCGGCAACGGCCGTTCGAGGTGCGCATGCTCGAACGCGATCGCATTGGCCTGCCGCCGGTACCGGACCGGCGTGCCGAGCACGTGCCGGCCGCCGGGTTCGGCGTCGTACGCGAGGTCGAACGTCGCGAGCGTGAACGCGCTGCCGATCACGTCGCGCAGCACGCGGCACGCGGCGCCCATCGCGCGCTCGACGAAGAAGCGCTGCAGCGGCGCGGACAACTCCGGCGCCGCGTCGAACACGATCGTGCCGTGCCGCCCCGCGCGACGGTACGTCATCCCGACGAATGTATAGGTCAGGGCCAGATACCGGCCCGCGAGCGCGACCGCATCCATCCCGGTCGCGCTGCTCAGCAGCCCGTATCCGAGCAATCCGTAGGCGGAAAGCTGGTACGACAGGCCGACCGTCAAGCCCACGCCCGGCTCGTCGCCGGCCAGCGCGAGCAGGTTCGACGCGACGGCCCGTTCCTGTGCGGCCAGCACCGTGAAATCCGGATCGGCGAGTTGCTTCAGCGTGAGCTGCGAGCCCTTCAGCAGCGCCGCCGGCGCGATTCCGCGGTCGCGCCCGAACGCGATCATCAGCAGGACGGAAGCCGGGCTGCGGACAAAGTTCCAGACGTTCATCGGGCGCCTCGTGACGTGTGTTGGCCTCGATTCTAAAGCGGTTGGCCCGCGCCAGCATGGGCGAGCGCCGCGTGCCGCGCGATGATGGCTCCATCGCAACCGCCCTTTCACTCGACCGACCGGAGTCCGATGCCATGTCCAGGACCTATGCAGATCAGCCCGTCTGGCGCGCCATGCAGGCGTTCCTGCCGCCCGACTTCCAGTGGGCGGCCGATCGCCAGCCCGACGAGCAATGGTGGCGCTGGAGGGGCCATCGTCTTCATCTCGATACGTATCGCAATCCCCGCGCGCAAGTGAAGGTGATCCTGTTTCATGGCGTCGGCACGAACGGACGGCAGATGTCGATGATCGTCGGCGAGCAGTTGGCACGCCGCGGCTACGAGACGATCGCGGTCGACATGCCCGAATACGGGATGACCGAAGTGGCACGCGGCGCGCTGGTGCGCTACGACGACTGGGTGCGCGCCGGCAGCGACCTGATCGACGCGGAGCGCGCGAAGGACGATCGGCCGATCGTGCTGTACGGGTTGAGCGCGGGCGGCATGCTGACGTACCACGTCGCCGCGCTGAACGGGAAAGTCGACGGCATCGTCGGCATGACCTTTCTCGACCAGCGCCTGCAGCAGGTGCGCGACGAAACCGCGCGCAATCTGTTCATGAGCCGCGTCGGCGGCCCGATGACGCACTTCGCCGCGAAGACGCCGCTGCGCGCCATGCGCATCCCGATGTCGCTCGCGAGCAAGATGCACGCGCTCGTGAACCGCGACGATGCGCTGAAGGTATGGATGTCCGACCGGACCTCGGCCGGCAACGCGATGACGATGGCGTTCCTCGATTCCTACATGTCGTACCGGCCGGTGGTCGAGCCGGAGGATTTTTCCGTGTGCCCGATCCTGCTCACGCAACCGGCCGCGGACCGCTGGACGCCGCTGCATCTGAGCGAGCCGTTCCTCGCGCGGGTTCGCCACGTGCCGGTCAAGGTCGAGATGCTGGAGAACGCCGGTCACTATCCGCTCGAGCAGCCGGGGCTGTCGCAGATGGTCGAAGCGATCGACGCGTTCTATCGTGACGTGACGACGCGGCACGCCGATCCGAACGCGCTTGCCTGATACCCGGCGCATACGCGGCCAGCCGTTTCGGAGCGGTTCCGGCACGGCGGCCGGCCGCGCACGCCCGACGCCCGACGCACGCCGATGCGCGCGCGACGCTGCGGCGGGTGCGTCCGGCGAGCGCGCGTCACACGTGCAGCGCGTGCCCGAGCGCGCGCAGCGCCGCTTCCTGAAGCGCCTCGCCGAGCGTCGGATGCGCGTGAATCGTGCCGCCGATGTCTTCGAGCCGCGCGCCCATCTCCAGCGACTGCGAGAACGCCGCGGCCAGTTCCGACACCCCGCACCCGACCGCCTGCCAGCCGACGATCACGTGATCGTCGCGCCGCGCGACGACGCGCACGAACCCGTCGGTCGCCTGCAACGTCATCGCGCGCCCGTTCGCCGCGAACGGGAACGATGCGCTCAGGCAGTCGACGCCGGCCGCGTGCGCGTCGTCCGGCGACCAGCCGGCCGTCACGATCTCGGGATCGGTGAAGCATACGGCCGGAATCGACGCGGGCGTGAACCGGCGACGCCGGCCGGCGATCAGCTCGGCCACCATCTCGCCTTGCGCCATCGCGCGATGCGCGAGCATCGGTTCGCCCGCGACGTCGCCGATCGCCCAGACGTTGCGCATCGAGGTCCGGCACGCGTCGTCGATCCGCAGCGCGCGCCCGTTGCGATCGAGCATCAGCGACTCGAGCCCGAACCCGTCGACGCGCGGCCGGCGGCCGACGGCGACCAGCACGCGATCGGCCGGCAGCGTGTGCTCGGCGCCGTCGGCCGCCCGCACGCGCACCGCGCCGTGCGCGTCCAGCCCGAGTACCGTGTGGCCGAGCCGCAGCCGCACGCCGAGGCGCGCGAGCGAATCGGCGACCGGCCGCACGAGTTCGGCATCGTACGCAGGCAGCACGCGCTCGGCCGCTTCGACGACGCTGACGTCGACGCCGAGCTTGCGATAGACGATCCCGAGTTCGAGCCCGATATAGCCGGCTCCGACGACGACCAGCCGCTTCGGCAGCGTCGCGGGCGACAGCGCCTCGGTGGACGACACGACATGCCCGCCGAACGGCATCGACGGCAGTTCGACCGGCTCGGACCCGGTCGCGAGCAGCAGGTGTTCGCAACCGATCCGCACCGCATGGCCGCCGCCGACGACTTCGACGGTCTTGCCGTCGATCACGCGCGCTTCGCCGTGCAGCACGCGCACGCCGTTCTTCTTGAGCAGCGCGCCGACGCCGCGCGTCAGCCGATCGACGATGCCGTCCTTCCATGCGACGCTTTTCGCGATGTCGATCTCGGGCGTGCGCACGCGGATCCCGAGCGCGCCCTCGCCGGCATGACCGCACGCCTGTTCGAACGCGTCGGCCACGTGGATCAATGCCTTCGACGGAATGCAGCCGATGTTCAGGCAGGTGCCGCCGAGCCGCTCGCGTTCGACGAGTATCGTCGGAATGCCGAGCTGGCCGGCGCGGATCGCGGCGACGTAGCCGCCCGGGCCGCCGCCGACGACGAGCAGCGTGGTGTGTTCGTTCTTCATCGGCTCACTCCACGAACAGCAGTGCCGGGCGCTCGAGCACCGCGCGCACGGCCTGGATGAATTCGGCCGCGTCCGCGCCGTCGACGACGCGATGGTCGAACGACGACGACAGGTTCATCATCTTGCGCGCGACGACCGCGCCGTCGCGGATCATCGGCCGCTCGACGATTCGGTTCACGCCGACGATGCCGACTTCCGGATGATTGATCACCGGCGTCGACACGATGCCGCCGAGCGCGCCGAGGCTCGAGATCGTGATCGTCGACCCGCTCAGCTCGTCGCGCTGCGCGCGGTTCGCGCGCACCGCATCGGCGAGCCGCGCGATCTCCGCCGAGATCGACCACACGTCGCGCGCTTCCGCATGCCGCAGCACGGGCACCGTGAGGCCGCCGTCCGTCTGCGTCGCGACGCCCATGTGCACCGCGCCGTAGCGCGTGACGACGCCCGCTTCGTCGTCGAAACGCGCGTTGATCTGCGGGAAGTCGCGCAGCGCGATCACCATCGCGCGGATCAGCAGCGGCAGCGGCGTGAGCTTGCCGCGCGTGTCGCCGTGGCGGCGGTTCAGTTCCGTGCGCAACGATTCGAGCTCGGTGACGTCGATCTCCTCGACATAGCTGAAATGCGGGATGCGGCGCTTCGCCTCCTGCATCTTGCGCGCGATCGCCCGCCGCAAACCGATCACCGGCACGTCGGTTTCGTCGTGGCGTTCGTCGTAGCCGCGCGGTTGCGACCCGTGCGCCGCGCTACCGCCGGTGCGTGCATACGCGTCGAGATCCGCATGCAGGATCCGCCCGGCTTCGCCGGTGCCGCGCACGTAGCGCAGCTCGATGCCCATGTCCCACGCACGCTGACGCACGGCCGGCGACGCGAGCGGCCGTTCGCCGGGCGCGAGCGCCGCGCGCGGCGGCGCAACCGGTTCGTCGCGGTGCGGTTTCGTCGGTGCGCGCGGTGCCGTGGGCTGCGCAGGCGGCTCGGCCGGCGCGTCGGCCGCCGGCTTCGACGGCGCCGCCGCCGCGACCGGTGCGGTTTCCACCTTCGTTTCCCGCACCGGCGCCGCGGCCTTCAGGTTGCCGTCGCCTTCGACTTCCAGCCGTATCAGCTCGCTGCCGACCGCCATCATCTCGCCGATCCGGCCGCCCAGCTCGATCACCTTGCCCGCCACCGGCGACGGAATCTCGACCGCCGCCTTGTCGGTCATCACGTCGGCGAGCGGCTGGTCTTCCTTGATCGTCTGCCCGACTTCCACATGCCAGGCCACCAGCTCGACCTCGGCGATCCCTTCGCCGATATCCGGCATCTTGATGACATGAATCCCCATCTCACGCCTCCATCACGCGTCGCAACGCTTCACCGACCCGGGTCGGGCCCGGAAAGTACGCCCACTCCTGCGCATGCGGATACGGCGTGTCCCAGCCCGTCGTACGCTCGACCGGCGCTTCGAGGTGGTAGAAGCAGTGCTCCTGGACCAGCGCGACGAGCTCCGCGCCATAGCCGCAGGTGCGCGTCGCCTCGTGCACCACGACGCAGCGCCCGGTCTTGCGCACCGATGCGACGACCGTGTCGAGATCGAGCGGCCACAGCGTGCGCAGGTCGATCACTTCCGCGTCGATGCCCGTCTCCTCGGCCGCGGCCAGCGACACGTGCACCGTCGTGCCGTACGTCAGCACCGTCACGTCGTTGCCGGGGCGCACGACGGCGGCCGTATCGAGCGGCACCGTGTAGTAGCCTTCGGGCACCGCGCTCGCCGGATGCTTGAGCCACGACGTGACGGGCCGCTCGTGATGGCCGTCGAACGGTCCGTTGTACAGCCGCTTCGGCTCGAGGAAGATCACCGGATCGTCGTTCTCGATCGACGCGATCAGCAACCCTTTCGCGTCGTACGGATTCGACGGCATCACCGTGCGCAGCCCGCACACCTGCGTGAACATCGCCTCCGGGCTCTGACTGTGCGTCTGCCCGCCGTAGATGCCGCCGCCGCACGGCATCCGGATCGTCATCGGCGCGGTGAACTGGCCGGCCGAGCGGTAGCGCAGCCGCGCGCCTTCCGACACGATCTGGTCGGACGCCGGATAGAAATAGTCGGCGAACTGGATCTCGCAGACCGGGCGCAACCCGTACGCGCCCATCCCGACCGCCGCGCCGACGATCCCGCCTTCCGATATCGGCGCATCGAACACGCGCGACTTGCCGTATTTGTTCTGCAGTCCTTCGGTACAGCGGAACACGCCGCCGAAATAGCCGACGTCCTGCCCGAACACGACCACATCGCCGTCGCGCCCGAGCATCACGTCCATCGCGGAGCGCAGCGCCTGGATCATCGTCATCGGCTGCGTCGCCGTCCCTGTCTCGTGTTGCGCCATGATCACGCTCCCAGTTCCTGGCGCTGACGGCGCAGGTGCGCGGGCAGCTCCTTGTACACGTCGTCGAACATCGACGCCGGCGACGGAATCCGGTCGTCGGCCAGCGTCCCGTACTTCTCCGCTTCCTTCTGCGCGGCGATCACCTCGGCCTCGAGCTCGGCCGTCAACGCGTCTTGCGCGCTGTCCGACCAGATGCCTTTCGCGATCAGGTGGCGCTTGAAACGCTCGATCGGATCGCCGAGCGGGAAATGGGACCAGTCGTCGCTCGGCCGGTACTTGGTCGGATCGTCCGACGTCGAATGCGCGCCCGCGCGGTAGGTCACCCACTCGATCAGCGTCGGGCCGAGATTGCGGCGCGCGCGTTCGGCCGCCCAGCTCGACGCCGCGTAGATCGCGAGGAAGTCGTTGCCGTCCACGCGCAGCGACGCGATCCCGCAGCCGACGCCGCGCCCGGCGAAGGTCGTGCCCTCGCCGCCCGCGATCGCCTGGAACGTCGAGATCGCCCACTGGTTGTTGACCACGTTCAATACCACCGGCGCGCGGTACACGTGCGCGAACGTGAGCGCGGTGTGGAAATCGGCTTCGGCCGTCGCGCCGTCGCCGATCCACGCGGACGCGATCTTCGTGTCGCCCTTGATCGCCGACGCCATCGCCCAGCCGACCGCCTGGATGAACTGCGTCGCGAGGTTGCCGGAAATGGAGAAGAAACCGGCCTCGCGATCCGAATACATCACCGGGAGCTGGCGGCCCTTCAGCGGATCGCCTTCGTTCGACATCAACTGGCAGATCATGCGCTCGAGCGGCACGTCGCGTGCGATCAGGATGCTCTGTTGCCGGTAGGTCGGAAAGCACATGTCGCCGTCGCGCAGCGCCATCGCGTGCGCGGTGCCGATCGCCTCTTCGCCGAGGCTCAACATGTAGAAGGAGATTTTCTTCTGGCGCTGCGCGATCATCATGCGCGCGTCGAAAATGCGGGTCTTGAGCATCGCGCGCAGCCCGGCGATCAGGCGCGCATCGTCGAGATCGGGCGCCCACGGGCCGACGGCCCTGCCGCTGTCGTCGAGCACGCGCACGAGGCTGCGGGCGAGATCGGCGGTGTCCGCCGCGGCAACGTCGATCGGCGGGCGGCGGACGGCGCCGGCCGGCGATAGATGCAGATAGGAAAAGTCCGTCTTGCAGCCCGGGCGCCCGGTGGGCTCCGGCACATGCAGACGCAATGGCTCTGACAGGCTCATCGTGTCGTCTCCACGCTCGATTGTGTCTCACGCTGTTTGGGAACGCGCGGGCCGGTTGCCGGCCTGCGCGCGAGCTGACGCGCGGATAAGCACGTCAACCTTGGAAATCTATGCCTTGCGGCGGCGGGCGTCGATGCCCAAGCCGCTCGTTCGCGGTGAGCAGATTTGCCATGACGGATCGTCGCGGCGCGTGAGGTGCGGCCGGCGGAGTCGGCGCAGCGCGGGTTTGCTGCGGTGCAGGGTCGTCGGGCGGGCGACGATCGGGCGTCGCCGACGGATCGACGCGTCCCGATCAGGTGAGGGTACGAAGCAAAAGACCCCGCGAAATCCTCGATCTCGGCGGGGTCTTTCGGGTTCGGGCGCGCGCGCGCCCGATCGCCGGTTCACTGCGACGCGCGACCGGTCACGCGTCGGGACGGAACAGGTCGAAGCGGCTGTCGGGCGTCACGTGCACGTAGGCCGACGGGCCGCCCGCACGCAGGATGATGCCCGCGCCGAACGTGTCGAAGATGCCGTCCTTCAGCAGGTCATGGCGGATATGGACCGCGACGACCTCGCCGAGCACCAGCGTGGCCGGCGTCTCGACACCGCGATGATCGCGCAGCCGGATCACGTCGGTCACCTTGCATTCGAAGTTCACGCCGCTTTCCGCGACGCGCGGCACGTCGACGAGGCGCGACGGCACCGCGGTCAAGCCGCCCAGTTCGAATTCGTTCACGTCGTACGGCACGGCGGCGCAGGTCTGGTTCATCTGCTCGGCGAGATCGCGTGTCGCGAGATTCCACACGAACTCGCCGGTCTCCTGCACGTTGCGCACGCTGTCCTTCGCGGCGGTGCTCGAAAAGCCGATGATCGGCGGGCGATAGTTGAATGCGTTGAAGAAGCTGTACGGCGCGAGATTGAGCGTGCCGTCGCTGCCGCGGGAGGAGATCCAGCCGATCGGGCGCGGGCCCACGATCGCGTTCAACGGATCGTGCGGCAGGCCGTGGCCTTGCGACGGTTCGTAATAGTGATGGGTCGAGTCGGTCATGACGAGAGGCTTGCAAGAGGCGAACTGCGTTGGAATGCGTCGGTAAGACGCGCGTGCCAAGTATCACATGGCGGCGCTTTCGTCGCATTGGCGCGCAGCGCGAGCCGCACGCGCGTGCCGCTGCATGCATCCGCACCAAACAAAAAACCCGCGAGCGCTGCATTTCTCGCGGGTTTTTTACACCTTCATCGAATCGAATCGCGTCGGGGCGATCGATGGTGCCGGGGACCGGACTTGAACCGGCAAGCCAATTAAGGCGGCGGATTTTCGTCACACTGCTTCTTTCGAAGCCGGCGTCGCGTGCGCGAACCGTTCGTGCGCTGGACTATGCCTTCACCGTCGCGCGCGGGCGTAACCGCTGCCCGTGCGCCTTAGGCGCCCCCCGTCTAGTCTCTACACCTTCCTCGCGGGGTGCCGCGAGGCTTGGCTCGGCGTTGCCTCGATGCGCACATCAGGGGTTTCGCCGAATTTGAAGGGTTCTGCACCGACCGTTTCCGGCCGGGCACTCAATCGTTTAAGTCCGCTATGTTTACCAATTTCATCACCCCGGCAAGAGGGCGGACGCGATTCTACCATTGCTTGGCGCATGCGTTCCCTCATTGCGCCGCGCCGCATCGCGACACCGGCCATCGTCGCACCGTTTCCTCCCGCGCATTCGACATCGATACGACACCGATACAACATCGATACGACACGGCCGACGATTTCGTCCCGCGCCGCACCTTCGGCCGATACAATCGACCGCGCGTGTCGGACGGCCTGAACCGTCTGACGTTTGTATCGTGCTCGCCGCGAAACAAGCGTCGCATGCGTCATCGCGAAGTCACAAACGTTTTCGATAATTCCCCGGCCGAAAACGTTTACATCGCATGACTTCATGACCTCGACCATCAAGGACGTCGCCGCCCTCGCGGGCTTCTCGATCGCCACCGTTTCGCGTGCGATCAACGCACCGCATACGGTCAGCCCCGCCACGCTGCAGACGATCCGCACCGCCATCGACACGCTGCAGTTCCGCCCGAGCCCGCTCGGCCGGCAACTGCGCGGCGAGCGCACGCGGCTCGTCGGCGTCGTCGTGCCGACGCTGTCGAACCCGGTGTTCGCCGACTGCCTGCAAGGCATCGATGCGCTCGCGACCGCGGCCGGCTTCAAGCTGATCCTGATGACGACCGAATACGACGCGGCGCGCGAGCGTCATGCGATCGAGACGCTGCGCGAGCAGCGCGTCGAAGGGTTGATCCTCACCGTCGCCGATGCGGATACGCACCCGCTGCTCGACATGCTCGACCGCGACGGCCCGCATTACGTGCTGATGCACAACGACACGCAGCGCCGCCCGTCGGTGTCGGTCGACAACCGCCGCGCCGCCTACGACGGCGTGAAGTTGCTGACCGCGCACGGTCATCGCCGCGTGCTGATGCTGGCCGGTTCGCTCGCGGCGTCGGATCGCGCGCGCCAGCGTCATCTCGGTTATGCGCAGGCACTCGAGGAAATCGGCGTGGCGCCGTTGCCGCCCGTCGAAGTCGACTTCAACGCGCCCGAGCTGCCCGATGCGGTGCTCGCGCACCTCACCGCGCACGCCACGCGCCCGACCGCCCTCTTCTGCAGCAACGACCTGCTCGCGATGGTCGTGATGCGCGGCCTGCGTCGCGCGGGTTTCTCGATTCCCGACGACCTGTCGGTGCTCGGCTTCGACGGGATCGCGATCGGCGAGTTGCTCGCGCCGCCGCTCGCGAGCGTCGCGACGCCGAACCGCGACATCGGCCGCCACGCCTGGCAGCGTCTCGTCGAATCCATCGGCGGCGCGGCGATCGACCGCACGTCGATGATCCTGTCGCATGCGGTACGCGACGGCGCGACGATTGCGCCGCCGGCCGCCGAGCTGCACTTGCGCAACGCGTGACCGCAGGTCCCGTCCACGCACACCGACACCACACCACCCCAGCACCACATCCACTCGCCCGGAGACTCACCGTGTCCTTTCGCCTGACCTCGCTGCTGCGCGCGCTCGCCGCGCCGCTCGCCTGCGCCGCGCTCGTCGCCGGCGCCCCCGCGGCCCACGCCGACGAAACGGCGATCTGCTACAACTGCCCGCCCGAATGGGCCGACTGGGCCGCGCAGATCGCGGCGATCAAGCAGAAGACCGGCATCCGCGTGCCGTTCGACAACAAGAACTCGGGCCAGTCGATCGCGCAGTTGATCGCCGAGCAAAAGAGCCCGGTGGCCGACGTCGTCTACCTCGGCGTGTCGTCGGCGTTCCAGGCGAAGGACAAGGGCGTGATCGCGCCGTACAAGCCCGCACACTGGAACGACATCCCCGCGAACCTGAAGGACCCGCAAGGCTACTGGTTCGCGATCCACTCGGGCACGCTCGGCTTCTTCGTGAACAAGGACGCGCTCGACGGCAAGCCGGTGCCGCGTTCGTGGGCCGATCTGCTGAAGCCCGAATACAAGGGCATGGTCGGCTATCTCGATCCGTCGAGCGCGTTCGTCGGCTATGCGGGCGCGGTCGCCGTCAACCAGGCGCTCGGCGGCAGCCTCGAGAACTTCAAGCCGGGCCTCGACTGGTTCCGCAAGCTGAAGGCGAACGCGCCGATCGTGCCGAAGCAGACCGCGTATGCACGCGTGCTGTCCGGCGAGATCCCGATCCTGCTCGACTACGACTTCGATGCGTATCGCGCGAAATACAAGGACAACGCGAACGTCGAGTTCGTGATCCCGAAGGAAGGCACGATCGCGGTGCCGTACGTGATGAGCCTCGTGAAGGGTGCGCCGCACGACGCAAACGGCAAGAAGGTGCTCGACTTCGTGCTGTCCGACGAAGGCCAGAAGCTGTGGGCCAACGCATACCTGCGCCCGGTGCGCGCGCAGGCGCTCGGCGCCGACGTCGCCGCGAAGTTCCTGCCGGCGAGCGAATACGCGCGGGCGAAGTCGGTCGACTTCGGCAAGATGGCGGCCGGCCAGCAGGCGTTCGGCCAGCAGTACCTGCAGGTGATGCAGTAAGCGGCCGGTCCCACGTCATGCTCGACCTGACTTTCCCGCTGCGCTGGCGCGTCGCGCTCGTCGCGCCGGCGCTGGCGGTATTCGCCGCGTTCTGGCTGCTGCCGATGGCTGCGCTCGTGCAGGTGTCCGCCGACGGCGCCTTCTTCTCGCACTACGCGGCGCTGCTCGGCAACGCGCGTTACATGAAGAGCCTCGGCGAGACGGTTGCGCTGTCCGCGGGCGTCACGCTCGCGACGCTCGCGCTGTCGACCGTTTCCGGCCTGCTGCTCGCGCGCCGCGAATTTGCCGGCAAGCGCGTGCTGCTCGCGTTGCTCACGTTTCCGCTCGCGTTCCCGGGCGTCGTCGTCGGCTTCATGGTGATCATGCTCGCGGGGCGCCAGGGGCTGATCGGCATGCTGTCGGCGAAGCTCGTCGGCGACAAGTGGGTCTTCGCCTATTCGGTGGCCGGCCTGTTCGTCGGCTACCTGTACTTCTCGATTCCGCGCGTGATCGTCACCGTGATCGCGGCCGCGTCGAAGCTCGACGCGTCGCTCGAGGAAGCCGCGCGTTCGCTCGGCGCGTCGCCGTGGCGCATCTTCGTCGACATCGTGCTGCCCGCGCTCGCGCCGGGGCTGATCGCGGCCGGCGCGATCTGCTTCGCGACCGCGATGGGCGCGTTCGGCACCGCGTTCACGCTCGCCACCGATCTGAACGTGCTGCCGATGACGATCTATACCGAATTCACGCTGAACGCGAACATCGCGACGGCGGCCGGCCTGTCGATCGTGCTCGGCATCGTCACCTGGGCCGTGCTCGCGCTCGCGCGCCGCTTCACCGGCCACACCGCCGCCGCGGCGGCCTGAGGATTCCCGCATGCAATCGCTTTCCGGTTCTTCCGCGCCGTCGCCGGCCCCCGCCCCGGCCCCCTTGCAGACCAAGCGCGCCGCGCGGCATGCGCCGCGCGTCGCCGGCGCGCGTGCGATCGCCGCGCTGCAATGGGGCGTCACGCTGCTGCTGTGCGCGTTCCTGATCGTGCCCGTCGTGATGTCGGTGCTCGCGGGCCTCACCGTCAACTATTTCCGCGGCCTGTCGAGCGGCCTCACGCTGCGCTGGCTCGAACAAGTGTGGCAGCAGTATCACGGCTCGGTCGCGCTGTCGCTCTACGTCGCGTTCGCAACGCTCGCGATCGTGCTCGTCGTCGGCGTGCCGGCCGGCTATGCGCTCGCGCGCAGCAAGAGCCGTATCGCGCGTGCGATCGAGGAAGCGCTCGTGCTGCCGGTCGCACTGCCGGGGCTGGCTTCGGCGCTCGCGCTGCTGGTCGTGTACGGCGGCTTCACCGCATTCCGGATGAGCCTGTGGTTCATCGTCGTCGGCCACGTCGTGTTCACGCTGCCGTTCATGGTGCGCGCGGTGGCGGCCGTCGCGGCCGGCGCCGACCTGCGCACGCTCGAGGAAGGCGCGGCGAGCCTCGGCGCATCGTTCGTCACGCGTTTCGTCACGATCGTGCTGCCGAACCTGCGGCCCGGGATCGTCGCCGGCGCGCTCGCGGTGCTCACGCTGTCGATTGGCGAATTCAATCTCACGTGGATGCTGCACACGCCCGACACCAAGACGCTGCCGGTCGGGCTCGCCGATACGTATGCGTCGCTGCGCCTCGAAGTCGGCAGCGCATACACGATCCTGTTCCTGCTGATGACGCTGCCGCTGCTCGTCGCGATGCAGTGGCTCGGCGTCGATCCGTCCGGTACGCGCGCGCCGAAGAAGCGCCCGCGCTGATTTCTTGCAGACATGAAACTCGATTCCACTCCCATCACCCTGACCGGCTGCGCGAAGACGTTCCGCGGCACCCGCGTGCTCGAATCGCTCGACCTGTCGATCGGCGCCGGGGAAACGCTCGTGCTGCTCGGGCCGTCAGGCTGCGGCAAGACGACCACGCTGCGCCTGATCGCGGGCCTCGACACGCCGGACGCCGGCGGCAAGATCGCATTCGGCGACGACGACGTCACCCTGCTGCCGATCGAGCGCCGGCAGGTCGGCATGGTGTTCCAGAACTACGCGCTGTTTCCGAACCTGACGGTGCGCGGCAACGTCGGCTACGGGTTGAAGATCCGCAAGACCGAACCGCGCGCGTTGCGCGAACGCGTCGACGAACTGCTCGCGATGATGCGGCTCGATGCGCATGCGGACAAACCGGTCGATCAACTGTCGGGCGGCCAGCGTCAGCGCGTCGCGCTGGCGCGCGCGCTGGCGGTGCGTCCGCGCGTGCTGCTGCTCGACGAACCGCTGACCGCGCTCGACGCGAAGCTGCGCGACGTGCTGCGCCGCGACATGAACACGCTGCTGCGCGCGCTCGGCGTGACGACCGTCTACGTGACGCACGACCAGGCCGAAGCGATGGAGCTCGGCGACCGCATCGTCGTGATGGGCGCGGGCCGCATCGAGCAGATCGGCACGCCGCGCGAGATCTACTATCACCCCGCGAACCGGACGGTCGCGCAGTTCATCGGCACGCTGAACCGGCTGGCGGGCCAGTGGCGCGACGGCGCGCTCGCGACGACGGGCGGCGCGATCGTCACGCCGCATGCGGCCGACGAATGGTTCTTCCGCCCCGAGGACGCACAGCTCGCGGATCCCGCGCATGCGCCGCTGCGCGGCGCGGTGGGCGCGTGCGCGTTCCTCGGCGAGCGCACGCGGCTCACGATCGAGCAGGCGGCGCCCGACGCGCTCGTGATCGACGTGCCGGGCCGCATCGCGCTCGCACGCGGTACGCCGGTCGGCCTCACGATCGCGCCGGAAGGCCTGATCGCGCTCGGCGCGTAAGCGGTCGATCGGGCATCATTCACGCAACACCCTACGGCGGCGCACGCCGCCGCGACAACGACCAGACGATTCCGAGGAACGACGATGCTGCTTGCTCAAATCAGCGATCTCCACATCAAGCGCCCGGGCCAGCTCGCGTACCGGCGCGTCGATACGGCGGCCGCGCTCGCCCGCTGCATCGCGAAGCTGAACGCGCTCGTGCCGCGCCCCGACGCCGTGCTCGTCACCGGCGACCTGACCGACTTCGGCCACGACGAAGAGTACGGCAACCTGCGCGGGCTGCTCGCGGCGCTCGAGATTCCGTACTACCTGATGATCGGCAATCACGACGACCGCGCCGGCTTGCGCCGCGCGTTCGCCGATCGCGCCGAGCTGCAGGACGGCGAATTCGTGCAATACGCGCTCGACGTCGGCGCGGTGCGCGTGCTCGCGCTCGATTCGCAAGTGCCGGGCGCGAGCCACGGCGACCTGTGCGACGCGCGCCTCGCGTGGCTCGCCGCGCAGCTCGACGCCGCGCGCGACCGGCCCGTGATCGTCGCGCTGCATCACCCGCCGTTCGCGTCGGGCATCGGCCACATGGACAGGCTGCGTCTCGCGCCCGCCGCCGCCGCGAAACTCGATGCGCTGCTGCGCGGTCATCCGAACGTCGAGCGCGTGCTGTGCGGCCACGTGCACCGCACGATGTTCACGCGCTTCGGCGGCACGCTCGCGTGCGCGGTGCCGTCGCCCGCGCACCAGGTCGCCTTCGACCTGCGAGCCGATGCGCCGTCCGCATTCCGGCTCGAACCGCCGGCGTTCGCGGTCCATCGTCATGCGCCCGATACGGGGATGACGTCGCATCACGTCTACGTGGACGAAGGAGCGGGGCCGTATCCGTTCTATGAGCCGACCGGCGAGCTAGTCGACTGACCGACGTGAAGCGCGTGCCGTGACGGGCGGCGGCCGGCCGGTTGTGCCGGTTGTGCCGGTTGTGCCGGTTGTGCCGGTTGTGCCGGTTGTGCCGATTTGCCGGTTCGCCGGTTCGCCGGGTCGCCGGGTCGCCGGGTCGCCGGTTCGCCGGTTCGCCGGGTCGCCGGTTCGCCGGTTCGCCGGTTCGCCGGGTCGCCGGGTCGCCGGGTCGCCGGGTCGCCGGTTCGCCGGTTCGCCGCCGGCAGGATTCACGCCGCTCCGGTATGATCGGCAACCTCGACCGGCGCCCGGCCCGCCTGCGCACCCGACGCGTGCGCCGCCTGCCGCGCCGCCCCACTCCGTGCCTGCCCCTCCACCGACCGTCCGACCGACGCCGCCTCGCCCCACTACTCGCGCAGCCTGCTGTTGCTGCTCGCGACGATCGCGGGCGTGTCGGTCGCGAACATCTACTACAACCAGCCGCTGCTCGACAGCTTCCGCTCGGCCTTTCCGGACGGCGCATCGTGGATCGGCGCGGTGCCGACCGCGACGCAGCTCGGTTATGCGGCCGGCATGTTCCTGCTCGCGCCGCTCGGCGACCGCTTCGATCGCCGCGGGCTGATCCTGCTGCAGATCGCGGGGCTGTCGATCGCGCTGATCGTGGCGGCCACCGCGCCGTCGCTGGCCGTGCTCGCGGCCGCGAGCCTCGCGATCGGCATCCTCGCGACCATCGCGCAGCAGGCCGTGCCGTTCGCCGCCGAAATCGCGCCGCCGGCCGAACGCGGCCACGCGGTCGGCACCGTGATGAGCGGCCTGCTGCTCGGCATCCTGCTCGCGCGGACCGCCGCCGGCTTCGTCGCCGAGTATTTCGGCTGGCGCGCGGTGTTCGCCGCATCGGTCGCGGCGCTCGTCGCGCTCGCCGTCGTGATCGTGTTGCGGCTGCCGCGCAGCTCGCCGACGTCGACGCTGTCGTACGGCAAGCTGCTCGGCTCGATGTGGCACCTGGCCGTCGAACTGCGCGGGTTGCGCGAGGCGTCGCTGACGGGCGCCGCGCTGTTCGCGGCGTTCAGCGCGTTCTGGCCGGTGCTCACGCTGCTGCTCGCCGGCGCGCCGTTCCATCTCGGCCCACAGGCGGCCGGTCTGTTCGGGATCGTCGGCGCCGCGGGCGCCCTCGCCGCGCCGTATGCAGGCCGCTTCGCGGACACGCGCGGCCCGCGGGCGATCATCTCGCTCGCGATCGCGCTGCTCGCGCTGTCGTTCGTGATCTTCGCGCTGTCGGGGTCGAGCCTCGTCGGGCTCGTGATCGGCGTGGTCGTGCTCGACGTGGGCGTACAGGCCGCGCAGATCTCGAACCAGTCGCGCATCTATGCGTTGAAGCCCGACGCGCGCAGCCGCGTCAACACGGTGTACATGGTGTGCTATTTCATCGGCGGCGCGCTCGGCTCGTCGGCCGGCGTCGCCGCATGGCGCGCGTTCGGCTGGACCGGCATGTGCGCGGCCGGCCTGCTGTTTACCGCGCTCGCCGGCTGGTCCCACCATCGCGGCGGCCGGCGCGGCTGAGCGCGGCCGGCCACCGCGGCGTCACGCGTCGGTGCGCGAGGCGGCCGGCTCGGCGGCGGTGGGCGGCGGCGCGAACGCCGGGGCCGGGTCGATCACCGCGCCGGGATCCATCACCGCCGCGGGCGCCGGCACCGCGAGCGGGACAGCGGAAGGCGCGAGGATGGGCGCCGCATCCGGCGTGGCGATCGGCTCGGCGACGGCGGAAGCGTCCGCCGCACCCGCCTGCTCGGCCGCGACGGCCGGGGAACCGGCGGCCGTGGCCGCCGCCGCGGGCCGGCGCGCCGGATCGAACACGAACGACAACCCGACGCTGCCGAGAATCGCGACGGTCGCGACCACGGTCGCCATCGTCACCGGTTCGCCCAGCAGCAACGCACCGAGCGCGACCGCGACGATCGGGTTCACATACATGCAACTGCTCGCGATGATCGGGCTCGTGTGGCGAATCAGATAGCCGTACGCGACGTACGCGGCCATCGTGCAGAACACCATCAGGTACACGAACGCGAACACGGACCCGACGGCCAGCTGTTCGACGCGTTCGCCGAGCAGCCACGCGACGATCGTCGACATCAGCCCGCCGAGGCCGATCTGCAGCGACGTCGACAGAAACAGGTCGGACGGCAGCTTGAGCCGCGTCGCGAGATGCGCGCCGCCTGCCCAGAACAGTGCGCCGGCCAGCACGCAGATCGTGCCGAGCGCCGAGTTCGCGGCGGCCGCGCCGCCCGAATTCAGCACGACGATGCCGACCATCCCCAGCGCGACGGCCGCCCATTCGCCCTTCGTCACCGGCCGCCCGGCGACCGCCGCGATCACGGTCGCGAACAACGGTACCGTGGCCACCATCACCGCGGCCGAACCGCTGCTGACCGTGCGCATGCCGAGCGCGATCGTGCCGGACGACAACGCGACGAGCATCGTGCCGACGATCGCCGCGTTGCGGATTTCCAGCAGCGTCGGCCAGTCGGGCTTGCGCCGCAGCGCGAAGATGAACAGGCCGACCCCGCCGAGCAGGTTGCGCAGCCCCGACAGCAACAGCGGCGGGAACGACTGCAGCGCGAAATGCAACCCGCTGTAGGTCGAGCCCCAGACGAAATAGATGAAGACGAGCGCGAGCGCCACACGGCCGCCGCGGCTTTGCGGCAGGCGGATCCGGAACGAAAGGCGGGCGAGGAAATCGAGGAGGCGGTCGAGCGGCGTCATCGTGCGGCCCGCCCGCACGTCACGCCGCGTGCTCCGCTGAAAGACGCCGGCGATGCCGGCAAACGATCCACGCGGGACCGGGAAGGCAGAGCGAACGTGCGGAACGACATGGCAGTGCGAACGGCGACGAAAGAGAACCGGCGAGCGGCGGCAAAAGGCAAAAAAAACGTGCGCAACCGTATCCGGTGCACACGCTCGGCATTATGGCATCAAGGATTCGAAAGCATCGTCGGACCTGTCTGAAAGCATATCGACTGATGTTTCGGCGCGACATTTTTCGCGCGACGCCGGATGAAAGCGGCGGCTGGAAAATGGGGCGCGACATTGCCGCCCGTGCCACGTTCGGCCCATCGCGCGCGAGCCGTCGGCCGAACGGCCAGTTGTGCATGGCCGCCGCCGTTTCGCGCTTATCGTGACGGGGCGACGCGTGCTGCGCGCCGCACGCTCCGTTCGAACTGCACCTTCACGCTCATACAAAATTTTGTATAATCCTGCCATTCTCCCGCCGAAGCCGGTCGTTTTCATCGGCAGCGCCCTCGACGCGCTTCGCGATTTCCCGCCTGCCGTACGACGCGAAGCCGGTCATCAGATCGATCAGGTGCAGCGCGGCCTGGCGCCCGACGACTGGAAACCGATGCGCACCATCGGCGTCGGCGTACGGGAGATTCGCCTGCGCGACGCGAGCGGCGCGTTCCGGATCGTCTACGTCGCGACGTTTGCCGACGCGGTCTATGTGCTGCACTGCTTCCGGAAGCAATCGGCACGCACGTGCAAGGCCGATATCGAACTGGCCGCCCGGCGCTATCGCGCCCTGTTGACGGAGTGGAAACGATGACCAACGAACGCTACAAGAGCATCTGGGACGCGATCGAGGAACAGCCGGCCGAGGCCGAGAACATGAAGCTGCGGTCCGAGCTGATGATCGCGCTCAAGCAACGCCTCGCGCAGCTTGAACTCAGCCAGGCGCAGGCCGCGAGACTGCTCGGCGTCACGCAGCCCCGCGTGTCCGACCTGATGCGCGGCAAGATCAACCTGTTCGCACTCGACGCGCTCGTCAACATGGCGGCGGCGGCCGGCCTGCACGTCGAGCTTCAGGTGCGGGAATCCGCATGACGCCCATGCGCGATGCATCGCGGCCCGCATGCGCCGGTCACGAGCCGCCGAACCAGTTGTACCCTTGATCGACCCAGTAGCCGCCCGGAAACGTATCGGTCACGAAGATTTCCATGATGTGCTTCGGGTTCTTGTAGCCGAGCTTGGTCGGCATCCGCAGCTTCATCGGGAAACCGTATTCCGGCGGTAGCCGGCGGCCGTCGTAATCGAACGCGAGCAGCGTCTGCGGATGCAGCGCGGTCGGCATGTCGATGCTTTCGTAGTAATCGTCGGCACATTTGAAGCCGACGTATTTCGCACCGGTATCGGCACCCGCGCGTGCGAGAAACGCGCCGAACGGCGTGCCGCCCCAGCGGCCGATCGCACTCCACCCTTCCACGCAGATATGCCGCGTGATCTGTTCCGCGTGCGGCAGCGCCCGAAGCTCGTCGAGCGTCCACACGCGCTTGCCCGTCACGCGGCCGGACAGCACGAGCCGATACGTCGATGCGTCGACGTGCGGCACGTCGTCGATCCCGTAGTACGCATTGAACGGGAACGGCCGCGTGATGTCGGCTTCGGTGTAGGTCGGCGCGAGCCGGTCGGGGCTGAACAGCCATGCCTGCACGCGATCGTTCATGCGCGACACTTTCTCGAGGAACGTGTTGACCGACGCGTCGTCCTGCAACGTGCAGCCGGTCAGCATCGCGAGGCCGCCGAGCGTCAGCACGCGCCGGTTGAAGAGCCGTCGCGACGGCATCTCGAGCGTGCGGCGCACGTCGAGTTCGAGCGACTGCCGATCGAGCGTCCAGCGCGGCTCGCCGCGGTTTTTTTCGGATTCCGACATGATGAGTTCCTTCGCCCGCGACGCGCGGGTCAGCGGCCGCGCAGCATCGCGAGCAGCGAGCGCGGCACCAGCAACGCCATCGCGACGTGAACGACGACGAATGCGACCAGCAGCGACATCGCCCAGAAGTGAACGACGCGCGCAGCGTCGTAACCGCCGAACAGCTCGCGCAGCAGCGGAAACTGCACGGATTTCCAGATCGTGAGGCCCGACAGCACCAACACGACGAGATCGACGATCGCGGTCAGGTACGCGGCACGCTGCACCGCGTTGTAGACGCTCAGGTCGTCGTGCGACAGCCGGCCGCCGAGCGCGGCGCGCACGTCGCGCCACACCGACGCAGGCGTGACCGGCAGCAACTTGCGCGCGAAGCGCCCCGTCGCGATCGACATCGCCAGGTAGAACAGCCCGTTGCCGACCAGCAGCCACATCGCCGCGAAATGCCATTGCAGCGCGCCGCCGAGCCAGCCGCCGAGCGTGATGCCGTGCGCGAACGTAAACGACGGATAGATCGGCGACGCGTCGTAGATGCGCCAGCCGGACAACACCATGAGAATCGCCGCGAGCGCGTTGAGCCAGTGACTCGCGCGCACCCAGCGCGGATGGATCGTCGGCGCGGGCGGCGGCACGCCCGCGCGATCCGTGACAGGAACCGTTTGCATGATGATGACTCCCGGGATGAAGCGGCGGGACGCGGTGCGCGCCGGCAACCGGCCGGTCGCGCCCCGCACGCGTTCGTCAGTTCGACGGGCTCATCGCGTCTTTCTTCATCGCGTCGTCCTTCTTCATCGCGTCGTGGCCCATCGCGTCCTTCTTCATCGCATGCTTCTTCATGCCGTCCTTCTTCATCGCGCCGTCCTTCGCCATCGCGTCGTGGCCCATCGCGTCCTTCGACATCGACATGCCGTCCTTCGACATTGCGTCGTTCTGCGCGTGGGCGCCCGTTGCGATCGTGGCAAGTGCGGCGACACAGGCGGCGAGGAATACGTTTTTCATGACATCTCTCCGATACATGGGTTTGGGAGCCGAATAGACGGAGGACGCCGCCGGAAATGACAGCGATGTCGAAAATTTTTTGAAGCCGGCAACACGGGACGGAAATGCTGCACTGCCCACCCCTTCCGTCCCGGACGACATTGCGCGTCGACGGCCGCGCTTGCTGCGGCGCACCGTGCGCGCGCCGGCGGTCGCGATCCGCCCGCCGCCCGGTGGCATCGGCTTCGCACCCGGTTGAAACCGCCGGCAAGCCGGTGTATCGTGTGCCCTTGCTAACGCGGGGGTCCTGCAATGCGTTCGGTCGAACGACCGGCATTGCGGGTGAGAAATACCCTTTGAACCTGATCTGGATAATGCCAGCGCAGGGAAGCGTACGGATTTCGCCGCCATCCTTCTGACGAAATCCGCCGCCTCACCAAGCCTCGTCTCCTGCTTAGCTCGAGCCCCACATTCGTCAAGGGCTCCGGGCAAGCGCCGAAGCGCCTGTCCGGCGCCCGCACAGGAGATTGCATGAACGCCAATCCGAAGTTTCTGTCCGCCGACGCCCATGTCGACGCCGCTGCCGTCGCGCCGCTGCCCAACTCGCGAAAGGTGTATGTAACCGGCTCGCAGCCCGACATCCGCGTGCCGATGCGTGAAATCACGCAGGCCGACACCCCGACCGGCTTCGGCGGCGAAAAGAATCCGCCGATCTACGTGTACGACACGTCGGGCCCCTACACCGATCCGGACGCGAAGATCGACATCCGCGCGGGCCTGCCCGCGCTGCGCCAGCGCTGGATCGAAGCGCGCAGCGACACCGAGGTGCTCCCCGGCCTGTCGAGCCAATACGGCCTCGAGCGCGCGGCCGATCCGGCCACCGCCGACCTGCGCTTTCCGGGCCTGCACCGCAACCCGCGCCGCGCACAGGCCGGCAAGAACGTCACGCAGATGCACTACGCGCGTCAGGGCATCATCACGCCGGAAATGGAATACATCGCGATCCGCGAGAACCAGCGCCGCGCCGAGTACATCGAGAGCCTGAAGTCGAGCGGCCCGAACGGCGCGAAGCTCGCCGCGATGATGGGCCGCCAGCACCCGGGCCAGGCGTTCGGCGCCGCGGCCTTCGGCGCGAACGCGCTCGCCGAGATCACGCCCGAGTTCGTGCGCGACGAAGTCGCACGCGGCCGCGCGATCATTCCCGCGAACATCAATCACCCGGAATCCGAGCCGATGATCATCGGCCGCAATTTCCTCGTGAAGATCAACGCGAACATCGGCAACTCGGCCGTCACGTCGTCGATCGGCGAGGAAGTCGACAAGATGACGTGGGCGATCCGCTGGGGCGGCGACACGGTGATGGATCTGTCGACCGGCAAGCACATCCATGAAACGCGCGAGTGGATCATCCGCAACAGCCCGGTGCCGATCGGCACGGTGCCGATCTACCAGGCGCTGGAGAAGGTCAACGGCAAGGCCGAGGACCTGACCTGGGAAATCTTCCGCGACACGCTGATCGAGCAGGCCGAGCAAGGCGTCGACTACTTCACGATCCACGCGGGCGTGCGCCTGCAGTACGTGCCGCTCACCGCGAACCGGATGACGGGCATCGTGTCGCGCGGCGGCTCGATCATGGCGAAGTGGTGCCTCGCGCATCACAAGGAAAGCTTCCTGTACGAACACTTCGAAGAGATCTGCGAGATCATGAAGGCGTACGACGTGAGCTTCTCGCTCGGCGACGGCCTGCGCCCCGGCTCGATCTACGACGCGAACGACGAAGCGCAGCTCGGCGAGCTGAAGACGCTCGGCGAGCTCACGCAGATCGCGTGGAAGCACGACGTGCAGGTGATGATCGAAGGCCCCGGCCACGTGCCGATGCAGTTGATCAAGGAGAACATGGATCTGCAGCTCGACTGGTGCAAGGAAGCGCCGTTCTACACGCTCGGGCCGCTGACCACCGACATCGCGCCGGGTTACGACCACATCACGTCGGGCATCGGCGCCGCGATGATCGGCTGGTTCGGCACCGCGATGCTGTGCTACGTGACGCCGAAGGAGCACCTTGGCCTGCCGAACAAGGACGACGTGAAGGAAGGCATCATCACGTACAAGCTCGCCGCGCACGCCGCCGACCTCGCCAAGGGTCACCCGGGCGCGCAGGTGCGCGACAACGCGCTGTCGAAAGCGCGTTTCGAGTTCCGCTGGGAAGACCAGTTCAACATCGGTCTCGACCCGGACAAGGCGCGCGAATTCCACGACGAGACGCTGCCGAAGGATTCGGCCAAGGTCGCGCACTTCTGCTCGATGTGCGGCCCGCATTTCTGCTCGATGAAGATCACGCAGGACGTGCGCGAATTCGCGGCCCAGCAGGGCGTGTCGGAAACCGAGGCGCTGAAGAAAGGGATGGAGGTCAAGGCGGTCGAGTTCGTGAAGACCGGCGCCGAGATCTACCACCGTCAGTAAGCGCGCCGCGAGCCGCACCGGCTCGCATCGCGATGCACGCAGCCCGCTTTCGAGCGGGCTTTTTTGCGCATGTCGCGTGCCTGCCGGCCCATACGAAACAATTGATTACGAAACCGCGCGAGCCTTAACAAGTCCTTACAGCAGCGTCGCGGGACGGCGCGTAGATTGGGGACATGCGCGGCCGCCAGCCGGTCGTGCGCCTTCCGTTCACTACCACAAGGACAACGATCATGAACTCGATTCGGCGTTTTGGGGTATGCGCTCTGCTCGTCGCGACGGTGGCCAGCCTGTCGGCCTGCGATTCGATGTCGCGACGCCAGCGCGATACGGCAATCGGTGCGGGTGTCGGCGGCGTCGCCGGCGCGGCGATCGGCGGCAACGCGCTGTCGACGCTGGGCGGCGCGGCGGCCGGCGGCATCATCGGTAACCAGGTCGGCAAGTAAAGCAATCGCATCGGCCGGTTGGGCGTCGCCCAGCCATTGGCCGGTCGGTTCAAAACGGCGTTTTCGCACCGCGGAAGCGCCGTTTTCGCATGCGGCATCGCAGCCGGCCCGGCCGCGGCCCGGAAATGATCGGTTACCGTTTCTCATACCGTGTCATCGGTACTCGGCCTAAGCTTCAAGCATCTGCCGATGGCCGGCTTTCGCCGGAGACACATGATGAACAGGACCTTCGTCGCCGCGGCGCTCGCCTGCACGACGCTTGCCGGCTGCTATTACCCGTACGGCTACTATCCGGGCGGCTATTACACGGCGGCGCCCGTGCCGGTACAGCCCGCGCCCGTGTATGTCGATCCCGGCCCCGCCTACTACTATCCGGCCCCCGCGTATGCGCCCGCGTGGGGCAGTTATTGGGGCCCCGCGCTGTCGCTCAATTTCGGCTTCGGCGGACGCGGCGGCTGGCGTCATCACTGATCGATCGCGCCGCCGGCGTGTGGCCGGCCGTCCGCCGTCGGCGCCAAGCGGCGCAATTCCCGTTTCTTGTCGTTTCATCCGATCGTGAAACGACGGTGCGGTAACGCGGTGTAAGATTCGTCGCATCCCGTCCCCGCCCTCGCCGATCGATGTCGCCCAAGAACGCTTTCCTGCTGACCGTGCTCGCCGCCCTGTGGGGCGCCTCCTTCCTGTTCATCCGGATCGGCGTGGTCGATTTCGGCGTCGCGCCGCTGATGGCGCTGCGCGTGGGCATCGGCGCGCTGTTTCTCGCGGGCTTCGCGCTGACGCGCTTCACACCCGCCGATCTCGGCGCCCGGCTGCGCCGTCATGCGTGGCCGCTGTTCGTCGTCGGCGCGCTGAATTCGGGCATCCCGTTCTGCCTGTTCGCGTTCGCCGAGCTGACGCTGTCGGCCGGCGTGACGTCGGTGATCAACGCGACGACGCCGCTGTGGGGCGCACTCGTCGCTTACCTGTGGCTGAAGGACAAGCTGTCGCTGCCGCGCGCGCTCGGCCTCGTCATCGGGTTTGCCGGCGTGCTCACGCTCGTGTGGAACCAGATCGCGAACGCGCACGGCGACACCGGCGCCAGCGCGACCGCGCTCGCCGCGGCGGCCGCGCTCGGCGCGACGCTGCTGTACGGCATCGCGGCCAACTACACGAAACGCAAGCTCGGCGGCGTCGATCCGCTCGTCAACGCAGTCGGCAGCATGATCGGCTCGACCGTCCTGCTGCTGCCGTTCGCGATCGCGACATGGCCGGCCGCGCCGGTCGGCGCGCACGCATGGGGCGCGGTGCTCGCCCTCGGCATCGCGTGCACGGGCATCGCGTATTTCATCTTCTTCTACCTGATCGCGCATATCGGGCCCGCCCGCGCGATCACCGTGACGTTCGTGATCCCCGTGTTCGGGCTGCTGTGGGGCGCGCTGTTCCTCGGCGAACACGTGTCGGTCGTGATGATCGAAGGCTGCGCGATCGTGCTCGTCGGCACCGCCCTCGCAACCGGCGTGATCAAGCGGATTCCCGGCGTCCGACCGCGCGACGGCGAAGCGGCCTGACGATCGGCGCGGCCGGCGCGCAGACACCGCGGTCCGCCGTGCCGCCATGCCGATGGCGACGCGACGCGGAGGTGCGGACGCGCCGCCGATCGCATCGCGGCGCGCACGCATTCGACTCATTCGTCTGACGGCGGCGGCCGGCCGCCGGGATTTCCCGCATCGGCCCGCGCATCGGGCAACAGCGACGCACGGTCATGCCGCCGCCCGGTGGCGGGAGGCGGGATCGTCATCCGCCGCCGCGGCGCGCTTCGTTTCGCGACGGTCATGCACCGTACGCATGCACGCGGGGCCGGTCGCCGCGCCGCAGCGCGCGGGCCGGAATCGCGGTGTACCGTTTGCGTCTGGAGTTACCCTGATACGCGCGCCGCGGCAATCCCGTTACACTCGGAACACTCATCCGCAGAAGGCGGTCTCGATGCCCCCCGTTCTTCCGCGTCCGCCTGCGCATGCGGCTGCATCGGCGTGGCGGTGCGCCGCCGCCCGCTCCCGGGCACCGTCGACATGAAGTCCACCCGCGACCTGTCGCTCGACGCCCTGCTCGAACGCCTCACGCCGACGCCCCACGGCTGGCTCGCCACCTACCGCGCCACGACATTGCGCAGCGTGTTCCAGCCCGTGCTGTCGATCACGCACAAGCGCGTCGTCGGCTACGAGGCGCTGCTGCGCGTCGTCGACGGGAACGGCGCGCTGGTGTCGCCCACCGCCCTGTTCGACAAGACGCGCGGCGACGCCGACGCGCTGCTGCTCGACCGGCTCGCGCGCTGCCTGCACACGGCCAACTTCGTCACGCAAGGAATCGGCGACGGCTGGCTGTTCCTGAACGTGACGCCGCGCGTGCTCGACACGGGCCTCGTGCAGCGCGAGTTCGTCGAGGCGCTGTGCCGGCATTTCGCCCTGCCGCCGAACCGCATCGTGCTGGAAGTGGTCGAGCAGCCGGCACGCGACGAAGCCGCGCTTGCCCGCACGATCGACATGATCCAGCATCGCGATTTCCTGATCGCGATCGACGATTTCGGCACGGGGTTCTCGAACTTCGACCGCGTGTGGCGGGCGCGGCCCGACATCGTGAAGCTCGACCGCTCGCTCGTCGAGCGTTCGACCGCGTCGGCCGACGATCGCCGCATCATGCATCACCTCGTGTCGATGCTGCATCAGGCCGGCGCGATGGTGCTGGCCGAAGGCGTCGAAAGCGACGACGCACTGCAGGCGCTGATGGAAGCCGACATCGATTTCGTGCAGGGTTTCCAGTTCGGCCAGCCCGATGCATCGATCGCGCACGCGAGCGCGGCGGCGCCCGCGATGCTCGATGCCGCGTGGCGGCGCTTCATCGCCCGCCGGCACACGCCGGTGGCCGCCCAGCAACCGGGCTTCGACGCGATCGAACGGCTCGTGCTCACCGGCGCGGCCGCGTTTTCGGCGAGCGGCAACCTGCAGGACGCCGCGCAACGCGTGTTCGCGGTACCGGCCGCGCGACGCGTGTTCGTCACGGACGAGACCGGCGAACAGTTCCTGCCGTCGATCGGTGCGCCGCCCGACGACAGCCAGGCGAGCGTGACCCGCCTCGCGCCGCTCTTCCCGGAAACCCACAGCAACTGGTCGCGGCGCCCGTATTTCCAGCGCGCGATCGCCGCCCCCGGGCGCGTCGCGCTGATGGGCCCTCATTTCTCGCTGACGGAAGGCCGCGACTGCTATACGGCCGCCGTCGCGATCCGCGCGCAGAGCCGGCTCGTCGTGTTCTGCGTCGACTTCGTGCTCGACAGCGCGGGAACCGTGATGCGGTAGCCGCCGCGCGCGGCGGACGATCGCGTGCGACGCGCGTCCGCGTTCATTGGTCAGTCGATCACCTTCCCACGCCCCGACTTCACCACGCTGCGGCGCGACTTGTGCTCGAGCCGCCGCTCCTTCGACGCGCGCGTCGGCCGCGTTGCGACCCGGGCACGCGGCGTGTGCGCGACGCTGCCGATCAGCGCATCGAGCCGCGCGAGCGCGGCCTCGCGGTTCTTCTCCTGCGTCCGATATTCCTGCGACTTGATCACGACGACGCCGTCGCGCGTGATGCGCTGGTCGGACAATGCGAGAAGCCGCTCCTTGATGAGCGGCGGCAGCGACGACGCGCGGATGTCGAAGCGCAGATGAATCGCGCTCGACACCTTGTTCACGTTCTGCCCGCCCGCGCCCTGCGCGCGCACGGCCGTCCATTCGACCTCGGCCGGATCGAGCGTGTAGCGAATCATCATCGCGAAGCCTCCGTGCGGCGTCGGGCGAGCGCCTCGTCGACGCGGGCCGCGAGCCCCGAATCGCGCTGCGTGCGCGTCGCGACCGCCTGCGCCAGCACGCGCCGCGGCCCGATCACCTGCACGCGCGCGCGCGCGCGCGTGACGGCCGTATAGACGAGCTCGCGCGTGAGCACCCGGCCGAACGACGCAGGCAGCACGAGCGCGGCTTCGTCGAATTCCGAGCCCTGCGATTTGTGCACCGTCAGCGCGAACGCCGTTTCGTGCGGCGGCAGCGCGGCCGGCGACACCGCACGCGCGGCGCCGTCCGCGCGCCGGAACCACACGCGCAGCACACCGTGCGCGTCGGGCAGCGCAATGCCGATGTCGCCGTTGAACAGCCCGAGCGCATAGTCGTTGCGCGTGACCATGATCGGCCGCCCGGTGAACCAGTGCGCGCCGACCGCGAGCGGCACGCGCGCCGCATGCCGCACGTGCGCGGCCACCAGCGCATTGACGTGTTCCGCCCCGCGCGAGCCGCTGCGGGTCGCGCACAGGATCCGGAACCGGTTGAGCGCGTCGAACAGCGGCAGCGGATCGGGCGCCGGCGCGGCCAGCGCGTCGCGCAATGCATCGAGGTATGCGCCGAAACGCCGTGCGAGCCGCTCGACCGTCGACGACGCCAGCGTGTCGCCCGCATCGTCATGAAACGATGCGGCTGCCGAGTCGTCGGCGGGCAGCGCATCGAGCGCCGCCTGCACGTCGCCGCGGCGGATCGCGAGCGACAGCCGGCCGATCGGCGAATCGAGACCGAAGCGGTAATTGCGTTCGAGCCACACGACGCAGTCCGCGAGCGGTGCCGGAGCGGGCGTGCCTGCGGATGCGGCAGCGGCTTCGCCGGCCCATGGCGATGCGGCGACCGCCGCCGACGTCAGCGCCGCATCGTCTGCGTGGAACGGCGCCAGCTCGACGGCGTCGAGCCAAGCGAGCTCGTCGGCCTCGATCCAGGCCGGCGCATCGCCCGGTGCGCCGGCATCGGCCGATGCCGACCCGGATGACGGCGACGGCGCGATGTCGGCCGACGACGCTTCGTCATCCTGCGGTTCGTCGTCGAAGAGCGACGCCTGTCGCGCATCGACTTTCGGCCGAGGCGCCGATTTGCGCGCAACAGGCGCGGATGCCGACGGCGAAGCCGGAGCCCGTGCGGACGCGGAAACCGGATGTGCGCGCGCATCCGCTGCCGGCGCGGCTTCGTCCGGCACCGGCAACGCCGCGACGAACGCCGCCTCGTCGATGCCCAGCGCCTGCGCGATGCGCGTGCGGGCCGCGGCGGTGAACGCCGGCCGTGCGCTCAGCTCCGCGAACACGGCGCCGGCCTCGACCGCGGCCAGTTGATCCTTGTCGCCGAGCAACACGAGCCGCGCACCCGGCGCGAGCGCGTCGAGCAGATGCGCGGCGAGCGCGACGTCGATCATCGACGCCTCGTCGACGACGATCAGATCGTACGGCAACGGATTGTCGCGATGATGCCGGAAGCCGGCCGCCCCGCCGCCGCCCAGCAGCCGATGCAGCGTGTACGACGTGTCGGGCAGGCGCGCCGCGAGTTCGGGCGGCAGATCGCCGGCGCGCGCGTGCAGCGCCTCCTGCATCCGCTGCGCGGCCTTGCCGGTCGGTGCGGCCAGCGCGATGCGCAGCCCCGGGTGCGCATCGAGCAGGCAGGCCAGCACGCCGACGACGGTCGTCGTCTTGCCCGTGCCCGGCCCACCGCTGACGATCGTCACGCGGCCGGTCAGCGCGACGATCGCCGCCACGCGCTGCCAGTCGACTTCGCCGGTGGCCGGCCCGAAGTAACGGGCGAGACTGTCGCGCAACCGGTCGGGCGACAGGCCTTCGTCCGGCGCGGCGACACCGGCCTGCGCGACGAGCGCATCGGCGAGCCGCCGTTCGTAATCGAAATAGCGCGACAGGTACAGATGATCGAGCCGGTCGACGATCAGCGGCCGCTCGTCGCCGCGCGCGAGCGTGCCGAACGCGACCACGCCGCTCGCGGCCAGCGCCGCGCGCACCTCGTCGAGCGACGCTTCGTAGCGCTGCGCGAGCGCGCCAAGCGCGACGCACACGTGGCCGCCGGCGGTCGCACGGCTCGTCGCGAACGCGGCGCGCGCGGCCCAGCGCGCCGCCGCGGCCGGCGCACCGGCACGGCGCGCGAGGTCGCCGATGCGGCGTGCGAAGCCTTCCGCGAGCGCGATGCCGAAATCGGCCGGCTCGGGCAGCCGCGCGACGAGGCCGCCGGTGAATTCGAGCATGTCGTCGGACGCGGTCATGCGCGGCCCCCTTCCATCATCCGGTCGAGCGCGTCGACGAGCGCGCGCGCGGGCCGCCGCGCATGCACGCCGGCCGGCTCGCCGCCGCTGCGCCAGCCGGGCCGCACGCCGCGCACGAACAGGTACAGGTAACCGGCGACGTGCGTGTCGTAGTCGTAATCGGGCAGCCGGCCGCGCAGGTAGCGATGCAGCGCGACCGTATAAAGCAGCGCCTGCAGGTGATACGCGTGATCGGCCATCGCGACGTCGAGCGCGCGCGGGCCATAGGCGTCCGGCGTCGTGCCGAGGTGGTTCGACTTCCAGTCGACGATCCAGAAACGGCCGTCGTGTTCGACGATCATGTCGATGAAACCCTTGATGAAACCGGCGAGCGTGCCCGCCTCCAGTGCAACGTCCGGATAGCCGTGCGCGACCAGCAGCCGGCGCAGCGCCGTCAGGTCGAGCGACGGCGCCGGGAACAGGAAACCCATTTCGTCGAGCCGCTTGGCCGGATCGAGATCGGCGAGCCGCATGCCCGGCACGAGCTCGGTGTGCACGACGTCGTCGACGAGCCGCGCCATCATCGCCGGCAGGCGTGCCGCGAGCGCCGGCTCGGCCTCGACCGGCCGGTCGTGCAGCGCGCCGAGCGCGGCCTTGTGCCACGATTCGGGCTCCGCGAACCGGCTGAGCTCGAACAGGCGGTGCAAGCATTCGCCGGCCGCCGCGCCGCGCGGGAACATGAGGATGTCGTCGTCCGGCGGGGCGGCCGCCACCGTGTCGGCCAGTATCGGTTCGCCATCCGGCGCCACCGCGGCAAGCGCATCGTGATCGGGCCGCAATTCGTCGTCGGGCACGGCCGCGACGCCCGCCTCCTCGCGCGCCATCGACGCGGTCAGAGAACTGAAGCTCGCCATCCGCCACGCATCGCGCAGTATGCGCGTCGCATGGCGCGCCGCGAGCGTCTGCGACGCGTCGTGCCCGGCCGCGAGACGCTCGCGGCGCGCAGGCACGGGCAGCGGCGCGATGCTCACGGGGCCGCCCGCGAGCGCGCGCCATGCCGCATCGAGCGCGGCCTCGTCGGGCGGCTCGTCGAGCCACGCATCGAACGCATGGCCGGCCCCCGCGACGAGCCAGTTGAGCACGCTGCGCCGCGCTTCGCGCGTCGAGCGCGACGACAGGTACGGCCCGGCGACGACATAGCAGCGATACACCGCGCGCGTGAGCGCCACGTAGACGAGCCGCGCGCGTTCCGCGGCCTGCTCGCGCAGCGCCTGCCGCGCCGCATGCGCGGCCGCCTCGTCGTCGCATCCGTAATGCAGCACTGCATCGCCCGCGTCGTCGTGATACTCGCGCGCATCGGGCAGCGCGGACGACGGCGGCTCGCGCAGCCCGCCGTCGTTCAGGAACGGGCAGAACACGATCGCGTATTCGAGGCCCTTCGACTTGTGCACCGTGACGATCTGCACGAGGTTGCGATCGGATTCGAGCCGCAGTTGCGCTTCCTCGCCGCCGCCGTCGAGCCGTTGCGCGGCGAGCCAGCGCAGCGTCGGCGCGATGCCGGGCTGTGCGGATGCCCGCGCTTGCGTCAACTCGGCCAGATGGTTGACGTCGGTCACGCGGCGCTCGCCGTCCGCACCGGCCATCAGCCGTTCGGCGATCCGCAGCTCGCGCGTGAACGTGCGCCACATCACCGCGAAACCGCGTTCGCGCCACAGCAGCCGATAGCGCGAGAAGCGCTCGACCCAGCTCATCGCATCGGCGCTGTCGGCCGCCGACGCACCGGATGGCGCATCGCCGTCGCCCTGCTCCATGCGCCACAGCGCGCCGGCGTCGAGCCCGAACCAGTCGGACGCGAGCGCCGCGCGCAGGCGTCGCAGGTCGCCGGGCGCATCGATCGCCGCGAGCACGCGTTCGAGCTGCTCGGCGTCGCCGGTCGAGAACACCGACGCCTGCGCCAGCTCGACGCTGCCGATGCCCCACGTCGCGAGCACGCGCTTCACGAGGCTACCCTGCCGGTGCGTTTGCACGAGCACCGCGATGTCGCCCGGCGACAACGGCGTGTCCCCCAGCCGCACGCGCCCTTCACGTGCGCCGCGCATCAGCCGCGCGATCTCGGCCGCGCAGGCCTGGGCAGCCTGCGCTTGCGCGTCGCGTTTGAGCAACGTGCCTTCGCCGCCCGGCAGCGCCCATACCCGGAAATCGCCCGCCGGCCCCGGATCGGTTTCGTCGACGAACGGCGCCCGCACGCGCGTGCCGGCGCGCACCGCGTAATAGTCGAGCCCGTCGAGCACGAAGGCGCGCGGATTCGACATGAAGAAGCGGTTGCACGCATCGACGATCGCGGGCGTCGAGCGCTGATTGACCGCGAGCGTGTAGCACGCGCTCGCCCGTGCGCGCGCGGCGAGATAGGTATGCAGATCGGCCGCGCGAAAACTGTAGATCGCCTGTTTCGGATCGCCGACGAGGAACAGCGGACCGCCCGGCGCGAAGATCCGGTCGAAGATCGCGAACTGCAGCGGATCGGTATCCTGGAACTCGTCGATCAGCGCGGCCGGATAGCGCGCGCGCAGCGTGTCGGCGAGCCACGGATGCGCGTGCAACGCGTGATACAGGTTCGCGAGCAAATCGTCGAACGACACGACGCGCCGCGTGCGCTTGCGCTCGGCCAATTCGCGCGGCGCCATGTCGAGCCATTCGGCGATCAGCGCGAGCCAGCGCGCGCGCTGCGCGGCCTCGGCCGCCGCCACGGCCGCTTCGAGCGCGTCGGCCACCTCGAAGAACGCGTGTGCGGGCGTCGCACCGCCTTTTTTCGTCGCCTTCGCGAGCGCGGTTTGCGTGAGCTTCAGCGCGGCTTTCGGCAGCGCGGCCGTCGCGTCGCCCTGCTCGAAATGCACCGCCCACGCGGCGAGCGCATCGGCGAGCGCGTCGGGCTTGTGCGAGCGTTGATTGAGCGCGGGCTGCGCGGCGCGCAGCAGCGCATCGATCGCGTCGCGCTCGGCCGCCCACATGCGCGCGGCTCGCGCGAAGCATTCGGCTGCGGCCGCTTCGGCCGATTCGTCCGGCTCGGTCACGCCGTCCCAGCGCAGCGCGGCCAGCGGCTTCTTCAGCCGGCGTGCGAGCTGCGCATCGAGCGCGGCCGGGCCGGCCCCCGATTCGACGAGCCACGCCGCGAAACCCGGCCAGCGCGCGGCCGCCGGTTCGACGCGCGTGCGCCAGAAATCCGCGGCGAGTTCGAAGCGCAGCGACGCATCGTCGGCCTCCATGTCGAACGCGAACGGCATCGCGGCCGCGAACGGCGCTTCCTGCAGCGCGCGCTGGCAGAACGCGTGGATCGTATGGATCGCGGCCTGGTCGAACGCGCGCAGCGCGCGCCGGATCCGCTTCGCGGCCGTCTCGGGATCGAGCGCGCCGCCGACGCCGAGCGCGGTTTCCCACAGACGCGCGATGAACGGATCGCCGCCGTCGTCGCCCGTGTCGAGCGCATGCGCGAGCTGCGCGAGCCGGCTGCGAATCCGCTCGTGCAGTTCGGCCGTCGCCGCTTTCGTGAAGGTCACGACGAGGATTTCGTCCGCGCCGAGATCCTTTTCGAGCAGCAGGCGCACATACAGCGCGCAGATGTTCCACGTCTTGCCGGTGCCGGCCGACGCCTCGATCTGGTTGACGCCGTCGAGCGGGCACGCGAACACGTCGAGTTCGAGCGCCTGCGGCTGCGACACGGCGCTCATGCGACCTCCTTCAGATGCTCGACGAGCGGCTCGAACACGAGCCGCGCGAGCGTGCCGAACGGCTCGTCGAGCGACGGATGCGCGCCGCGCCATGCGATCGCGATGGCCGGATCGTCGGCTTCGCTCGCCACCCGCTCGTTGATCCACACGCTCGCGGCCTTGGCCTCGCCGTCGGACACCCGCGCCCACGCACTGCGCGGGAAAAACCGCAGCGGCATGCGCCGACCCGCGCGAAACAGCGCGGCCAGCGGCGCGAGCCGTTCGAGCGGCGCCGCGACGGGCGTCAGCTCGAACGCACCGCCGCTGCCGAACCACAGCGTGCGGCGCGGGCCGCCGGGCTCGATCGCACAGTAGACGAGATGCGCGAGCCACGCGGACAGGTAATCGCGCGCACTCGGCCGCGCATAGCGATAGATGACCTGCCCGGCCGGCGTCAGCCGATTCAGCGTGCCGTGCAATTCGAGCGGCGCGCTCACCGCGTCGGCCGCCAGCATCGCGTCGTCGGCGCCGAACAGCGCCTGCTCGGTATCGGGCCACGTCGGCACGACGGTGAGCGAGAACGGCCGCCGCTCGATGCCGTCGGCCAGCGCACGGCGCACGTTCGACGCAAGCTGGGTCATCGAACCGAGCGCTTGATCGCGCCACACCGCGCCCGTCGCGCCGCCGGGCAGTTCGGGGCTCGCGTCCGCAATGCGCAGCGCATGATCGTGCACGCCGCCGTCGCCCGCTTCGATCAGGAGCGGCAGCACACGCTCGGCAAGCGCGTCGCTGCCGGCGAAGTCCAGCGCGAACGGCTCGGTATCGAGCAGTTCGGCCTGCGCGTCGGCCAGCACGATGCCGAGCCGGCCGCGCAGCAACGCGCGCGCCGGATGGCGCCAGAAACGTTCGAATTCGCCGAACGCGACGGGCTCGACCGGCTCCGCCGGCAGCGGCTGCGCGAAGAACGGCTGCTCGCGCGGCCCGTCGCGCGACGCCTCGGCGGCCAGCAGCGACGCGAGCGTCGCCCGCTCGGCGTCATACGAAACGAGGCCGCTGCCCGGCTGGAAATACGCGGCCGCGAACGGTTGCAGCGGATGCTCGACGATGAACGCGCGGCGCGCGGCATCGACCGCGTCCGGTGCGGCGCCGGGCCCGGCCGTGACGTCCGCGAGATGGTCGAGCAGTTCGTCGACCAGCGCCGCCGGTGGCAACGGCGCGTTGTCGCGAATGCTGCGGCCCGTATAGGCGATCAGCAACCGGTCGCGTGCGGCGAGCAACAGGTCGAGAAACAGATTGCGCTCGTCGTCGCGGCGCTGCCGGTCGCCCAGCTTCGGCAGCACGGCCATCAGGTCGAACTCGTCCGCGCGCGCGAGGCTCGGCAGCACGCCGTCGTCCATCCCGAGCAGGCAGACGACGCGATACGGCAGCCCGCGCAAGCTCGTCAGCGACGAGAACGTGACGCCGCCCCACGGCACGCCGCCGCGGGCCGGATCGTCGAGCGCCGCGGCGAGCCCCGCGCGGACGACGGCCGCCGGCAACGCCTCGTCGGGCGCGCCCTCCGTCATCGCGGCCAGCATCGCGTCGAGCGCGTCGCGCACGCCGGCCAGCGCGTCCGCGTACGCAGCGCCCGAATCGAAGAAGCGCGCGAGCGTGTCCGCGAACAGTTCGCTCCAGCCGCGCGGCGTGTGCGACTCCGCGAGCCGCCGCGCGAAGCCGTCGAGATCGTCGGTAAACCGGGCGAGCCGGCCGAGCAGTTCGGCCTCGCTGCCGGTGGCCGCCTCGATCGGCAGCCACGCCCCGATCGGCACCGCCCCGTCGGGCATCGCATAGCCGAGAAAGAGCCGCGCGAGCGCATCGGAGAACGTATGGCGCGGCGCGGGCACGGCCGCGTCGTCGCTTGCGAGCGGCGACAGCCCGCGCCGCGCGCCGGCGGCCGCGAGCCAGGTCTGCACCGTTTCGAGCGCGGCCGCGTCGATGTCGTAGCGCGCGGCCACCGCATCCACGCGCAGCCATTCGACCAGCTCCGGCGCGCCGACCTGCCGCTCCGGCAACGCGAGCCAGTCGAGCAGCACGCGCGCGACCGGATTCGCCTGCGACGGCGGCAGGCCGGTGATCCGGTAAGGCACCCGCGCACCGCCGGCGCCCGCCGTGCCGAACACCGCGTCGATCAACGGCCCGGCCGCGGCGAGATCGGCCACCGCGACGAGCACGTCGGACGGCTGCAGGCTCGCATCGGCGTCGAACCATGCGAGCAGCCGGTCGTGCAGCACCTCGAGCTGGCGCGCGAGGCTGTGGCACACGTGCACCTCGATCCCGCGCTCGACCGGCGTGTCGCCGATTTCGGCCTCCGGTTGCAGTTCGAGGATCGCGTTCTGCACGCGCGCGAGCCAGGTGGGCGCGGAATTCTCGACGAAACGCGACGCATCGCCTGCCGCGGCGCCTTCGGTCAGCTCATGCAGCATGTGCAATTGCGCCTGCGTCTGCCTGCCCCATTCGGCGAGCAGCGGATGGCCGACCTCCTGGAAGTCGCGCCGCCCGGCCGCATCGAGCGCCTCGGCGTGCGCGGCGGTCACGATGTCGAACCAGAATTCGCGGCACGGATTCAGCGCGTAGACGCGCACGTCGATCCAGCGCGACAGTTCGCGCAACAGCGCGACGTGCAGCGGCGGCATCGTCGGCAGCGCGAACACGCTGACCGATTCGGGCCAGTCGGCGCGCGCGAGCGCATCGGCATCGAGATGGCGCGCTTCGACGAGAAAGCGGTGCGCCGGCGGCGTGCCGCTGTCGCTCAGCTCGGCGAGCAGCGCGCGCCACAGCGCGGCCTGCCAGCGCTCGTCGTCGCGCGCGGCGTCGCTGATCCCGCGCGGCGCGCCGTCGCCGGCGAGCACCGATTCGCCGGCCTGCCACGCGGCCAGCCACTCGGGGCGATAGGTCAGGTAGTGATCGAGCACGGCCGCGACGCGATGAGCCAGTTCGTAGCGCATCGCATCGTCGGACGCCGACAGATACGCGGCCAGCCGCGGCGACGCGCGCCACGGCGCACCGTCGGCCGCCTGCGCGAACAGCCGGTAGCAGCGCCACACGAGCCGGTCGGGCGCGAACGGCGAGCGCGCGGGCACCGTCAGCACGCGGCCGATCTGCGCCCACAGCCACTGCGCGAGATACGTGAACTCGACGTTCGCGCACACGCCGTTGCGCGCGGCGATGTCGAGCTCGAGGCGGCGGCGCAGCGCGGCGCTCGGCACGATGACCTGTTGCGGCGCCCACGGGCCGTTGCGGGCCGGGAACGCGGCCAGATCCTCGAGCAGCGCGTCGGCCAGCGTTTCGTGACGGTTCGAATAGAAAAGATGGAGCATGAAGCGGGCGTCTGAACCTCGCACCGGCGGGATCGGGCGAACAGGATCACCAAGGATAGCAAATGGGCCGCCGCCGCGAACCTCGGCCGGAAAGCCAGCTTTTGCGAACCGCGAAATACGATAGACTCGTCGCCAGTCAATACGCCGCCCCCGGGCGTCTTCGTCTGCCATTCAGCCCATCGATGCGCTATTCGGTCGAAATCAGAAAGTTTTTCTACAGCCAGTACTTTTTCGGCGGCCTGCGGATCGCGGTCGGCGTGTCGCTGCCGGCCGTGTTGTGCCTGATCGTGTTTCACAACCGGGAGCTCGGCTTCACGATCTCGACCGGCGCGCTCGGCGCCTGCGTCGTCGACATGCCGGGCCCGCTCAAGTACAAGCACAACGAAATGCTCGCGTGCAGCGTGATCGGCTTCCTGGCCGCGCTCGCCACCGGCCTCGCGACACCGAACATCTTCGCGCTGTGGCTCACGATCGTGCCGCTCACGTTCGTGCTGTCGCTGATCGTCGTCTACGGCAATCGCTGGCCGCAGATCAGCTTCGCGACGCTGTTCATGATGGTGATGACGCTCGAGGAAAAATTCACGCCGCTGCAGGCGTTCGTCAACGCGGGCTGGATTCTCGCGGGCGGCCTCTGGTACACGTACTGGGCCACGCTCGTGTCGCAATGGCAGGCCCGCCGGATCGAGCAGCAGGCGCTGGCCGAAAGCCTGTTCGCCTGTGCCGACTACCTGCTCGCGCGCGCGCAGTTCTACGATCTCGACGCCGATCTCGACGAGTGCTATCGCAATCTCGTCGCCCGGCAGATCACCGCGGTCGAAACGCAGGAAACCGCGCGCGACATCGTGCTGCGCAACCTGCCGAAGCTGCGGCGCGGCAAGCTCGATCCCGGCCGCACGACGATGTACAACCTGTTCATCAACAGCGTCGACCTGCACGAGCTGTTCGTCGGCGCGCATACCGATTACCCGCTCGTGCGCAACACGTTCGGCGGCTCGGATCTCATCATTTTCTACCGCGACCTGATCCGCAAGGCCGCGGCCGATCTCGAGGAAATCGGCCTCGCGGTGCTCGAGAACCGCGCGCCGCATTCGCGCATCAGCGTGAAGGCCGAGCTGCGCGCGATCGAGTACGAGATCGAGCTGATGCGCAAGAAGAACTTCGCGGCCACCCACGCGGAAGCGTATGCGGCCGTGCTCGCGACGTTCCGGCGCATCTGGAGCGCGACGCGCCTGATCGACCGGATGCGCCGCAACCTGTCGGGCCACGCCGATCCGCAGCAAACCGAACTGAAGATCGACAAGGCGCTCACGCGTTTCCTGCAGCGCCGCCGCATGTCGCCGCTGCTGATCTTCTCGAACCTGAACATGCGTTCGCCGAGCTTCCGCCATGCACTGCGCGTGACGATCGCCGTGGCGGTCGGCTTCTGGATCGGCCGGCTGCTGCCGCTCACGAACGCGTACTGGATCGTGATGACCACCATCATCATCCTGAAGCCCGGCTACTCGCTGACCAAGCAGCGCAACGCGCAGCGGATCATCGGCACGCTGATCGGCTGCGCGGCGAGCATCGCGCTGATCTATACGGTGAAGGAGCCGCACCTGCTGATCGCGATCATGTTCGGGTCGATGGTGATGAGCTACAGCCTGCTGCTGTTCAACTATGCGGCGAGCGTCGTGTTCACGTCGTCGTACGTGCTGCTGATGTTTCACTTGCTCGCGCCGGGCAGCATGCGGATCATCGGCGAGCGCGCGATCGACACGGTGGTCGGCTGCATGATCGCGATCGCCGCGAGCCGGCTGTTCCCGTACTGGGAATACCGGCTGATGGGCAAGCTCGTCACCGACATGCTGACGTCCACCCGCAAGTATTTCGAGGCCGTGTGGCGCGCCGGGCGCGGCATGTCGCCGCCGCCGGTGCCGACCGCCGACGGCGCGGCCGTCGTACCCGTCGTCGCCGCGGCGATCGAAACGCCGGTCAGCCCGCTCGACGACGACTACCGCTACCGCCTCGCCCGCAAGGACGTGCACATCGCGTTCGCGAACCTCGGGCAGGCGTTCCAGCGGATGATGATCGAGCCGAAGGCGCACCAGCGCTTCGTGCCCGAACTGAACGACCTGCTCGTGCAGACGCACGTGCTCGGCGCGCAGATCACCGCTGCCGCGCCGCTGATTCGCAGCGCATGCGCGGCCGATGGCGGCCTCGTCCACGACGACGCGCTGCAGCGCGGCCTCGCCGCCGTGCTCGAGAATCTCGAAAAGGCCGAAGCCGGCGAGCCGCCGCCTGCCGACCAGCTCGAAACGTCGAAGCAGATCACGCGCGATCTCGATGCGATGGTCGTGTCCGCGGAGAAATCCGACGCGGTCGGCGCCGAGCTCACGCACGACCTGAAGGTGCTCGCGCACCAGTGCAAGCAGATGCTCGCGTCGTCGCTGCTGATCCGCAAGGATGCGAGCGTGATCCGCCTGCCCGCCTGACCGCGCATGTCCGCGCCGGCAGGTCGGCCCGCGCACGTCGCGACCGGGCCGCCGGCGCGCGCCGGCTTGACGGTTGCCCCGAAGCATGCCCCACCCGCTCACACGGCCCGCACCTGCGGGCGCGCGAGTGTTCCATGCGCCGTTCCGCTCGCCGCGCCAGTCAGGGAATACCCGATTCCGGTCACCAGGCCCGGCTTGTTATCATTCGTTCACATTCAAGTTGTATAGACAACTTGAGCCAATCGGACCGGCCGCGCTCGCCCGGTTCGTCGCATAAAACGATATCGGAGACTCGATGAAAAACTTGCAGCGCCACCTGAGCGCGCGGCACATCCGCTTTCTCGCGCTGGGCTCGGCGATCGGCACGGGCCTGTTCTACGGGTCGGCGTCCGCGATTCAGCTCGCGGGCCCGGCGGTGATCCTCGCGTACCTGCTGGGCGGCGCGGCCGTCTACATGGTGATGCGCGCGCTCGGCGAGATGGCCGTGCGCGACCCCGTCGCGGGCTCGTTCGGCCACTACGCGACCGAGAACCTCGGCCCGTTCGCAGGCTTCGTCACCGGCTGGACCTACACGCTCGAAATGGTGATCGTCGCGATTGCCGACATCACCGCGTTCGGCATCTACATGGGCTTCTGGTTTCCGGATGTCCCGCAATGGATCTGGGTGCTCGGCGTCGTCGCGATCATCTGCGGGCTGAACCTGTGCCACGTAAAGGTGTTCGGCGAGCTCGAATTCTGGCTGTCGATCATCAAGGTCGGCGCGATCGTCGCGATGATCGGCGGCGGCGTCGCGATCCTGCTGACCGGCATGCACTTCGGTCATTCGGCCGACGCGCCGACGTTCGCGAACCTGTGGAACCACGGCGGCTTCCTGCCGAACGGAATCGGCGGGCTGATCGCGTCGCTGTCGGTCGTGATCTTCGCGTACGGCGGGATCGAGGTGATCGGGATGAGCGCCGGCGAGGCGAAGGACCCGGAGCGCGTGATTCCGCGCGCGATCAACGCGGTGCCTGCGCGCATCCTGCTGTTCTACGTGCTGACGATGGTGGTGCTGATGTCGATCGGACCGTGGACCGGCGTCGGCAGCGACGGCAGCCCGTTCGTGCAGATCTTCTCGGCGCTCGGCGTGAAATCCGCCGCGACGATCCTGAACCTCGTCGTGATCAGCGCGGCGATCTCGGCGATCAACAGCGACATCTTCGGCGCGGGCCGGATGATGTTCGGGATGGCGCGGCAGGGTCAGGCGCCGCGCGTGCTGATGACGACGTCGCGCCACGGCGTGCCGTGGGTCACGGTGCTCGTGATGGCCGCCGCGCTGCTGGTCGGCGTGCTGCTCAACTATCTGATACCGAAGGACGTGTTCCTGGTGGTCGCCGCGATCGCGACGTTCGCGACCGTGTGGGTCTGGCTGATGATCCTGCTGTCGCAGGTCGCGATGCGCCGGCGCCTGTCGCGCGCGGAAGTCGCGGCGCTGAAGTTCAAGGTGCCGATGTGGCCCGTGGCGCCGGCGCTGACGATCGCCTTCATGGGTTTCGTGATCGTGATGCTCGGCTGGTTCGACGATACGCGCGTCGCGCTGTATGTCGGCGCGGCATGGCTCGCGCTGCTCGCGGCCGTGTTCTATGCCCAGATCCGCCCGAAATTCGCCCCTGCGTCACGTTGACGCACGGCTGACTCTCCATGCGGTGCGCCGGCTCCGGCGCCCGCGTCTCTCTCGGATCCCACGGCGTCACACGACGCATCGTACCGCCCACCGCAGTCCCGCTCTCCCGTTCCCGTACCTGCGCATCGCTGCGGCCCCGTCCCGGGCCGCGCGGCGATCACGCACGGGCACGACGCGTCAATGCGACGCGGCGCTCGCGCTCGCGGCCTCGGCCGGATGGGCCTCGTCGTACGCGTGCTTCTGCGAGATCGCGTTGTACAGGATCGTCCCGATCACGAGCAGCACGGCCACGACGATCAGGATGCTCACGTTGCGGACAGGGTTCTTCTTGCGCTGATCGTTCATGGTCGGGGCGGCTCCGTCGAATTCGTTGAAGCCGGCATTCTACGCGCTTGTATCCGCGCCGCACCGTGCCGTCGCGCTCTCCGCCCGGCGTCTTCCCGACGGCTTTCGAAAGCTTTCATTTGATAATCATTCCCATTTCGATCTAGAATCGCAAATCTTTCGTTTTGTAATGTTCCGGGTCGCTCGGGCGGCAGGCGCGCGCCGGAACGCTTCCTCGTCCACCTGCCCCACCGGAGTTCTCCATGTCGAATCCGCGCACCTGCCTGCTGCCGCTCGCCGGCGCTCTCGCCCTGGCTGCGGCCGCCTTCGCGCCGCTTGCCCAGGCAGCCGAGGAAGTCAGTCTGTACACCACCCGCGAACCGAAGCTGATCCAGCCGCTGATCGACGCGTTCACGAAGCAGAGCGGCGTCAAGGTCAACACCGTATTCGTGAAGGACGGCCTGCTCGAGCGCGTGAAGGCCGAAGGCGCGCAGTCGCCGGCCGACGTGCTGATGACGGTCGACGTCGGCAACCTGCTCGACCTCGTCGACGGCGGCGTCACGCAACCGGTGCGCTCGAAGGCGCTCGACGACGCGATTCCCGCGAACCTGCGCGGCGCGAATGGCGACTGGTACGCGCTGTCGCTGCGCGACCGCGTGTTGTACGTCGAAAAGGACCTGAAGGTCGATGCGTTCCGCTACGAGGATCTCGCCGATCCGAAATGGAAGGGCAAGGTCTGCATCCGCTCGGGCCAGCATCCGTACAACACGGCGCTCGTCGCCGCGATGATCGCGCACGACGGCGAAGCCGCGACCGAGAAGTGGCTGCGCGGCGTGAAGGCGAACCTCGCGCGCAAGGCGACGGGCGGCGACCGCGACGTCGCGCGCGACATTCTCGGCGGCATCTGCGACGTCGGTCTCGCGAACGCATACTACGTCGGCCACATGAAGAACGCGGAAGCCGGCACCGATGCCCGCAAATGGGGCGATGCGATCAAGGTCGTGCGCCCGACGTTCGCGAACGCGAAGAGCGACGGCACGCACGTGAACATCAGCGGCGCGACGGTCGCGAAGCATGCGCCGCACAAGGCCAACGCGGTGAAGCTGCTCGAGTATCTGGTATCGCCGGAAGCGCAGGCGCTGTATGCGCAGGCGAACTACGAATACCCGGTGCGCGCGAACGTGAAGCTCGATCCGGTGATCGCAAGCTTCGGCCCGCTGAAGGTCGACCCGCTGCCGCTCGCCGACATCGCGAAGCATCGCAAGGCGGCCAGCCAGCTCGTCGACAAGGTCGGCTTTGACAACTGATGCACCTTTGGCCCGCGCGCGCCGCCAGCCCTTTCGGTTGCGTGCGGGCAGCGTCTGGCTGGGCGCTGCCGTTGCGATCGCCGCGGCGGTAGCGGCGCCGCTCGCGGTGCTCGTGGCCGCCGCGTTCGACGCCGATCTCGCGCACTGGGCGCATCTCGCCGAATTCGTGCTGCCGCAGGCGCTCGTCAATACGCTGCTGCTGCTCGCGGGCGTCGGCGGGATCGTGTCGATCGTCGGCACCGGCTGCGCATGGCTCGTCACCGCCTACGATTTTCCCGGCCGCCGGATCCTGACCTGGGCGCTGCTGCTGCCGCTCGCGGTGCCTACCTACATCGTCGCGTTCGCGTATCTCGACCTGCTGCATCCGATCGGCCCCGTGCAGGGCGCGATCCGCTGGCTGCTCGGCTTCGACAGTCCGCGCCAGTTCCGCCTGCCCGACCTGCGCTCGCTGCCCGGCGCGATCTTCGTGCTGGGCTTCGTGCTGTATCCGTACGTCTATCTGAGCACGCGCGCGATGTTCGTCACGCAGTCCGCGAGCCTGCTCGAGGCCGCGCGCACGCTCGGCGCCGGCCGCGTCGCGACGTTCTGGCGCGTCGTCGTGCCGCTTGCCCGGCCGGCGATCGCGGTCGGCATGAGCCTCGCGCTGCTCGAAACGCTGAACGATATCGGCGCGTCGGAATTTCTCGGCGTGCAGACGCTGACCGTGTCCGTCTATACGACGTGGATCACGCGCTCCGATCTCGCCGGCGCCGCGCAGATCGCGCTTGCGATGCTCGCGATCGTCGTCGGCATGATCGCGCTCGAACGCTACGGGCGCCGCCGTCAGCGCTACGCGCACGGCCGGCGCATGCGGCCGATCGCGCCGCGCCGCCTGGCCGGCGCGGCCGCGCTGGGCGCCGCGGCGCTCGGCTGGCTGCCCGTCCTGCTCGGCTTCGGCGCACCGGCCGCCTATCTCGCGGCCGAGACCGGCAAGCGGCTGCACCTCGTCGGCGGCGTATCCGCGCAACTGATGACGGGGCTCGCGAATACGCTGACGATCGCGACCGCCGCCACCGCCGCGACGCTCGCGTGCGGGCTCGTCGTCGCGTGGGCCGCGCGCGCGCAGCGCGACAGCGCGCGCGCGGGGCCTGCCCGCCTGTGCACGCGGATCGCGAGCCTCGGCTACGCGGTGCCGGGCACCGTGCTCGCGATCGGCCTGCTGATTCCGTTCGCGGCGGCCGACCGGCTGTTCGGCGTGGCGCTCGGCCGCGACGGACTGCTGCTGATGGGCTCCGCGACCGCGCTCGTGATCGCGTATACCGTGCGCTTCCTCGCGATCCCGGCCGGCGGTATCGAGGCCGGCCTCGCACGCATTCCGCCGTCGCTCGAACACGCCGCGCGCTCGCTCGGCGAGACGGCCGGCGGCACGTTGCGCCGCGTCCATCTGCCGCTGTTGCGGCCCGCGCTCACGACGAGCGCGCTGCTGGTGTTCGTCGACGCGATGAAGGAGCTGCCGGCCACGCTGCTGCTGCGCCCGCTGAACTTCGACACGCTCGCGACGTGGCTGTATGCGGAAGCCGCGCGCGGCACCTATGAAGAAGGCGCGGTCGCCGCGCTCGCGATCGTGCTGGCCGGGCTCGTGCCCGTGATCCTGCTCGCACGCACCCGCCACAAGATCGGAGCCTGACACCGTGAACCTGCTCGAACTCGACGACCTCTGCGTCGCCTACGACACGCCGCACGGCCGCCGCACCGTGGTCGACGGCCTGAGCCTCGCGCTGCCGCGCGGCGACATCGGCTGCCTGCTCGGCGCGTCCGGCTGCGGCAAGACCACCGTGCTGCGCGCGATCGCCGGCTTCGAACCCGTGCGCATGGGGCGCATCGTGCTCGACGGCACGCCGGTCGCGGCGCCGTCGCTCGACGTGCCGCCCGAGCGGCGGCGCATCGGCATGATGTTCCAGGATTACGCGCTGTTCCCGCACCTGAGCGCGGCCGACAACGTCGCGTTCGGCCTGCGGCGCAGGCCGAAGGCCGAACGGCGCCTGCGCGTCGCGCAGATGCTCGAGCTCGTCGGCCTCGCCGATTCCGGCGACGCGTATCCGCACGAACTGTCGGGCGGCCAGCAGCAGCGCGTCGCCCTCGCGCGCGCACTCGCGCCGTCGCCGGAATTGCTGCTGCTCGACGAACCGTTCTCGAATCTCGACGTCGATACGCGCGAGCGGCTCGCGTTCGAGCTGCGCGACATCCTGAAGCACACGGGCCACACCGCGATCCTCGTCACGCACAATCAGGCGGAAGCGTTCGCGATCGCCGACCGGATCGGCGTAATGAACGACGGCCGGCTCGCGCAATGGGATACGCCGTACGCGCTGCACCATCATCCGGCCAGCCCGTTCGTCGCGGATTTCGTGCGCCGCGACGCACTGGCCGACGAGCGCGCACGCGCACTCGCGCGCGGCCGCTGACACCGCGTGGCCGGCGCGACGGCGTGCCCGTCAGGCGGGCTCGGCCAGATCGCGCACGGGCAGCGCGGTCGAATACTTGATCTGCTCCATCGCGAACGACGAACTGACGTCGAACAGCGGCACCGTGCGGATCAGTTGCTTGTAGACGCGATCGTAGTCGTCGATCCCCGCCACGACGACGCGCAGCAGATAATCGGTCTCGCCGCTCATCCGGTAGACCTCGACCACTTCCGGCATGTCGCGCACCGCCTGCGTGAAACGCTGCGCCCATTCCTCGGTGTGCTGGTTCGTGCGGATCTCGACGAACACGGTCGTGCCGACCCCGAGCTTGCGCGGATCGCACAGCGCGACCTGCGCGCGAATCGCGCCGGTTTCCTTCAGCCGCTGCACGCGCTTCCAGCACGGCGTCTGCGACAGGTTCACGCGCTGCGCGAGCTCGGCGATCGGCAGCGTGGCATCCGCCTGCAGCAGCTCCAGCAGCTTGCGATCGATGGCGTCCATTTCTCCATTCCCTCGTCGATAGAAATTTATTCTATTCATCCTGCCCAACGGGGAACAATATGAAAACTGCCTCGTCGCGTCGACCGGTGTAAATACCGATCTGTCATGCACGCGACGCTTTCGCCGCGCGCGCCGCGCCAAATGAAACAGGCGACGCCGCCCGCGAGGGCGGAATCGCCTGACATGGCTGCGCGTCGCCGCCTGCACGTCGCGCCCGGGCCGGCGCTTACCCGCCGCCGGCCGTCACGCCGCTCAATACGCGACCGTCGCGATCTCGCGCACGAAGCTGTCCTGCTCGAGCGCGTCGACGAACGCGACCGCGTAATCTTCCGCCGAGATCTTGCTGTTGCCTTGCGCGTCCACGATCAGCTTGCCGATGCCGGTGCGGAACGTGCCCGTGCGCTCGCCCGGCGCGATCAGCGCGGCCGGTGCGAAGAAGGTCCAGTCGAGATCGGCGACCGTCTTCAGGTAGCCGAGCGCGTCGCGGTGCGCGAGCGCCTGCGGCTTGTACGCGTCCGGGAAACCTTCGGTGTCGACGAGTTGCTTGCCCGGCGCGACTTCGAGCGAACCGGCGCCGCCCACCACGACGAGCCGCTTCAACCCGGCCTGACGCGCGCCGGCGACCAGCGCCTTCGCGACCGCGACGACCTGCGCCGCATCTTCCTGCTTCGGGCCGTACGCGCTTGCGACGACGTCATGGCCCGGCAGCGCGGCCGCGATGCTGGCGGCGTCGAACAGGTCGGCCGCCTTCGCGGTGATGCCGTCGCCGGATGCGCCCGGATGGCGCGACAGCGCCGTGACGCGGTGGCCGCGCCGCACGGCTTCCGCCGCGATGCGCGAGCCGATCATCCCGGTGGCGCCGAACAGCGCGATATTCAACGAACGTTGCGTCATATCGATTCTCCAGAAATAGAAATATGTAACACAGTTAATTACATATAAGACCGAAAAAAACGGGGCGAAGCCCCCGTTGCGCCGATCGTCGCGTGCATACGCGCCGCCCGGCTTCCTGCCCTGCCCGCCGCCGGGCACCCGTCGTCGGTTGTCCGCCGCGAGTTGCCCGTTGCTGGTCGCCCGCTGCCGGTCACCCGCCGCCGGTTACCCGCCGGCGCGCGCCGCTCGTTGCGTGCGCTGTTCCAGATCCAGCATGTCGGCCGTCACGTCGACCAACGTGCGCGTGGCGAGCGAAGCCTCCATCGCGCGCTGCGCGTCGCCGATATAGCCGGTCAGCACGCCCTGGATGTGCCGCCCGACGAGACACGCCGGATTCGGCGCCTCGCGGTGCAGCGCGAACAGTTGCGCATCGTCGACCGCGCGATACACGTCGAGCAGCGTGATCTCGCCCGGCTCGCGCGCGAGCAGCGCACCGCCGCCCGCCCCGAGCTGCGACGTCGTCAGCCCGGCTGCCGCCAGCATCGACAGCAACCGGCGAATCAGCGCCGGATTCGTATTCACGCTGCCCGCAATGATGTCGGACGACAACGGCACGCCTTCCTGCATCGACAGCAAGGCGAGCACGTGAACGGCAAACGCGAACCGGCTGCTGGTATTCATCCCTGACTCACTCGGCGACGCCGGCCCGACCCGCGACCGGCGACATGTGTAACCATCATAATTACATTTTGCGGATCGTGCAAGCCTGCGTCATTCGCCGCTCGCGGGTTTCGCCCCCGCGGCATTCTGCTGGCTCCACTGCTGGAGTTTCTTGCCGGCTTCGGCGATCTTCGCGCCCGCTTCGGAAGCCGCATGCGCGACGACGGCGGACGCCGCCGCGTCGATCTGCGCCTGCGCGGCCGACGCGAGGCCGCTCGCGGACAACGGCGGCACGGCCGACGCCGCGGATGCGATACCCGCCTTCGCCGCGTTGATCTGTTGATTGACGGTGCTCGCCACCTGGTCGAGCGCCTTGGCCGCATTGTTCGCCGCATCGGCAGCCGCGCTCGCGGCCGTATCGGGTTGCGCGGCCGGCGTGCCGGACTTCTCGCAACCCGCGAGCAACAGCAGCGCGCCGGCGGCCACGGCCGCCAGCACGGACCCGGGCACGCGACGCGCCCGCGATGTCTTCATGTTCATCAGCAATCTCCGGCCGCGCATTGCACGACCTCGTGGTTGGACCGGTGTCGATGATACCGCCTGTGGAACAGGCCCAATGACGACCCGCGATTAAAAATCCCTTTCAATTTCGGATTCGTCTGATTCAATCGCGGGCGCCACGCCTCTAAAGTGGGCACGCTTCAATTCGCTTCGTCCGTGCCTCCTTTTTCCTCGTCATGGCTTTCCTCGTCGACTGGCTCATCGCCCTGGCCGCGCTGCTCGCCGGCACCCTGTTCATGTGTCTGCGCGCGCCGTCGGCGCGCCGCCTCGCCGAATCCGGGCGTCCGCGCCGCATCGCCTGCGCGCGCCTGCTCACGCAAGCCGTGATCGGCTTCTGGACGGCCGCGCTGATCGTCGCGCAAGGCATCCTCGGCGCAGACGGCGACGGCCAGTCCGTCGCGGGCTTCGCGGCGCTCGCGTTCGCCGCGCTCGGGCTGGCGACCGTCGCCGCCTACTGGTCGGCGTGCGCGCTGCGGCTGCGCCGTCCGCCCGCGCTGTTCGCGCGCCACTGACGCGCCAGATCGGTGCACGATCACGCCGCGCCGCGCACCGCTTCATTCGTCGTACGCACCGATTCGGCACGCGTCGCACCACACGCGTGCATCGGGTATGGCCTCGCGCCGGCGTCCGCCGCGCCCTCATCCCGTGCACGATTCACCGGAATGCCGCACCGCGCGGTATCCGGGCACCAGTTCCACGCAGCCGTTCACCACATTGGCTCGATACTTGCGTTCCTTGCCCGTTTTTTGCGCAAGGAAGCCAGGGCATGGATGGTCTGAAATCCGGCGTCGACACACTGTTCCTGTTGATCGGCGCCGTCATGGTGCTCGCGATGCACGCGGGCTTCGCATTTCTCGAACTCGGCACGGTCCGCAAGAAGAACCAGGTCAACGCGCTCGTGAAGATCCTGGTCGACTTCTCGGTGTCGACGCTCGCGTATTTCTTCATCGGCTACACGATCGCGTACGGCGTCGAATTCTTCGACGACATCGGCACGCTGTCGCAGCACAACGGCTACGCGCTCGTGCGCTTCTTCTTCCTGCTGACGTTCGCGGCGGCGATCCCGGCGATCGTGTCCGGCGGCATCGCCGAGCGCGCGAAGTTCAACCCGCAACTCGTCGCGACGCTGATCATCGTCGGCTTCATCTATCCGTTCTTCGAAGGGATCGCCTGGAACGAGCGTTTCGGCGTGCAGGCCTGGCTCACGCGTGCGTTCGGTGCGCCGTTCCACGACTTCGCGGGCTCGGTCGTCGTGCATGCGTTCGGCGGCTGGGTCGCGCTGCCGGCCGTGCTGCTGCTCGGCGCGCGCCACGGCCGCTATGCGAAGGACGGCCGGATCGCCGCGCACCCGCCGTCGAACATCCCGTTCCTCGCGCTCGGCGCCTGGGTGCTCGCGGTCGGCTGGTTCGGCTTCAACGTGATGAGCGCGCAGACGCTCGACAAGATCAGCGGCCTCGTCGCGGTGAACTCGCTGATGGCGATGGTCGGCGGCACGCTCGCGGCGTGGATGGCCGGCCGCAACGACCCGGGCTTCACCTACAACGGGCCGCTCGCGGGCCTCGTCGCGGTATGCGCGGGCTCCGACGTGATGCATCCGATCGGCGCGCTCGTCACGGGCGCCGCGGCCGGTGCGCTGTTCGTCGCGATGTTCACCTGCGTGCAGAACCGCTGGCGCATCGACGACGTGCTCGGTGTCTGGCCACTGCACGGGATGTGCGGCGCGCTCGGCGGCCTCGCGGCAGGCGTGTTCGGGCTGCCGGCGCTCGGCGGTCTCGGCGGCGTGTCGTTCCTGTCGCAGCTCGTCGGCACGCTCGGCGGCATCGCGCTCGCCACCGCGGGCGGCACGCTCGTCTACGGCGCGCTGAAGGCGACCGTGGGCCTGCGTCTCGATCGCGAAGCCGAATTCGACGGCGCCGACCTGTCGATCCACCGCATCTCGGCCACGCCCGAGCGCGATTGAGCGCGAGCAGGCATCCGATGGGCATCCCGCAGCATGCCTGACGGATGCCCGACGCATCATTACGTTTTCAATTCAAAAAACTTTCATCTAGCGTCCCTACACTTCGGTCCAGATTTCAACTTGCCTTCGCGAAGCTTGCCGCTCGCCTGCTTCGCGAACGCCACTCTTCCAACAACCGAAACTGGACTCCACATGCCCGCGTTGCCCAATGCTTCCCGTCGTCAGGCCCTGAAGATCCTCGCCGGCGCACCGATGCTCCCCCTTTCCGGCCTCGCGCTGCCGGCCCTGCTGACGGGGTGCGGCGGCGACGACGATCCCGCGTCGACGCCGGCCCCGGTCGCCGCCGCCTATACGTCGGCGGCATTCTCGACGATGGCCGCGCCGACGCTCGACAACGCGGCCGCGATGGCCACGACGACGGTCGGCTCGACGCTGTCGGTGTCGTTCTCGGACGGCTCGTCGCGCAACTTCAAGCTCGCGTACCGGCCGTTCTTCGTGACGGGCGACATGGTGCCGGACGGCAACGGCGGCACGACGCTCGCAGGCGGCTACTACGACATCAACAACCAGCCGATCATCGATCGCTCGGTGGCCGGCAAGGAGCGCCAGTTCTATTCCGACTGCCCGGACGGCAGCTCGCTGCTGACGCTGAAGAACGCGAACGTGCCCGGCGTGAAGGGCAACACGGTGTTCGCGGTCGTGCAGTTCGAATATACGACGCGCGACCAGGCCAGCGCGTCGCAGTACGGCCAGTTGCCGTCGCCGATCGCCGTGCTCACGCTCGACCAGGATCCGGCCACCGGCGCGCTGAAGGTCGTGAAATATCACAACGTCGACACGTCGAAGGCGCACGGCCTGTGGATCACCTGCGGCGCGAGCCTGTCGCCGTGGGGCACGCACCTGTCGAGCGAGGAATACGAGCCGGATGCGACCAAGGCCGCGACCGATGCGCAGTTCAAGGCGTTCAGCAAGAACACGTTCGGCGACGAGACGAAGGCGAACCCGTACCACTACGGCCACCTGCCCGAGATCACCGTGAACCCGGACGGCACCGGCACCGTGAAGAAGCACTACTGCCTCGGTCGCATCTCGCACGAGCTGATCCAGGTGATGCCGGACCAGCGCACCGTGATGATGGGCGACGACGCCACCAACGGCGGCCTGTTCATGTTCGTCGCCGACAAGGCGGCCGACCTGTCGGCCGGCACGCTGTACGTCGCGAAGTGGACGCAGACGTCGTCCGCGGGCGCGGGCACCGCGACGCTCACGTGGATCAAGATCGGCCACGCGACCAGCAGCGAAATCGAAACGCTCGCGAACACGCTGAAGGCGTCGGACATCATGGACCTGGCGACCGCCGATCCGAACGATGCGAGCTACACGAAGATTCACTTCGGCGGCAAGTTCAACTGGATGCGCGTGAAGCCGGGGATGGAAAAGGCGGCCGCGTTCCTCGAGACGCACCGCTACGCGGCGCTGCTCGGCGGCAGCATGGCGTTCACGAAGCTCGAAGGCACGACCGTGAACGCGAAGGACAAGATCGTCTACACGGCGATGTCGCGGATCGAAACGTCGATGGTCAAGGGCAACGCGGTGTCGCGCGACGTCGCGGTCGACAAGAAGATCGCCGCGGGCGCCGTCTACGCGCTGAACCTGAAGGCCGGCCAGCGCGACACGACGGGCGGCGCGATCGACAGCGAATGGGTGCCGGTCGACATGGGCGCGCCCGCCGCGCTCGTCGGCGAGGACCTCGCCGCGGCCGACGCGCTCGGCAACCTCGCGAACCCGGACAAGATCGCGAACCCGGACAACCTGAAGTTCTCCGAAAAGCTGCGCACGCTGTTCATCGGCGAAGACTCGGGCATGCACGTGAACAACTTCCTGTGGGCCTACAACGTCGACACGAAATCGCTCGCGCGCGTGCTGTCGTGCCCGGCGGGCGCCGAATCGACGGGCCTGCACGCGGTCGACGAGATCAACGGCTGGACCTACATCATGAGCAACTTCCAGCACGCGGGCGACTGGGAATCGCCGCTGCACGACAAGGTCAAGCCGACCCTCGACCCGCTCGTGCGCGCGAACTACAAGGATCGCTTCGGCGCCAGCGTCGGCTACCTGACCGCCGAGCAGACCAGCATCAAGCTCGCGAAGGGCTGACGGGCCGCGCGCGACGGGACGCTGCTTCCTGCAGGGCGTCCCTGGCCGGGGGTCTTTTCTTCATCACCGTTCATTCGTCGGCGCTCCACGCCGTTTCACGCGCGATGCCCATTGCGGGCATCGCGCTTTTTTTTGCACGGCGATGCGCCCCGCGCCGGACGACGAGCGGCACACCTGTTCGAAACCCGGTCTGCCGCCATGGGTCGCTACGACGATGCGCACCAGATCGCATAGACGACCGTATCGACGGGCGACCCGTAACGTTCCTTCACGTTCCGTCAATCGCAGCTTCCCACCGCTCTCCTCCGTCCCTTTTCGTGACGCGAACGCTTCATTCCAACATCCGTTCGGGCTTTGAACCGTCAATACAGCTTCCGCGCCCCCGGACGAATGCGCGTCGGACAATCTTCACTTCACGAACAACAATGAGACTCATTCGCATTTGAATTACGATGCAAATCGGATGGCCCTCCGCTTGCATCGCTGCTTCTTCTTTGAACAGGAGTACAGATAGTGAAAGAACTTACTCGAAGTGAAATCAACCGCGTATCCGGCGCCGGCTTGACCGGCACCTTGGTAGGCGGCGTTGCGGGGCAAATCGCCGGGCAGGCGTACGGAGCCGAGGTCGGTGCCGCGGCCGGCGCGGCCGTTGGATCGGTGATTCCCGGAGTTGGAACACTTGGGGGTGCATTGATCGGAGGCGCATTCGGTCTGACCTACGGCGGACTCACCGGCAGCCTGGCCGGAGCTTACATTTTCAATGGCGTCCAGGAGCATGGACTGGCGTTCCTTTTCCCGAACGGACTGCCTCGTTGGGCGAAATTCGAGGACTTGTGGAGATTGTCCGACGTCGTCGGTTCGTACCGCTAACACGAAGTCCGGACGGCCCCGAGTCGTCCGGCATCGGGAAAACAGTCATGCTTTCGTCCATCGCCTTTCACCGCGCGTATCTGGCTGCCAACTTCCCCGCATGGCTCGTTCATGTCGCCATGTTCTGGGTCTTCGCCGAAGACTATGTCGCAGACTATGTGTTCGGCAGCGTCGTCGGGATGACGTGCATCGCCGTGTATTGCCATTTTTCGAAGGCGCACCAAGAGCGCATCGACGCCATCCCTTACTACTCGCGGGCGTTGCTCGTGTCGGCGTCTGCAATATCGATCGGCACCTGCTCGATCGGTCTGATCTCGAAGCTCAACGGCGACGCAGCCACCTTTTCCTTCGCGCTTCCGATCATGCTTGGGAGAGTCGGCTACGACTACTTGCGCCAGATTCGATTCAAAGACCCTCGTCGCTGAGCGCATGGCATCGCACGTTCGCACGGTCACCGCAGCAGACGAGCGATAATACGGCTTTGACACATCACGGCGGGCGTACGAATCGGGACGGGGAGATCAGGCAGCGTGACCGCCACCTTCCCGGATCATTGAGTATGCGGACGGCAAGCGACGGACCGAAGGAAATGGGGCGCTCCCTCCGGTGTCGAAAGCAGCTCTCATCGTCAGCTCACGACTTGAGATCCAGTCTTCCCTCTGCGCCCGGTTTGCCCTCATGCAGCTGCGCTGCGCTTCGTTTGCGATAATCGAGCCAGGACGGGACTGCGGGAATGCCTCATGCAGGGTGCACAAAAAAAAAGCGCCACGGAGACCGTGGCGCTAAAAAAGTTCTAGCCATTCCGAGGGCCGTGCTAGAACCTGAGAGACTGCGCGAAACATCGTTGCCGGTTAAACTCTTGAAACGATGTTTCGAAAACGTGAGACATTCTTTCCGTTTCCGCCCGACAAGTCAAGCGGTATTTGCACCGGTTCACGCACTTTCCGACAACGCTCATTTGAGTGTTTTCCCCATAAACCAAGGGTGAACCCGTAAAATCTCATCCGATGACCGGTTCACCCGCGGAACATGCATCTTTTGACAATAGTCCTACAATACCAACAAAATTGAAATCGAGTTTCGGAATTAGAGAGAATCCCTCGTGTCGACCACTGTAACCTCTCCCGCGTCGCGGGACCGTGAATCGTCGCCCGACGAGATCACCGCCCTCGCCCGCGGTCTCGCCGTGCTGCGCCGCATCGCGGCTGCCGACGCCCCCGTCAGCAACCGCGAACTGACCGAATTGACCGGCATCCCGAAGCCGACCGTCTCGCGCATCACCGCGACGCTCGTCAGCGCCGGCTTCCTGTTCCAGTTGCCCGACAGCGAGCGCTTCGTGCTGACCGCGTCGGTACTCGAACTCAGCCACGGCTTCCTGCGCAACTTCGACATCCGCGCGCGTTCCCGGCCGTTCATGATCGAGCTGGCCGAGCGCACGTCGCTGTCCGTGCACCTCGCGGTGCGCGACCGGCTCGACATGGTCGCGATCGACGTGATTCGCCCGCGCTCGGCCGTGCTCGTCACGCGCCTCGAAATCGGCTCGCGGATGGACATTGCGCGTACGGCCGTGGGCCGCGCGTATCTCGCCGCGCTCGAGGACGACGAGCGCCGCCAGTTGCTCGAGTCGCTGCGCACCACCGCCGGCGACGACTGGCCGCACGTGTCCGCCCGCCTGACGCCCGCGCTCGACGAAGCGATGCGCGACGGCCACGCGATCGCGATCGGCGAATGGCGCGAAGGCCTGAACGCGGTCGCGGCCGGTTTCGTCGGCCCGTCGGGCCAGCGCTATTCGGTGAATTGCGGCGGCGCGTCGCACCAGTGTCCGCCCGAATGGCTGCAGGAACACGTGGTGCCCGCGCTGCACGAATGCATCGCGAAGATCACCCGCGAAATCGGCGGCGCGCCGGCCCGGCGCATCGGCCCGTAATCGTTTCGTCATCGTCGTGTCGCGTTGTGTAACGACCGTAACCCGTTGAAAGATAGACCGCTGGACTGTAACGGGGACGGCACGTAGGATCATGCCCATCGTCGCACCGCATTCGCGGCGCGCACCGCTCTTTTCCCGCGCGGATCGGCGGGGCCCCGGACCGAGCCGGGCCGCCCCGCCGCGTCGCCCAGCGCAGCCGAGCAGCCCGATTTCCGGGCCGCCGCGCCGTCTTCCTGACAGAACACGATGGATAACGAACAAAAGCCCACGCCCCCTTCGAAAGACCCCGCACCCACCGTCGCACGCCGCCCGCGCCGCACGCTGCTGCTCGGGACCGTCGCGGTCGTCGTCATCGGCGGCCTGTTGTGGTGGCACCCGTGGAACCGCACGCCGGCGCCAGGCAGCACGGCGAAAAGCGCGGGCGCCAGCGCCGCCGCGGGCAGCCATCGCGGCCGCGGCGGCCCCGCTGCGATGGCGAACGTGCCGCAGCCGGTGCAGGTCGCCACCGCGACGCAGGGCGAGATGCCGATCGTGCTGTCCGCGCTCGGCACCGTCACGCCGCTCGCGAACGTGACGGTGAAGACGCAACTGTCGGGCTACCTGCAGTCGGTGTCGTTCCAGGAAGGCCAGATCGTCAAGAAGGGCGACGTGCTCGCGCAGATCGATCCGCGCCCGTACCAGGTCGCGCTCGAGAACGCCGAAGGCACGCATGCCCGCGACGCGGCGCTGCTCGCGACGGCCCGCCTCGACCTGAAGCGCTACCAGACGCTGCTGGCGCAGGACTCGATCGCGTCGCAAACCGTCGATACGCAGGCGTCGCTCGTCAAGCAGTACGAAGGCGCGGTGAAAACCGACCAGGCCGCGATCGATTCCGCGAAACTCAATCTCACGTATGCGCGCATCACCGCGCCGGTCTCCGGTCGCGTCGGCCTGCGCCAGGTCGACCCCGGCAACTACGTGACGCCGGGCGACACCAACGGCATCGTCGTGATCACGCAGTTGCAGCCGATGAGCGTGATCTTCACGACGTCGGAAGACAACCTGCCGCAGATCCTCAAGCAGGTGAACGCGGGCCAGAAGCTGTCGGTCACCGCCTACAACCGCAACAACACGGTGCCGCTCGAGACGGGCTCGCTCGCGACGCTCGACAACCAGATCGACACGAGCACCGGCACGGTCAAGCTGCGCGCGAACTTCGATAACAAGGAAGGCATGCTGTTCCCGAATCAGTTCGTGAACACGCGGCTGCTCGTCGACGTGATCCGCAACGCGACGATCGTGCCGACCTCCGCCGTGCTGACGGGCTCGATCGGCCAGTTCGTCTACGTCGTGAAACCCGACAACACGGTGACGGTGCGCAAGGTCACGGTCGGCCCGGTCGACGGCGAACGCACGAGCATCGTCAGCGGCGTCGCGCTCGGCGAGCGCGTGGTGACCGACGGCTCGGATCGCCTGCGCGAAGGCGCGAAGATCTCGATTCCGGCCGACAAGCCGAAAGGCGCGTCGGGCGCGCGCGGCGCAGGCGCGGCGTCAGGCGCCTCGGGCGCATCGGGTGCCGGCGGTCATCGCGGCGGACACCGGCACGGCGCGTCGCAGGCAGCGGCCCCCGCGGCCCAGTAACGCGCGGGCCGCTCGATGAATCCATCTCGCCTGTTCATTCTCCGGCCGGTCGGCACCGCTCTCCTGATGGCGGCGATCATGCTGGCCGGTCTCGTCGCGCTGCGGTTCCTGCCGCTCGCCGCGCTGCCCGAGGTCGACTACCCGACGATCCAGGTCCAGACCTTCTATCCGGGCGCGAGCCCGGAAGTGATGACGTCGTCGGTCACCGCGCCGCTCGAACGCCAGTTCGGGCAGATGCCGTCGCTGAACCAGATGTCGTCGCAAAGCTCGGCCGGCGCGTCGGTGATCACGCTGCAGTTCTCGCTCGACCTGCCGCTCGACATCGCCGAACAGGAAGTGCAGGCCGCGATCAACGCGGCCGGCAACCTGTTGCCGTCCGATCTGCCGGCCCCGCCGATCTACGCGAAGGTGAACCCGGCCGACGCGCCGGTGCTGACGCTCGCCGTCAAGTCGAAGACGCTGCCGCTCACGCAGGTGCAGGACCTGGCCGACACGCGCCTCGCGATGAAGATCTCGCAGATCGCCGGCGTCGGCCTCGTCAGCCTGTCGGGCGGCAACCGGCCGGCCGTGAGGATCCAGGCGAACCCGACCGCGCTCGCGAAGTACGGGATGAACCTCGACGACCTGCGCACGACGATCTCGAACCTGAACGTCAACACGCCGAAGGGCAACTTCGACGGCCCGACGCGCGCGTACACGATCAACGCGAACGACCAGCTGACGAGCGCCGACCAGTACAACAGCGCGGTCGTCGCGTACAAGAACGGCCGCCCGGTGATGCTGACCGACGTCGCGACGGTCGTCGCCGGCTCGGAGAACACCAAGCTCGGCGCGTGGGTGAATTCGGACCCCGCGATCATCCTGAACGTGCAGCGCCAGCCGGGCGCGAACGTGATCGCGACCGTCGACGCGATCAAGGCGCAACTGCCGAAGCTGCAGGAGACGCTGCCGGCCGCGCTCGACGTCGAGATCGTCACCGATCGCACGACGATGATCCGCGCGGCCGTGCGCGACGTGCAGTTCGAGCTGCTGCTCGCGGTCGCGCTCGTCGTGCTGGTGATGTACCTGTTCCTCGCGAACGTCTACGCGACGATCATCCCGAGCCTGTCGGTGCCGCTGTCGCTGATCGGCACGCTCGCGGTGATGTACATGGCCGGCTTCTCGCTGAACAACCTGTCGCTGATGGCGCTCACCATCGCGACCGGCTTCGTCGTCGACGATGCGATCGTGATGATCGAGAACATCGCGCGCTACGTCGAGGAAGGCGAATCGGGGCTCGAGGCCGCGCTCAAGGGCTCGCGGCAGATCGGCTTCACGATCATCTCGCTGACGGTCTCGCTGATCGCGGTGCTGATCCCGCTGCTGTTCATGGGCGACGTGGTCGGGCGCCTCTTCCACGAATTCGCGATCACGCTCGCGGTGACGATCGTGATCTCGGCGATCGTGTCGCTCACGCTCGTGCCGATGATGTGCGCGAAGCTGCTGCGCCATTCACCGCCGCCGGAGAGCCATCGCTTCGAGGCGCGCGTGCACCGGGCGATCGACTGGGTGATCGCGCGCTACGCGGTCGCGCTGGAATGGGTGCTGAACCGCCAGCGCTCGACGCTCGTCGTCGCGCTGCTGACGCTCGGGCTGACCGCCCTGCTCTATGTCTACGTGCCGAAGGGCTTCTTCCCCGCGCAGGACACCGGCGTGATCCAGGCGATCACGCAGGCGCCGCAGTCGATCTCGTACGGCGCGATGGCCGAACGCCAGCAGGCGCTCGCGGCCGAGATCCTGAAGGATCCGAACGTCGACAGCCTCACGTCGTTCATCGGCGTCGACGGCAGCAACATCACGCTGAACAGCGGCCGGATGCTGATCAACCTGAAGGCGCGCGACGAGCGCTCCGAAACCGCCGGGCAGATCATCCGCGACCTGCAGCAGCGCGTGTCGAACATCACCGGCATTTCGCTGTTCATGCAGTCGGTGCAGGATCTGACGATCGACTCGACGGTCAGCCCGACGCAGTACCAGTTCATGCTGACGAGCCCGAACGCCGGCGAATTCGCGACCTGGGTGCCGAAACTCGTCGCGCGGCTGCAGCAGGAGCCGTCGCTCGTCGACGTCGCGACCGACCTGCAGAGCAACGGGCAGTCGGTGTACATCGAGATCGACCGCGCGAGCGCTGCGCGCTTCGGCATCACGCCGGCAACCGTCGACAACGCGCTGTACGACGCGTTCGGCCAGCGCATCGTGTCGACGATCTTCACGCAGTCGAACCAGTACCGCGTGATTCTCGAGTCGGAGCCGAAGGAGCAGCACTACGCGCAGTCGCTGAACGACATCTACCTGCCGTCGGCCGGCGGCGGCCAGGTGCCGCTGTCGTCGATCGCGTCGTTCCACGAGCGGCCGTCGCCGCTGCTGGTCGCGCACCTGTCGCAGTTCCCGTCGACGACGATCTCGTTCAACCTCGCGCCGGGCGCGTCGCTCGGCGAAGCGGTCAAGGCGATCGAGGCCGCCGAGAAGGACATCGGCCTGCCCGGCTCGTTCCAGACGCGCTTCCAGGGCGCGGCGCTCGCGTTCCAGGCGTCGCTGTCGAACCAGCTGTTCCTGATCCTCGCGGCGGTCGTCACGATGTACATCGTGCTCGGCGTGCTATACGAGAGCTACATCCACCCGATCACGATCCTGTCGACGCTGCCGTCGGCCGGCGTCGGCGCGCTGCTCGCGCTGATGATCACCGGGCACGACCTCGACATCATCGGGATCATCGGCATCGTGCTGCTGATCGGCATCGTGAAGAAGAACGCGATCATGATGATCGACTTCGCGCTCGAGGCCGAACGCGTCGAAGGCAAGCCGCCGCGCGAGGCGATCTACCAGGCGTGCCTGCTGCGGTTCCGGCCGATCCTGATGACGACGCTCGCCGCGCTGCTCGGCGCGGTGCCGCTGATCGTCGGCTCGGGCGCGGGCTCCGAGCTGCGCCAGCCGCTCGGCATCGCGATCGCCGGCGGCCTGATCGTGTCGCAGGTGCTGACGCTGTTCACGACGCCCGTGATCTACCTCGGCTTCGACTCGCTCGCGCGCCGCGTGCGCGGCTGGTTCGAACGCCACGGGCCGGGCGCCGATGCAGGCAAGCACACGGGTGCGTAAATGACACAACCCCCACGCTCACTTCGTTCGCGTGGGGGGGCGCAGCCCCCCCATCTCCCGAAAACGCATCCGTCGGAACACGCGGCGGCCCAGCGGGTGCCGACATGAACCTGTCGCGCCCCTTCATCAACCGCCCCGTCGCGACGACGCTGCTCGCGCTCGGCGTCGCGCTCGCGGGCCTGTTCGCGTTCATCAAGCTGCCGGTGTCGCCGCTGCCGCAGGTCGACTTCCCGACGATTTCCGTGCAGGCGTCGCTGCCGGGCGCGAGCCCGGAAACGGTCGCGACCAGCGTGACGAGCCCGCTCGAACGGCATCTCGGGTCGATCGCGGACGTCTCCGAAATGACGTCGACGAGCACGGTCGGCAATGCGCGGATCATCCTGCAGTTCGGCCTGAACCGCGACATCGACGGCGCCGCGCGCGACGTGCAGGCCGCGATCAACGCGGCGCGCGCCGACCTGCCCGCCGCGCTGAAGAGCAATCCGACCTACCGCAAGGTCAACCCGGCCGATTCGCCGATCATGGTCGTGTCGCTGACGTCGGAGACGGCGTCGCCGGCGAAGGTGTACGACGCCGCGTCGACGGTGCTGCAGCAGTCGCTGTCGCAGATCGACGGGATCGGCCAGGTTACCGTGAGCGGCTCCGCGAACCCGGCCGTGCGCGTCGAGCTCGAACCGCAGTCGCTGTTCCACTACGGGATCGGCCTCGAGGACGTGCGCGCGGCGCTGGCTTCCGCGAACGCCAACGCGCCGAAGGGCGCGATCGAGTTCGGCCCGCAGCGCTTCCAGCTCTATACGAACGACCAGGCGTCCGAAGCGTCGCAATACCGCGACCTCGTCGTCGCCTACCGCAACGGCTCGGCCGTGCGGCTGTCCGATCTGTCCGACGTCGTCGATTCGGTCGAGGACCTGCGCAACCTCGGCCTGTCGAACGGCAAGCGCGCGGTGCTCGTGATCCTCTACCGCTCGCCCGGCGCGAACATCATCGAGACTCTCGATCGCGTGCGCGCGGCGCTGCCGCAGCTCACCGCGTCGCTGCCGGCCGACATCACGGTCACGCCGGTGCTCGACCGCTCGACCACCATCCGCGCGTCGCTGAAGGACACCGAACACACGCTGCTGATCGCGATCAGCCTCGTCGTGATGGTCGTGTTCCTGTTCCTGCGCAACTGGCGCGCGACGCTGATCCCGAGCGTCGCGGTGCCGATCTCGATCGTCGGCACGTTCGGCGCGATGTACCTGCTCGGCTTCTCGATCGACAACCTGTCGCTGATGGCGCTGATCGTCGCGACCGGCTTCGTCGTCGACGACGCGATCGTCGTGCTCGAGAACATCGCGCGGCACATCGAGAACGGCAAGTCGCGGATGCAGGCGGCGCTCGACGGCGCGCGCGAAGTCGGCTTCACGGTACTGTCGATGAGCATCTCGCTCGTCGCGGTATTCCTGCCGATCCTGCTGATGGGCGGGATCGTCGGGCGCCTGTTCCGCGAGTTCGCGCTGACGCTGTCGCTCGCGATCGCCGTGTCGCTCGCGGTGTCGCTCACGGTCACGCCGATGATGTGCGCGCGCCTGCTGCCCGACAAGCACGACCCGCGCGACGAGGGCCGCTTCGGGCGCTTCCTCGAACGCGGCTTCGCGCGCATGCAGCGCGGCTACGAGCGCTCGCTGTCGTGGGCGCTGCGCCGGCCGCTGCTGATCCTGCTGACGCTGTTCGCGACGATCGGGCTGAACGTCTACCTGTACGTCGTCGTGCCGAAGGGCTTCTTCCCGCAGCAGGACACCGGGCTGATGATCGGCGGCATTCGGGCCGACCAGGCGACGTCGTTCCAGGCGATGAAGCTGAAGTTCTCCGAAATGATGCGGATCGTGCAGGCCAACCCGAACGTGAAGAGCGTCGCGGGCTTCACCGGCGGCACGCAGACCAACTCCGGCTTCATGTTCGTCACGCTGAAGGACCGCACCGAGCGCAAGCTGTCGGCCGACCAGGTGATCCAGCAACTGCGCCCGCGGCTGGCGGACGTGGCAGGCGCGAGCACGTTCCTGCAGGCCGCGCAGGACATTCGCGTGGGCGGCCGGCAGAGCAACGCGCAGTACCAGTTCACGCTGCTCGGCGATTCGAGCGCCGACCTGTACAAGTGGGGGCCGATCCTGACCGAGGCGCTGCAGAAGCGCCCCGAGCTGACCGACGTGAACTCCGACCAGCAGCAAGGCGGCATGGAGGCCATGGTGACGATCGACCGCGCGACGGCCGCGCGCTTCGGCATCAAGCCCGCGCAGATCGACAACACGCTGTACGACGCGTTCGGCCAGCGCCAGGTCTCGACGATCTACAACCCGCTGAACCAGTACCACGTCGTGATGGAAGTCGCGCCGAAGTACTGGCAGAGCCCGGAGATGCTGAACCAGGTGTGGATCAGCACGTCGGGCGGCAGCGCGAACGGTTCGCAGACCACCAACGCGGCCGCCGGCACCTTCGTCGCGACCGCGGCCGGCACGTCGAGCGCGGGCACGGCCGCGCAGAGCGCCGCGGCGATCGCATCCGATTCCGCGCGCAACCAGGCGCTCAACGCGATCGCGGCGAGCGGCAAGTCGAGCGCGTCGTCGGGCGCGTCGGTGTCGACATCGAAGTCGACGATGATCCCGCTGTCGGCGATCGCGACGTTCGGGCCGAGCACGACGCCGCTGTCGGTCAACCACCAGGGGCTGTTCGTCGCGACGACGATCTCGTTCAACCTGCCGCCGGGCGTGTCGCTGTCGCAGGCGACCCAGGTGATCTACCAGACGATGGCGCAGATCGGCGTGCCGCCGACGATCGTCGGCAGCTTCCAGGGCACCGCGCAGGCGTTCCAGCAGTCGATGAACGATCAGCCGATCCTGATCCTCGCGGCGCTGCTGGCCGTCTACATCGTGCTCGGGATCCTGTACGAGAGCTACATCCACCCGATCACGATCCTGTCGACGCTGCCGTCGGCCGGCGTCGGCGCGCTGCTCGCGCTGCTGCTGTTCAAGACCGAGTTCAGCATCATCGCGCTGATCGGCGTGATCCTGCTGATCGGCATCGTGAAGAAGAACGCGATCATGATGGTCGACTTCGCGATCGACCAGACGCGCAACAACCGGAAGTCGTCGTTCGATGCGATCCACGAGGCGTGCCTGCTGCGCTTCCGGCCGATCATGATGACGACGATGGCGGCGCTGCTCGGCGCGCTGCCGCTCGCGTTCGGCAGCGGCGACGGCGCCGAGCTGCGCGCGCCGCTCGGGATCGCGATCGCCGGCGGCCTGATCGTGTCGCAGGTGCTGACGCTCTATACGACGCCGGTCGTCTACCTGTACATGGACCGGCTGCGCGTGTGGGCCGAGAAGCGCCGCAACCGCCGCGGCAATACCGGCGGGCCGGCGGTCGCCGGCGAGTGACGGAAAGCGGCCGGACGCGCGTGGGCGGGGCATGCCGCACCGCCCTGCGTCGCGGGTCCCGCCGCGCCGGCGCGACAGTCGCACGCAAGCGCCGGCACCCGCTGGCGCGTTGCGCGGTCATCCATGTCGTGCAAGGTCATACAGATCGCGTGCGTTGCGCGCATAGCGGCGCGGCGCCGTCCCCGACCAGCGATGGAACGCACGCGCGAATGCCTTCTCCGACGTGTAGCCGACCCGCTCGGCGATCTCGATCAGCCGCAGCTTGCCGTTCGCGAGCTCGCCGCTCGCCAGATACATCCGGTACGCGGTCAGATGGCCGATCGGCGTCTCGCCGACCAGCGCGGCGAAATGCGCGCAAAAGCGCGAACGCGACATGCCGGCCTCGGCCGCGAGGCTCGCGAGCTGCCAGTTGCGCCGCGGGTCGCGGTGCATCAGCGCCATCGCACGACCGATTTGCGGATCGGTCAACCCGCGCAGCCAGCCCGTGTGATTCGCCGACGATTGCAGGTGCGCACGCAACAACTGCACGAACAGCACGTCGGCCAGACGCGTCGCGGCGACGGCCCAGCCCGGCTGGCACGCCATCGATTCCTGGATGAAGCTCTGCAGCGTGCTCGCGAGCCACGGCGCGACGGCCGCATCGTTCGCGCGCACGTGAATCAGCGCCGGCAACACGGAGAACAGCGGGCTGCGCACGATGTCGCGATACACGACGATGCCCGTATAGAGCTCGCTGGTCGCGCCGCCGCCGCCCGCGACGAACGCGAGCGGCGTGTCGAAGCGCGGCCGGATGCCCTTGTCGGCCATCAACGTATCGAACGGCACGGGCGGCACGTCGAGCGACGACGCCATCACGTGCTCGTCGCCATGCGGCAGCAGCACGAAGTCGCCCGGCTCGACGTAGACGGGCGCGGCGCCCGCGACCGACAGGAAGAACGGGCTGCCCGCACAGGTGCGGAACGGCGCGCCCGCGACGGCCGGCTTGCGGATCGCCCACGGCGCACTCAGCGTGAAGCGCCCGGTGACGACCGCATCGGCCCGCAGGTCGGTCAGCACGTCGCTGAGAAGATCGGTCGTCATCGTCGAAGTCTCCGTGGTGCGCTACCGCGTCAGAAGCGCTGCTGAATGCCCGCCATCGCGCCGACCTGGTTGCGGCCGGTGCCGACCGTGCCGCCCGCCGCCACCGCGGACGTGCCCAGTGCGCTGTTCGTGATGTAGCCGACGGACGTATAGACCATCGTGCGCTTCGACAGGCTGTAATTCGCCCGCCCGACGAACAGGTTCGAGTCGTAGCGGCCGCGCAGCAGATAGCGCACGGCCTGTGCGTCGAATGATAGCGCCGGACTCGCGTAGACCGTGCCGCCCGCGAAGAAGATGTCCGACTGGCTGTGGGCCGCGGCTGCCGTGTTGCGGCGGATCCAGCCCGCGCCGAGTTTCGCGATGCCGAACTTGACGTATGCGTCGACGATCGTGCGGCTATCCGTATAGCCGGGGCTCGACAGCGGCGCCGACGCGCCCGTGCCTCCGTGCATCACGTCGTACGACGCGGCCGCGCCGAACTGCGGCGCGTCGTACGCGATCATCATCGTGTACTGGCGGCAGGCGACCGGGTCGCCCGCCACGTTGCCCGCGCAATTCGTCGCCGACGGCCCGGCCGGCCCCGCGCCGTCTCGCCCGGTGCTGTAGGTGCCGCCGAGCGTCACGCCGCCGAAGCGACCGAGATAGCCGACCGCATTGTCGCTGCGCGCATTCGGCAGGTAGCTGTCGAAGCTCGCCATCGAATGGATCGACGGGCCGATCACGTCGGCGTTGAGCAACACCAGCATCGACATGTTCATCTGCCGCCCGAGCGTAAGCGTGCCGTACGGCGATTCGATGCCGACGTTCGCCTGCCGGCCGAACAGGCGGCCGCCATAGTTCAGCGCGCCCGAGTTCAGCGCGAAGCCGTTTTCGAGCACGAAGAACGTACGGTAGCCGCCGCCGAGATCCTCGACGCCGCGCAACCCGAAGCGCGACGGCACTTCGCCGGTCAGCGCCGGCATGCCGGCGACCGCGCCGCCGCCTGCCGCGTTGTTGTAGTACTGCACGCCGGTGTCGACGATGCCGTACAGCGTCACGCTGCCCTGCGCATGCGCAACCGGCGACGCAGCGGCGGACGCAGCGAGAGTAACGGCCGTCGCGGCCGTGCGGAAGGTGTTCATGGAAGTCTCCAGACCGATCGTGTAGTTATGCTTGATATTGGCCGGCGGCGCACCTGCACCGCCAGCCTCGAGGGAACACCGAAGTTGTTCAGGTCGCGAGCGGCGTATCGAACGGCATCGAGCGCGGCCGCTCGCCGGTCGCACGCCAGATCGCATCCGCCACCGCCGGCGCGACCGGCGGCAACGCGACTTCGCCGCAGCCTTGCGGATCGCGATCGCTGTCGACGATCACGACCTCGATCTTCGGCATCGCGGCCAGACCGAGCAGCGGGTAGTCGGCAAAGTTGCGCTGCACGACCGCGCCATGCTCGAACGTGATCTCGCTCCTGAACGTGTTGGTGAGCGCAAAGCCGACGCCGCCTTCGACCATCTCGCGAATCAGCAGCGGATTGATCGCGCGGCCGCAGTCGATCCCGCACACGATCCGCTCGAGCTTCACGTTGCCGCGCGTCACGCGCACCTCGGCGATCGCCGCGACGTACGTGCCGAACGCGCCGCCGCGGCCGGTGTACAGCGAGTACGCGACCCCGCGCGACAGGCCGGCCGGCGCGCGGCCGAACCAGTTCGCGCGCGCGGCCGTCGCGTCGAGCACGCGCAGCGCGAGCGGATCGTGCTTCAGCAACGCGCGCCGGTATTGCACCGGGTCGGCCCGCGCCGTATGCGCGAGCTCGTTCACGAAGCTTTCAAGGAAAAACACGGTCGACGTGCTGCCGACGCTGCGCATGAAGCTGACCGGAATCGGCTGCATGACCGTGACCGAATCGACCAGCAGGTTCGGCACGTCGTAGCAAAGGTCGTACAGGCCGTCGAGCATCGTCTCGTCCCAGCCGCCCGCCTTGTCGTAGCGGTCGCGCTTGATCGCCGCATACAGCGAATGGCCGGCGACGCGCGCATGCAGCGCGACCGGCAGACCGTCGCGGCCGAGCGCCGCGCGAAATCGCGCGGACGCGCACGGCCGGTAGAAGCCGTGACGGATGTCGTCCTCGCGCGAGCGGATCACCTTCACCGGTCGCCCGACCGCCTTCGACGCGACGGCCGCATGCACGACGAAATCGGGCACGTACTTGCGGCCGAAGCTGCCGCCGAGAAACGTCGTGTTGACGATCACGCGCTCGGTCGGCACGCCGAACAGCGCCGACAGCGTCCAACGCACCTTGTCCTGCCCCTGGATCGGCCCCCAGACCTCGATCTCGTCGGCCCGCACGTGCACGGTCGCGTTGACGGGCTCCATCGTCGCGTGAACGATGTACGGGGTGTGGTAATCGGCTTCGACGATGCTGTCGGCCTCCGCGAGCCGGCGCGCGGGCTCGCCGATCGTCGTCGCCACCACGGCGCGATCGGCCTGCAGCGCGCCCTTGCGCTGCGCGAGGATCGTCGCACTGTCGAATGCCGGCGTCGGGCCCGCGTCCCACACGATGTCCGCTGCGTCGCATGCCTTCTTCGCCTGCCAGTAGGTGCGCGCGACGACGATCACCGCGTCCTTCGCGAGCACGACGTCCGTCACGCCCGGCATCGCGCGCAGCGCGTCGCGGTTCTTCACGGCGGTCGGCTTGCCGTTCAGCGTCGGCGCCATCGTCAGCGCGCCGACCAGCATGTCGGGCACCCGCACGTCGATGCCGAAGATCGCGCTGCCGTCGACCTTCGCGGGCACGTCGAGCTTGTGCAGCGGACGGCCGATCAACGTGTGCGCGGACGCCGGTTTCAGGCGTGGCTGCGGATCGGGCGGCAGCGTGGCCGCGTCGTCGACGAGCGCGCCGTACGACAGCGAACGCCCGCTCGCCGCATGGACGACGCGGCCGTCGCGCGTCACGCACTGCGTGTCGCGCACGCCCAGCCGCGCGGCGCCGGCCCGCAGGAACGCGGATCGCGCCTGCGCACCCGCGATCCGCAACCGCGTGTAGAACATCGTCGCCGACATCGATGCGCCGACGAATTGCTGCGGCGCCTCGTTCGCGGCGTCGATCCGATACGCGTCGCGCCCGGTGACGAACTCGATCGTCACGCTGCGCCAGTCGGCGTCCATCTCATCGGCCAGCACCTGCGGCAGCCCGGTATGGACGCCCTGTCCGACTTCCGCCTGCGACAACCCGATGATCGTCCTGCCGTCCGCGTCGACGCGGACCCAGTCGTTGATCTCGCGAAAGCGCGCGCCGTCGCCGGCCGCGTGCACGACGTCGCCGAACGCCAGCGGCAGCAGCAGGCTGCCCGCCAGCGCGGCTCCGCCCTTCAGGAACACGCGGCGCGCCGCGTTCGGCACGGGCAGTACCCGCACCGCGTCAACCTGCCGCGACATGGATCGCCTCGCGAATACGTTGATAGGTCGCGCAGCGGCACAGGTTCGTGATGACCTCGTCGATCTGCGCATCGGTCGGCTTGCGGTGGCGCGCAAGCAGCGCGGCCGTCGCCATCACCATCCCCGATTGGCAATAGCCGCATTGCGGCACGTCCTTCTCGATCCACGCGCGCTGCACCGGATGCGAGCGGTCGTGCGACAGCCCTTCGATCGTCGTGACCGCGCGGCCCGCGATACTCGCCGCCGGCAGCACGCACGCGCGTGCGGCTTCGCCGTCGAGGTGCACGGTGCAGGCGCCGCACGCGCCGATGCCGCAGCCGTACTTGGTGCCCGTCAGTCCGGCCGAGTCGCGAATGACCCACAGGAGCGGCGTATCGGGATCGCCGTCGAAATCGAACGGTTGGCCGTTCAGCATGAAGCGCATCGTCTGTCTCCCTGTTGCGCATCGCCCGTTCGTCATCCGGCGGATGACGGCGATGGCTTGACAGGAATTCTTGGCGGCGCAAAAGGCGGCGCCAATGACCTTTGCTCCCGAAAAAGTAGCCGTTCGTCCAGATCGTTTCAGCCGACGAATGGCGCGCTCCGCCCGGCGCGCGCCGGCCCCCGCTTGCGGACCGGCCGCGATCGACTATCGTGTGTCCATGCCCACCGCCACCCGGTTCACGGGAACCCGCCATGAACGTCCAGCTCAACCACACGATCGTCTGGTGCCGCGACAAGCATGCGTCGAGCCGCTTCCTCACCGAACTGCTGGAATTGCCGCCGCCGACGCCATTCGGCGCGATGCTGGTCGTCGCGCTCGACAACGGCGTGTCGCTCGATTTTTACGAACAGGCGGGGGAGATCCGGTCGCAGCATTACGCGTTCCTGATCGACGAAGCCGGCTTCGATCGCGTCCTCGCGCGCATTCGCGAACGCGGGCTGCCGCACTGGGCCGATCCCGCGAAACGGCAAGCCGACGATATCTACCGCCACAACGGCGGACGCGGCGTGTACTTCGACGATCCGGACGGTCACTTCCTCGAGGTGATGACGCGGCCGTACGTGCTGAACGGTTAGCGCGACAGCGCCGGCATTGCACCGGCCCGGATGGCGCGGCGCGGGTGTCGGCCGGTTGCGGACGAGAACCGGCCGAGCGCGCGACCGCCGCCGGCCGCCGTTACTCGCGTTACTCGTTACTCGTTACTCGGCGGCAACCGTCGTCTTGCGCGGACGACGCGCACGCGGCGCCGCCTTCCGGGCCGGCTTCTTCGGCTTGGCGGCGGCCGGTGCTTCGGCAGCCTCGTCGGCCGCCGCTTCGACCGGCGCCACATCGTGCGACGGCTGCACGGCTTCACTCCGGGCCCCGGAAGCGCGAGACGCCGGCTCGGCGGCCGCCACCGCCGCGTGCCGCTCGTCATGTGCCGCGTCGCGATGCGGTTCGTCCGCATGCTGGCCGTGCGCGTGCGCATCGCCCCCCTGCATCGCGTCGCCCTGCGCGGCGGCGTCCGGCTTGCCGGCCGCGTGGCGACCGGCGCCCTTCGCGGCCGCGCCCTTCTTCGTGCCGGTCTTCTTTGCCGCGCTCTTGCGCGCCCGCTTGCGGCCATCCTTCGCGTCGCCATGCGCGTCGGCCACCTCGGCCACGTCGGACGTGTCGCGCGTTTCGGCCGGCGCCGCGTCGGCGACCTCGGCAAGCGCCGCGTCTTCCGCGTCGACCTGCACGCTTTCGTGAACGACCGCTTCCGCCCGCTCCCCGCGCCGGCGCGCCCCGCGGTCGGTCGGCGCCGGCTCCGCCGCGCGCGTGCCGCGCTGGGCGCCGTGGTACGCCGCGCCGCCCTCACCGCCTGCCGCGACGGGCTCGGCTGCAGCCGACTGGCGAGCCCGCGACACGAACGCACCCGATTTGTCGTCGCGCCCCACTTCGAGCAGGCCGCGCGCCTGCGCCTCGTCGAGCAGGTTGCCGAACGCGCGGAATCCGTAGTACGACTCGTTGAAATCAGGCTTGCGGCGCTTGATCGCGCTCTTGAGCACCGACGCCCAGATCTTGCCGACGTCGTCGCGCTCCGACGCGAGCGCATCGAACGTCTCGACCGCCAGCGCGATCGCCTCGGCCTTGCGCGCGTCCATGTCGTGCTTGCGCGACGGCTCGTCGGGCCGCTTGGCACCGCCGTTGCTCGCCCGCTGCTGCTGTTCGCGCTTCGCGAGCGCACGCTGCTGCTCGCGCACCAGATCGTCGTAGAAGATGAATTCGTCGCAGTTCGCGACCAGCAGATCCGACGTCGATTTCTTCACGCCGACGCCGATCACCTTCTTCGCGTTCTCGCGCAGCTTCGACACGAGCGGCGAAAAATCCGAATCGCCGCTGATGATCACGAACGTATCGACGTGCGACTTCGTGTAACAGAGATCGAGCGCGTCCACGACGAGCCGGATGTCGGCCGAATTCTTGCCCGACTGGCGCACGTGCGGAATCTCGATCAGCTCGAAGCTGGCTTCGTGCATCGACGCCTTGAAGCCCTTGTAGCGATCCCAGTCGCAATAGGCCTTCTTCACGACGATGCTGCCTTTCAGCAGCAGCCGCTCCAGCACGGGCTTGATGTCGAATTTCTCGTACTTCGCGTCGCGCACGCCGAGCGCGACGTTCTCGAAGTCGCAGAATACGGCCATGCTCACGTTGTCCAGGGGTAATGCCATGTGTACTCCAACCGGTGGGCCGACGCGTTGTTCACACGTAGCGGCGAAAAATGCATCGCGCACATGATAGCCGGTCGGCGCGTCATTCCCGCATCCGTGTGAACGAATGGACGCCGCCAGCCGTGCCGGTATGCCCGCGCCGATACGCCCGTACCGGTATGCCCGCGCCGGTATGCCCCTTATTACGCGCCCGCCGCCGGGCCGATTCGACATTACACTTGAGTTATCGGTCGTCCGTCCCTATCTGGGAGGATGACGCATCGAGCAAGGAGCGGTTTCATGACGACGAAGGTACTGCTGATTGGCGCGACCGGACGGACGGGCCGGGCCTGCGCGGATCTGCTGCTCGAGCAGCCGGAGTTCGAGCTCACGGCGCTCGTGCGCCGGCACGGCTATGCGCTGCCCGGCGCGCGGGTCGTCGAGGCCGATCTGACGAACGATTTCTCGCACGCGTTCCAGGGCATCACGCACGTGATCTACGCGGCAGGGTCGGCCGAATCGGAAGGCGCGACCGAAGAGGAACAGGTCGACCGCGACGCAGTCGCCCGCGCGGCCGAGTACGCGCTCGCCTACAACGCGCAGAAGCTCGTGGTGGTCAGTTCGCTGTCCGCATACCGGCCCGAGCAGGGGCCGGACGCGCTGCACCACTATTCGCAGATGAAGCGCGAAGGCGACGATCGCGTGATCGCGTCGGGCGTCGACTACGTGATCCTGCGCCCGGGCCCGCTCACGGACGACCCGGGCGTCGGCAAGATCGCGCTGACCGACACGTGGCTCGAGCCCGCGCCGCCCGTCTCGCGCCAGGACGTGGCATGGGCCGCGATCGAGGCGATCAAGCTCGGCATCTCGCGCAAGGTCGTCGGCTTCGTCGGCGGCAGCGTGCCGATCGAACAGGCCTTGCGCGCGTAACGGCCCGCTGCGCGCCGCCGGCAGGCGGCGCATGCCCGTGTCCGCGGCCCGCACGACGGGCCGTTTTCACGCGCGGGGCAGCCGCTTACTGCTTCGGATGCGCGTCGGCCCACGCCTTCACTGCGGCGAGCGTGTTCTCGACGTGCTTGTCGGGCGACAGGCTCGTGTATTCGTAGAGAATCTTCCCTTCCGGCGAAATCACGTAGGACACGCGGTTCGCGCGGTCGAGCGCCGGCAGTTTCGCGTCGTATTCGCGGATGATCTTCGCATCCGGATCGGCCGCCACCGGGAACTTGCTCCGGCACTCGCTCACCGAGAACTTCGTCAGCGTGTCGATGTTGTCGGCCGACACGCCGATCACCGTCGCGCCGTAAGCCTTGTAACGGTCGACCGCGTCCGCGAACGCATGCGCCTCGATCGTGCAGCCTTTCGTGAACGCCGCCGGATAGAAATACAGCACGACCGGCCCCTGCTTCAGGGCGTCCGCGAGCGAGTACGTGTAAGTCTTGCCGCCCAGCGACGCCTGCGTCGTGAAATCGGGCGCCGCGGCGCCCGGCTTCAGTTCCGCCTGCGCCAGCAGTGCATGGCCGGCCACCAGCGCCGCCATGGCGCCCAGCAACAGTTTTCGCTTCATCTGCGTCCTCATTTCTTATAAAGTCAGCCCGATGTAGGCCACGAGAGCGTTCGCCTGCCGAACACCCGTGTCGATGATCCGGATCCGCGGCAGCGCCGCCCGCGGCCGGCCCGTTAAAGATTCCGCACAGTCTGCCGTTATTCCTTCCGGACAACTGGTTCCAGCCCTTCACGTCAGCGAGAAACATGGAAGCCAACAGGAAACAGACGTCACGCAAGGGCTCCTGGCGCAGCGCCTTGCATACGCTGCGCCGCTTCGCCCGGTCGGGCGGCGCGCTGATGCCCGCGCGCGCCGTCGCGCCGCGCCGCGACGATTCCGTGCGCAACTGGCTGGAACAGACGGTCGGCACGGTGGATTTCCTCGCCCATGTGGACCGCGAACTGCGCTTTCTGTATGTGTCCGACGCCAGCCTGCGCTTCATCGGCTATCACCGCGACTACCTGCATACGCTGACGCTGCGCGACCTGATCGCCGAACAGGATACCCCGGCGCTCGAAGGCCTGCTCGCCCGTGCCGCACGTTCCGGCCAGGTCGAGAAGGCGACGATGTGCATCGTCAAGTCGCTCACCTACCCGCTGGACGTCGAGGTCCGCGCGTTCAAGAGCCGCCACCACGGCGTCGACGGCTTCGCGATCGCGGCCTTCGACGTGTCGTCGTGGCGCGCGCTCGAGGCACGCCTGACGTACGAAATGCACCACGACCCGATGACGGGGCTCGACAACCTGTCCGCGCTCGTGCCGGCGCTGATGCGCGCGCAGCAGACCGCCGACGAGGACGGCACCTGCGCGGCGCTGCTGCTGCTCGACCTCGACGACTACCAGCGGATCAACCGCGCGCTCGGCTACGACGCGGGCGACATGTTGCTGCGCGAGACCGCGCAGCGGCTGAAGGCGCTCGTCACGCCGAACGAGCGGCTCGCGCGCGTCGCGAGCGACAAGTTCGCGGTCGTGCTGGGCGCACCGGACCGCACGCAGGCGAGCCAGACCGCCGATGCGCTCGCGCGCCGGCTGCAGGCCGCGGTGCGCGAGCCCTACGTGTACCAGGGGCAGACCGTGCACCTGTCCGCGAGCATCGGCATCGCGCTCTACCCCGACGAACGTGCCGCGCCACATCGGGCGCAGCACCACAGCCCGCTGCTGCGCCGCGCCGACCACGCGCTCGCGCAGGCGAAGGCATCGGGCGGCAACGCGCTCGCGTTCCATGCGCCCGTCGACGACCCGGCCGACGCCGAACGGCTCAAGCTCGAAGCCGACCTGTACGACGGCGTGCGCAACGGCGAGTTTTCGCTGCATTTCCAGCCGATCACGCGCAGCCAGTCGGGCGCGGTGGTCGGCGTCGAGGCGCTGATCCGCTGGCGCCATCCGGTGCACGGCCTCGTGCCGCCAGCCACCTTCATCCCGCTCGCCGAATCGATCGGGCTGATCAACTACCTCGGCAACTGGGTGCTCAAGGCCGCGTGCATGCAGCTCGTCGCGTGGGACGGCCAGGGGCTCGCGCTGCAATACGTGGCGGTCAACGTGTCGCCGCAGCAGTTCCGCGACCCGCGCTTCACGCAAAGCGTGCGCGAGGCGATCGCGCTGACCGGCATCGACCCGCGCCGTATCGTGCTCGAAATCACCGAAAGCCTGCTGATGCACGATCCCGCGCACGCGAAAATGCTGCTCGAGGAGCTGACCGGCCTCGGCATCCGCTTCGCGATCGACGATTTCGGCACCGGCTATTCGAGCCTCGCCTATCTGCAGCGCTTCCCGCTCGCGAAGCTGAAGATCGACCGCAGTTTCGTCGAGAACCTGCTGACGTCGCGCAACGACCGCGCGATCGTGTCGGCGGTGGTCGGCCTCGCGCAAACACTGGATCTCGAGCTCGTCGCCGAAGGCGTCGAGACCGAGGCGCAGCGCGAGCTGCTGACGGAGATGGGCTGCAATCACATCCAGGGCTGGCTCGTCTGCCAGGCGCTGCCGTCCGAGGAGCTCGCGCGGCGCTTCGAGGCGCAGCAGCTGCACCTGCACGCCGCCGCCTGACGCGCGCGGCGAACCGAACAGATCCGTATGTCAATCACCGAACACCTGCCCCGCACCGCGCTGCTCGACAAGCTGTGGGCCCGGATGAACGAACGGGGCGATTTCCCGCTGCTGTCGGAATCGCTGCGCGCGACGATGGCCGCGATGAAGAACGACGACCTCGACTTCACCGCGCTCGTGCGCGTCGTGCTGTCGGACTTCGCGCTCACGCAGAAAGTGCTGCGCCTCGCGAATTCCGCGATGTACATGGCGTTCGGCGGCAACATCACCACCGTGACGCGCGCGCTGATGGTGCTCGGCATGGACGCCGTCGGCCATCTCGTCGTCGGGCTCAAGCTCGTCGACCATTTCCATCAGAGCACGCCGCGTCGCATCGACGCGAAGCTGGAGCTGAACCGCGCGCTGCTGTCCGGCTGCGTCGCGCGCAAGCTCACCGAGCGCGTCGAACTGCGCGCGGGCGAGGAGGCCGTCGTCTGCACGCTGATGCGCCAGGTCGGCAAGCTGCTGGTGGTCTGCTATCTCGACAGCGAATGGGACCGCATCCGCCGCCGCGCGGCCGAGCTGAACGGCGACGAATCGGCCGCCTGCGCCGAGGTGCTCGGCGTCGGCTTCGACGAGATCGGCCTCGAGGCGGCCGCGCGCTGGCGATTGCCCGACGTGATCCGCGCGGGGATGGCCAACGACGACGGTCACGCGACCTGTGCCGACGCGTTCGACGATGACGGCGGCGGCTGCTGCCCGGCGGTCGCCGCCGACGACGGCCCGGCCGACCGCGGCCCGGCCGACCGCATCCGCTGGCTGCGCGCGGTGAGCCGCTGCTCGACCGACGTCGCCAGTGCGCTCGCGCTGCCGGCCGGCCCGCAGCGCGACGCGCGCGTCGCGGCGCTCGCGCTGCACTGCAGCCCGACACTCGGCATGGAACCCGCGGCGCTCGTCGAGATCGCCGAGCGCCTCGCGCGCGAGGAAGCGAGCGACACCGTGATGCGCGAGATCGTCGAGCTGCGCGCGAACGCCGATGCGATCGCGCGCGCGCAGGCCGAGCCCGAGGCATGCCTCGAAGCCGGCCTCGCGGACCTGCGCGCGCTGCCGTCCGAGCACGTGCTGACGCCGGTGCTCGCGCTCGCGTCGGAAAGCCTGCTGGCCGGCCTCGCCTTCACGCGCACCGTGATGTTCGTGCGTCACGACGACGGCACGTTCGCCGCGCGTCTGGGTTTCGGCCCAGGCGTCGATACGGCGCTCGACCGGCTGCGCTTCGACGAGCGCTTCGAGCCGGACGTGTTTCATCTCGCGATCTCGAACTCGGTCGGGATCTTCATCGAGCAGGCGCAGGAGCCGAAGATGATGAAGCGCCTGCCCGCGTGGTACCTCGACGCGTTCGACGACACGCGCGCGTTCGTGCTGCTGCCCGTGCGCGTCGGCGCAACGAGCGTCGCGCTGCTGTACGGCGACTGGGCCGGCGTGCAGCCCGCGCGCAAGATCTCGCAGCAGGAGATGGCCGTGCTCAACGACCTCGCGCGCGAGCTCGGGCGGTTCTTTCCCGCGCCGCCCGGCTGACGCTCCGCCCCACCGCCGTTTGCGCTCCACCAAAGCAAACCGGCCGCATCGGCGGCCGGTTTTTTACCATCGTGCGATCGAACGAAACGCTTACTTGAGCGTGACGGGCACGCTGAAGTACTTCTTCGCGAGGTTGTCGATCGTGCCGTCGGCCTTCAGTTCCTTCAGCGCCTGATCGAGCGCGGTCTTCAGCGCCGCGTCGTTCTTGCGCAGGCCGAAGCCGACGCCCGAGCCGAGGATCTCGGTGTCGCTGACCGTGCCGCCCGCGAACGCGAAGCCCTGGCCTTGCGGCTTCGTCAGGAAGCCCTTCGAGCCGGCTTCCGAATCCTGGAAGGTTGCGTCGAGACGGCCCGACTTCAGATCGGCGTACGCCAGATCCTGCGTCTGGTACGGCACGACTTCGACGCCGGCCGGCGCCCACTTCTTCTTCGCGTACGCTTCCTGGATCGTGCCCTGCAGCACGCCGACGCGCTTGCCCTTCAGCGATTGCGGGGTCGGCAGCAGGCCGCTGCCCTGCTTCGCGATCAGCTGGTTCGGAATCGTGTAGATCGGGTCGGTGAACGCGATCGCGTGCTTGCGCTGGTCGGTGATCGTCATGTCCGAGTTGATCGCGTCGAACTTGCGCGCCTGCAGCGCCGGGATCAGGCCGTCGAAGTCGTTCTCGACCCACACGCACTTCGTCTTCAGCTTCGCGCACACCGCGTTGCCGATATCGATGTCGAAGCCGGTCAGCTTGCCGTCGGGCGTCTTGTATTCGAACGGTGCGTACGAGGCCTCGACGCCGAACCGGATCTCCTTCAGATCCGCGGCAAACGCGCTGCCTGCCGCCACGGCCGATGCCGCCACCACCGCATGCGCGGCCACTTTACGCCAATCCAACTTCATCAGGTGTTCTCCTCGATACTCGAATGTTCCGGAACGACGGGCGCAGGCATCATCGCAGGGTCGGATGACCCCGGCAATGCCGACGCCGCGCCGTGATGCGACGCAACAGTCGCAAGGCCGCGATTGTACCAATCCGTGCGGCCCGATATGGCAAAGCGACCGCCGATACGCGATGCTGCGCTGCGTACCCGGCGGCCGCCACGCGACCTGTCGAACTTGCAAGACGGTGTCGCAAATACGCAAGCGCGGCGCCCACGCCGTGGGCACGGCGTGCGGGCGTCATCGCAAAAATGAATGGATCGCGAACCATGCGCGGGCCGCGACGCGCAGCAGCCCGCCCGATCGCGCATCGATCAGACGAGCGCGGCCAGCGTGTCGCGCGTCGTATCGACGACGAGCAGGCCCGCGCGCAACCCCGGCTTCACGGTCGGGTTCGGGAACACGATGCGCTCCTCGTCGTGCTGCACCGTGTAGCGATAGTCGCCGTCCTGCGCGAGCACAGTGCCGCGCGGGAACGCGGTGAAGTTCGCGACGTCGGCCGCGACGAACAGCTCGAGCGCGTCGCTCTGCTTCGTGATCTGATCGATCACCGTGAAGACGCGCGGCAGCGACGGATGGCCGCCCGCGGCATCGACGTCCGTCGCCCCAGCCGACACGAGCTTGCGCACCGCGCGGTCGGCCGGCGCGAAGCGCGTCAGGTCGTTCTGGCCGAACGGCCGCACCTTGCCGAGTTCCAGCGTGCACGCGAGCGCGCCGCAATGCTCGGCCGTGAAATGCGAATACGTGTTGCCTTTCGCCGTATGCAGCAGCACGGCCGCGATGCGGGCGTCGCCGAGCCATTCGACCATCGCGCGCGTGGGCGGCGTGCCCGTGTACGGCAGCAGCGCGAATTGCTCGAACACCGACGCGCGAATCGCCGTGTGCATGTCGATGTGCCAGCGTGCGCCGGCTGCCGGCGCCGCCGCGAAGAATGCGGAAGCCGCCGCTTCGAGTTGCGCGGCGCGCGGCGCTTCGCGGCTCGCGGGCGCCTGTGCGTGACGACCGCCGAACAGCCGGTTCAGGTCGTCGTCGAAATAGCGTTGGCCCGCGCGCATCGCCGGCACGTTGCCGAGCACGACGAGCAGCCGGCACGCGAGCGGCAGCGCGCCCGACGCCAGATCGCGCACGAGCATCGACAGCAGCTCGATCGGCGCGGTCTCGTCGCCGTGCACGCCGGCCGACACGAGCACGCTCGCGCGCGCCGCGGCGCCGGCCGCGGCCGGTTCGAACGCGAGCAGCCCGTCGCCGAGCCATTGCCAGCGCACCGCACCGCCCGCGCAGGCGCCGTCCCGGTCGACCGGCGCCCCGCCGGCCAGCGTGAACGCGAGAAAATCGTCGAGCAGCGCGGCAGCCGGCATCCGTGCCTCAGCGCTGGAAGTCATACAGCGACCCGACGCGCAAGATCTGCGTGAGGTCGTCGAGCGCCGTGCGCGACTCGGCGAGCAGCGCCGGATCGGCGAGGTCTTCCGGTGCGAGGCGATCGCGATAGTGCTTGTCGATCCACGCGTCGAGCGACGCGAACAGCGTATCGTTGATCCACACGTTCGACGTGACGGCCGCGCGCTCCGCTTCGGTCAGCACGACGCGCAGGCGCAGGCACGCGGGGCCGCCGCCGTTCTTCATGCTTTCGCGCAGGTCGAACACGAGCACGTCGCGAATCGGGCCGTTGCCGGCCGCGAGCTGGTCGAGATAGGCGGCGACCCTCGCGTTCTCGCGGCATTCCTGCGGCACGACGAGCACCTGCGACCCATCCGCGCGCGACAGCAGCTGGCTGTTGAACAGGTACGACGTCACCGCGTCGTTCACGCTCACGGCCGCGTCCGGCACCTCGATCACGTTCAGGCGCGCACCGCGCGCGTCGAGCGCGGCGGTCAACGTATCGTAGATCGCCTGCTTGTTGACGAACGCGCGCTCGTGCGTGAACAGCGTATCGCGGTTGCCGACCGAGATCACGTCGTTGTGGAACACGCCCGCATCGATCACGTCCGGATCCTGCTGCGCGTAGACCGTCGCCTCCTCGGCGAGCCCGTGACGATGCGCGACCGCGCGGCTCGCCTCGAAGGTCTGGCGTGCCGGGAAGCGCTTCGGCTCCGGGCCGCGGCGGTATTCGGCGCGGCCGTACACGAAGAACTCGATACCGGGCTTGCCGTATTCGGCGCAAAAGCGCGTGTGGTTCGCCGCGCCTTCGTCGCCGAGCGCCGGCGTGCCCGTCAGCGCTTCATGCACCGCGAAGTGCGCGGGGTCCGCGAACAGCGTCGACAGCGTGCGGCGCGTCGCTTCGTGTTCGATCGCTCGATGCAGCTTGCTGCACAGGTTCGCCGGCGTGAAGTGCACGCGGCCGTCGCTCGTATCCGCCGACGGGCTGACGGTGGCCGCGTTCGCGGTCCACATCGCCGACGCCGAGCTCGCCGCGGCGAGCAGCTCGGGCGCCTGTTTCGCGGCCTTCGCGATCACGTCGGCGTCCTTGCCCGAGAAGCCGAGCTCGCGCAGCAGGCGCAGCGACGGCCGCTCCTGCGGCGGCAGCACGCCTTGCGCGAAGCCGAGATCCGCGAGCTGCTTCATCTTGCGCAGCCCTTGCTTCGCGGCGGCCTTCGGGTTCGCGGCCGACTTCTCGTTGTTCAGCGACGCCACGTTGCCGAACGACAGCCCGGCGTAGTTGTGGGTCGGGCCGACGAGCCCGTCGAAATTGGCTTCTTGTGCGTTCATCGTCGTTCCCTCGATCAGAAATGCAGGCCCGGCGACAGGCTCGCGGGCAAAGTCAGTTGCGTGCTTTCCACCGACGCCATCGGATACGCGCAGTAATCGGCCGCGTAATACGCGCTCGGGCGATGGTTGCCCGAGCGGCCCGTGCCGCCGAACGGCGCGGCGGACGACGCGCCGTTGGTCGGCCGGTTCCAGTTGACGATCCCGGCGCGGATCATGCGGCGGAAGTGTTCCCACACCTTCGCGTCGTCGGCCAGCAGGCCCGCGGACAGGCCGAACGCCGTGTCGTTCGCGCGCTCGATCGCGTCGTCGAACGTCGCATAGCGGACGATCTGCGCGAGCGGACCGAAGTGCTCCTCGTCCGGCAGGTTCGCGACGCCCGTCACGTCGACGATCGCGGCGTTCACGAAGCCGAGGCGCGGATCGCGCTGCGTCATCGCGACGATCGGCTTCGCGCCCTGCTCGACCAGGCGCGCCTGCGCGTCGACGAGCTTCGCGGCCGCGCGTGCCGAGATCACCGCGCCCATGAACGGCTGCGGATCGGCGTCGAACACGTCGGCGGTGATCTTCGACGTGACGTCGGCGAAGCGCGCGAGGAAGCGGTCGCCGAACGCGCCCTGCGGCACGAAGATGCGGCGCGCGCACGTGCAGCGCTGACCGGCCGACAGGAACGCCGACTGGATCGTGTGATGCACGGCCGCGTCGATGTCCTCGACTTCGCCGATCACGAGCGGGTTGTTGCCGCCCATCTCGAGCGCGAGCACGATTTCCGGACGGCCGCCGAACTGCTTGTGCAGCAGCGTGCCGGTATCCGAGCTGCCGGTGAAGAACAGCCCGTCGATCTGCCGATGGTTCGCGAGCGCGATGCCGGTATCCTTCTCGCCCTGCACGAGGTTCAGCACGCCGGCCGGCAGCCCGGCTTCCTTCCATACCTCGACCGTTGCGCGCGCAACGCCTGGTGCGAGTTCGGACGGCTTGAACACGACCGTGTTGCCGGCGATCAGCGCCGGCACGATATGACCGTTCGGCAAGTGGCCGGGGAAGTTGTACGGGCCGAACACCGCGACGACGCCGTGCGGCCGGTGACGCAGCACCGCGACGCCGTCGGCCATGTCCTGGCGCTTCTCGCCGGTGCGCTCCCGATACGCCTGGATCGAGATGCCGACCTTCGCCGCCATCGACGCGACTTCGGTGCGCGCTTCCCACAGCGGCTTGCCCGTCTCGCGGCCGATCGCGGTCGCGAGCGCTTCCTTGCGTTCGGCGAGCAACGCGGCGAAGCGCTGGACGATCTCGCAGCGGGCTTCGAAGTCGAGCGCCGACCAGCCGGCGAACGCACGGCGCGCGCTCGCGACCGCACGGTCGACGTCCGCCGCCGACGCACTTTCGCCCTGCCACGCGACAGCGTCGGTGCCCGGGTTGCGCGAAGCGAAGACGGGGCCCGAGCCTGCGACCCAGGCGCCGTCGATGAAGAGTTCCGTCATGATTCGTTTATCCCTGTTTGACTTTGAGCGGCAGCACGCGGACCGGGTCGCCGGCCTTCACGTCGAGCGCGGCGGCATCGTCGGCCGACAGCACGAACGAGCCGTTCGCGACCACGCCCGGCGCCACGCCGACGCGGAAATCGTTGAGCGACGTGTTCGACACGAGCGACTTCGGCGCGTCGTCACGTGCATCGGGCACGCCGATCGCGACCGGTACGACGACGCTCTCGCGCACCGTGCGCAGGTCGTTGACGTGGCATTCGAGCACGGGGCCCGCATCGAAGATGTCGACGTGATTCTGGTAACGCAGCCCTTCCGCTTCGAGCATCTTGCGGGCCGGCAGCGTGTCGCGATGCGTAAGGCCGACCGCGTCCTGCGCGTCCTGCGGCAACAGGTCGACGTACACCGGGTAGCGCGGCATCAGTTCCGCGAGGAACGACTTGCGGCCGTGCGAGCTGAGGTAGTCGGCCGCGTTGAAATCGATCTGGTAGAAGTGCGAACCGACCGCGCGCCAGAACGGCGACGTGCCGTCCTCGTCGAAGTGGCCGCGCAGTTCCGCGCAGATGCGTTCCGGAAAGCGGTCGCGGAATTGCGCGATGAACATGAAGCGCGAGCGCGACAGCAGGCCGCCGACGCCGCCCGTGCGATAGCGCGGGCTCAGGAACAACGAGCACACTTCCGCATAGCCCGTCAGGTCGTGCGAGATGTTCAGCGCGTGCATCCGCGTCCACACGCCGAGCTCCTGGCTCGCGTGCACGACCGTGCTCACGCGGTAGTTGTAGAACGGTTGCTCGAGGCCGACCTGCGTTTCGATTCCGCACACGCCCGCGATGTCGCCCGTCTTCGAGTCTTCCATCACGAAGAAGTAGCCGGCCTCGCCCGGTGCGGCCCGGCCTTCGAGCGTGCGGCGCGAGCGCTCGATGCGCGCGGCGAGCGCGTCGCGGTCGGGCTTGAACGTGGTCAGGCCCGGCCCGGTTTCCTGCGCGAGCGACACGAGCGCGTCGACGTCGCCCGTTTGTACGACCCGAACGACGATCATGCTGCGTCTCCCGTCAAATCTTCATCGCTGCGGCGATGCAGCGGCACGCAGCGCACCACATCGCCTTCCTTCACATCGAGCGCCGCGCGCACGTCGCCGGCCAGCGGCGCATCGTGCGCGTCGCCCGGCAGGTCGGCCAGCACGCAGCGGAACGATTCGCCGCTGCCCGTCGACACCATGTACGCGACGTCGCCCTGCTGATGCGCGGCCTCGCGCACGACGCGCTCCGAGCCGTGCTTCACGCACGCGGTGCGGTCGACCTGCGCGGTCAACACCGGGCCGGCGTCGAAGATGTCGACGAAGCGGTCGGGCTCGAAACCTTCCTCGAGATGGATGTCGTACGCGAGCAACGCCGTTTCGTTCGGCTCGCCGAGCACGCGCTGCGCGGCTTCCGGCAGCAGCGGCACGTAGAGCGGATAGGCCGGCATCACTTCCGCGATGAACGTGCGGCTGCGGCCGCCCGATGCGATGTCGACGTCGGTGAAATCGCGGCCGAAGAACTTGCGGCCCACCGCTTCCCAGAACGGCGATGCGCCGGTGCCGTCGCTCACGCCGAGCAGCAGCGTGAACACTTCCGGCGTGAAGCGGCGCCGGTTCGCGGCGATGTACATCATCCGGGCGCGCGAGATCAGGTGCGCGGCCGCGTCGCCGCGCAGCGACGGATCGACGTAAAAGCCCGCGAGGCGGCTCTTGCCGGTCAGCTCGTGCGACATCGTGAGCGCGTGGATCTTGCGGTTCACGTGCAGCTCGCGCGACGCGTGGATCAGTGCGTCGTTGCGGAACGCGTAGAACGGTTCCGAGTAGCCGGCCGCGGCCACGATGCTCGCCGTGCCGAGCAGCTTGCCCGTCGACGAATCCTCGAGCACGAACAGATAGAACTCCTCGCCGGCGAAGTCGACGTCCGCGCGAAACGAATCCTCGGAGAGCGCCACGCGCGCTTCGAGCGCCGCGCGGTCGTGCGGCAGCGAGTGCAGGACCGGCTGCGCGGTGCGCGCCATGTGCGCGAGCGCATCGAGATCCGTGAGTTTGCCGGGGCGAACAAATAGCATCGTCGTTCCTGTCTGCGATGGGCGCGCCGCTCAGCGCGCGGTGGCTTCCTGTGCGGCGAGCACGTGTTCGACCGCCTTCTCGAAGCGCTTCGTGCCTTCGTCGAGCAGGTCGAACGGGATCACCAGCGACGGGACGAAGCGCAGCACGTTCGGGCCGGCGATCAGCATGATCAGGCCGTGCTCGGCGGCGGCGGTGACGAAGTCCTTCGCGCGGCCGTCGAATGCGGCGGTGAGTTCCGCGCCGACCAGCAGGCCCTTGCCGCGGACGTCCTTGAAGATGCCGAAACGCGCGTTGATGCGTTCGAGCGCGCCCTTCAGGCGCACGCTGCGTTCGCGCACGCCTTCGAGCAGGGCCGGATCGCCGATCAGTTCGACGACCTTGTCCGCGATCGCCGACGCGAGCGGGTTGCCGCCGTACGTCGTGCCGTGCACGCCGACCTTGAAGTGCGCGGCCAGCTCGTTCGTCGTCAGCATCGCGCCGATCGGGAAGCCGTTGCCGAGCGCTTTAGCGGTCGTGAGGATGTCCGGCGTGACGCCCGTGTCCATGTAAGCGTAGAACTGGCCCGTGCGGCCCACGCCCGTTTGCACTTCGTCGAAGATCAGCAGTGCGTCGTTGGCGTCGCAGGCTTCGCGCAGCGCCTTCAGGAACGCCGGATCGGCCGGGATCACGCCGCCCTCGCCCTGCACCGGCTCGACGATCACCGCGCAGGTTTGCGGGCCGATCGCGGCCTTCGCGGCTTCGATGTCGTTGTACGGCAGGTGCTTGATGCCGGCCGGGACCGGGCCGAAGCCTTCCGAGTACTTCGGCTGGCCGCCGACGCTGACGGTGAAGAACGTGCGGCCGTGGAACGACTGCACGAACGAGATGATTTCGAATTTGTCGGCGCCGTGGCGATCGAACGCGACGCGGCGCGCGAGCTTCAGTGCGGCTTCGTTCGCTTCCGCGCCCGAGTTCGCGAAGAACGCGCGGTCGGCGAAGGTCAGCGATTCGAGGCGCTTCGCGAGGCGCAGCACCGGCTCGTTCGTGTAGCCGTTGCCGATGTGCCAGAGCTTGCGGCTTTGTTCGTCGAGCACCCTCAGCAGTTCCGGGTGGCCGTGGCCGAGCGACGTCACCGCGATGCCGCACGCGAAATCGATGTATTCGCGGCCAGCCGTGTCCCACACGCGGGAGCCCTCTGCGCGATCCGGCACGAACGGGGCGGGGGAAAATACCGGCACCATCACTTCGTCGAATGTCTGGCGGGTCACGGTCGAGGTCGTCATGGTCGTTCCTTTCGGTTTCGTAAGAGGGTTCAACAGGTTCAAGTTTAGGTAAGGGTGGCGCAAGCGTCTTGCGGAATTGCGACGGGTTCTATCGGAAGCGGATAGTGCGCGTCATTTTGCCCTCTCGGGCGGGGGGCGGGGCTTGGTTCGTATTTTTGGGAGCTTGTGGGGGGCCGCTCGGGTTGGTCGTGAAGCACCTGCGATCGCGTCGGTCTATTAGCGTCGCCCCTGCGCGGGGCGGCGGTCACTTTTCTTTGTCTTGCCAAAGAAAAGTAACCAAAAGAAAGGCGCTCGAAATCGCATGACTTCCCGGTGCCATAGCCTGCAAAGTGGTCCGCACAAAAGTGTCCGCGCCAGTCACGAACCCGGAGTGGTTCGAGCAATGGTTCTGACGCCACTCACTACCCCACGGAGCGGTATACCATCCGCTAGCTCCGTCCTCGCTTCGCTCGGCCGACAGGTCCATCCCCGCCCCATGCCGACATTGCCCGTCCTCACCGGGCCCACTGTATTTTCGATACGTAGGAAAGCCTCGCGAGAAAATGGGGGTTGCAAATGCGATCAGAGAACGCCGATCGTCAAACGATCCGACCATATAAATGCCGAGAGCAGAAAGAGTGCCCGGCACTGACAGTTCGTGGAGGAGCACGAACGCAACCGCACGCCCTGAAGTACCTTGCAGCCGAGCGTAGCGAGGATGGAGCGAGCGGATGGTATACCGCTCCGTGGGGTAGTGAGTGGTGTCAGAACCATTGCTCGAACCACTCCGTTGTCCTGACTGACGCGGACACTTTTGTGCGGACCACTCTGATGGCCATGGCACCGGGAGGTCATGCGTTTTCGAGCGCCTTTCTTTTGGTTACTTTTCTTTGGCAAGACAAAGAAAAGTAACCGCCGCCCCGCGCAGGGGCGACGCTAATGGACCGACACGATCACAGGCATTTCACGAAAACCGCGAGCAAACCCGCGAACAGCCCACCCCAAAAACCACCCTCAATCCTTCCCCCGCTCAACGAGCGCTCCCCCTCGAGGCTCGCTGCCCCCGCCGGTCTGCTTCTCGAGCCAGGCTCGCCGATCTTCTCGCGGCGTGACGCCGAACCTTTCCCGATAGGCATTGGAAAAATGCGCAGCAGAAGAAAACCCGCAAGCGAGACTCACCTGCACCACCGACTTGCTGGTCCGCTGCAACTGCGTCCGTGCCTTGAGCAACCGAAGATTGAGGTAATACTTGGAGGGCATCGCCCCGAGATACTGCCGAAAGAGCCGCTCGAGCTGTCGGCGCGACACGCCGACCAACCCGGCGATCTCATCGGTCGTCAACGGATCCTCGACATTGGCCTCCATCAACAGCAACGCGTCGTTCAACCGGGGATGCCGCTCGCCCGGCGCAGTCACGAAAGGAATCCGCTGCCGCTCCTCGCCGCTGCGCAGCGCCCCGACGCCCAGCGCATCGGCAATCCGCTCCGCGAGATCCGCCCCATGTTCCCGGCCGATCATGGCCAGCATGAAGTCGACGGTCGCCTGCCCACCGGCACAGGTCGCCCGATCGCGATCGATCTCGAAGATCTGCTGCGTGACGATCGACCGCTCGAACTGTTCGGCGAACTGCTGGTACGTCTCCCAGTTCACGCTCACGCGATACCCGGAAAGCTGCCCCGCCATCGCGAGCCACCACACGCCGTGGTGAATGCCGGTCACGACCGGCGTGCGCTGCCCGACCCGGGCAAGACTCGCGAGAAACAACCGGTAATCGGCAAACTGCTGAAACCGCTCCGACACGACGATCAACCAGTCGCACGCGATCGCATCGTTGAACGCCGCATCGGCATGCCATTGCGCGCCGCCGGCGAGCGGCACCGGCCGCCCGTCCCACGAACACACCTGCCAGCGATACAAAAGCCGCCCGTCGATCTCGTTCGCCAGGTTCAACGCATCGACGATCGGACCCACACCCGACATCGACACGGGCGGCAATGCAACGATCGCCACCTGCGTCGTGCGGGTGGCGCCTGCGGGACGGGACACCGGTACCACGGTTGAGACCTGCTCCGTCGCGTTACTTGAGGCTGCCCGACAGGAACTGCTTGAGCCGCTCGCTCTGCGGGCGCACCAGCACTTCCTTCGGATCGCCCTCTTCCTCGGTCCGCCCCTGATGCAGGAACATCACGTGGTTCGACACGTTGCGCGCGAAACCCATCTCGTGCGTGACGACGATCATCGTGCGGCCTTCCTCGGCCAGCTTCTGCATCACCTTCAGCACTTCGCCGACCAATTCCGGATCGAGCGCGGAGGTCGGCTCGTCGAACAGCATCACGTCCGGATGCATCGCCAGCGCACGCGCGATCGCCACGCGCTGCTGCTGGCCGCCCGACAGATGCGACGGATACTGCTTCTCGACGCGCGGCGGCAGGCCGACCTTCTCCAGATACTCGCGCGCACGCTCCTCGGCTTCCTTCTTCGAAATGCCCAGCACGTGCACCGGCGCTTCCATCACGTTCTCGAGCACGTTCATGTGCGCCCACAGATTGAAGTGCTGGAACACCATCGCGAGCTTCGTGCGGATGCGCTGCAGTTGCTTGTGATCGGCCACCTCCAGCGCGCCGGTCTTGTCGGCCTTCGTGCGCACGGCCTCGCCGTCGACGACGATCTGCCCCGCATTCGGCCGCTCGAGAAAATTGATGCAGCGCAGGAACGTGCTCTTGCCCGACCCGCTCGCGCCGATGATGCTGATGACGTCGCCGGCCTTCGCGTCCAGCGACACGCCCTTGAGCACCTCGTTGTCGCCGTAGCGCTTGTGAATGTCGACCGCGGCAAGCTTCACGGAAGCGGACGCGCTCGTTTGAGTGATCTCGGCCAACTGGCTCTCCTCGAGTGAATTCAATGACGGGCGGCCGCGAGATACGCGAGCCAGTGGCGCTCCGCGCGGCGAAACGCCGCGACGAGTGCGAACGATACCGCAAGATAGATCAACGCGGCGATTCCGAACGACTGGAACGCCATGTAGGTCGCGGAATTGGCGTCGCGCGCAACCTTCAGGATGTCCGGCACGGTCGCCGTGAACGCGACGGTCGTCGCGTGCAGCATCAGGATCACCTCGTTGCTGTACAGCGGCAGCGCACGGCGCAGCGCCGACGGCAGGATCACGCGGCGGTACATCGTGAACGGCGTCATTCCGTACGCGCGCGCCGCCTCGACTTCGCCGTGCGGGATCGCACGGATCGCCCCGGCGAAGATCTCGGTGGTGTATGCGCAGGTGTTCAGCGCGAACGCGAGGATCGCGCAGTTGAAGCCGCTGCGGAAGAACGCGTCGAGCAGCGAGTGCGAGCGCACGAACTCGAGGCTGTACATGCCCGTGTACATCAGCAGCAACTGCACGTAGAGCGGCGTGCCGCGGAACACATACGTGTAGAAGCGCACGGGCATCGACACCCACTTGTTCCTCGACACGCGCGCGACCGCCAGCGGCACCGCGCACACGAAGCCGAGCGAAATCGAGGCGACGAGCAGCCACAGCGTCACCGCGAGGCCGGACAGGCGCTGGCCGTCCCAGAAAAGGAACGCCTTGCCGAATTCCTGGAGGATCTCGATCATAGTTCTGCGTGTCGCACGCCCATGGAATAACGCTTCTCGAGCTGGATCAGCACGAGGTTGGAGACGGTCGTGATCGCGAGATAGATCAGCGCCGCGACGAGGATGAAGAAGAACATGTTGAACGTGCTCTTGCCGGCGTCCTGCGCGGCCTTCACGACGTCCGCGAGACCGATGATCGACACCAGCGCGGTCGCCTTCACGAGCACCTGCCAGTTGTTGCCGATGCCCGGCAGCGCAAAGCGCATCATCTGCGGAAACATGATCCGCGCGAACACGCGCGCGCCGCTCATCCCGTAAGCCGCGCCGGCTTCGAGCTGGCCGCGCGGCACCGACAGGAACGCGCCTCGAAACGTCTCGGTGAAGTACGCGCCGTAGATGAAGCCGAGCGTCAGCACGCCGGCCACGAACGGATCGATGTCGATCTGGTTCCAGCCGACGAGGTCGGTGAACTGGTTCAGCCAGATCTGGATGCTGTAGAACAGCAGCAGCATCAGCACAAGATCGGGCACCGAGCGGATCAGCGTCGTATAACCGGTCGCGATCGCTCGCAGCACCCGGTTGTGCGACAGCTTCGCCACCGCGCCGATCAGTCCCAATGCCACCGCAGTGGCGAGCGACAGCACCGACAGCTCGATGGTCTGCACGGTGCCGGCCCAGAGGACAGGACCAAAGCCGTAAAGGAACACGCGCGTCTCCAGAATTGAATGAATGCCGACGCGTATGCCTGTCCCGCGCCGGGCTGACGCGGATAGTCGCAAGCGAAATTGATTGCCTCAAATCACCGTGCGCGCGTTTGCTGCGTCGCAGCAATTCGTCCCACCATTTGTGCGCGCGACTTACGCCGCTGTTTCAAAAGGGAAAAACCCGCTTCCTGACAGTCTCATGACACGCCGGGAAGCGGGTTTTTTGCAATTTTCCGGTCGCTTTTTCGATATAGCGCCGCACTGGCCATCGGGCCGAATGGGCATGGGCGGACACACGCCACACAATCGCTCGCTCCTGCCCGCGACGCGAGCGGCGCCGATTCGCTGCCATCCACGGCGGCGCCCTCTTTTTGCATCTACAAAAACTCATTGCCATCTCATGTTTTTGCATCCACAATTAGTCGAAATTCCATTCGTTTTCGACGAGGCCAAGGATCTGTCGAGCCGACTGAAACACGGCATCTCGTTGCGAATGGCCGAATTCGCCGAGTGGGAAGCAGTGCGCACATGGGTGGATACCCGCAGGGATTACGGCGAGACGCGCTGGATCTGTCTGGTGCCGATCGGCGCGCGCCTTTATACGGCGATCGTCGTCCCGCGCGGCCGCACGCTGTGTGTCGTCAGCCTGCGAAAAGCCAACAACCGAGAGATGAGTCGATATGAAGAAGGCGGTTAAATTCATCCGCAACACGCCCGAGGAAGAAGCGGCGATCGCGCGCGGCATCGCCGCCGATCCGGACGCCCGTGAACTCGGCGACGAAGAAATCGATGCGATGGAGCCATTCGTCGAGGTCGTCGCGAAGAAGTTCGGGCGCCCGAAGCTCGAGCACCCGAAGGAACAGGTCAGCATTCGCTACGACGCCGACATCCTCGCCGCGTTTCGGGCGGACGGCCCCGGCTGGCAGACGCGCATGAACGACGCGCTGCGCGACTGGCTGAAGAAGCGCCGCGCGTGAGCGTCACCGCCCTTTCAGGATGTCGGAGCGCGACGTCGTATAGACAAGCCCGTCCGGACCGAAATGGACGTTGAAGAACGCATCGGTGTTGACGCCGTCCTCGAGCCAGCGCCAGCTCCAGACCGTCTCGGGCTTCAGCGGATACTGCGCGATGTCGCCGGGCTTGCCGAGCAGGCGTCGCACCTCGTCCTCGTCCATCCCCGGGCGCACTTTCGCGAAATTCTCGGCGGTCAGCACCTGCGTCGCGCCCGTGTAGTGCCCGTTCGCATCGAGGTCGACGAACCAGGTCTGGTTGCCCATCGGGCCACGCGGATATTCGAGACGCTTCGAGCCGTCGGTGAACGTGCGCTCGGTCTCGGGCTTGCCCATCGTGCCGCGCACGTCGGCCTCGGTCGACTCGCCGACCTTCAGCCCCTTCAGCAGCAGCGGCGCGGGCTTGATCGCGTTGAAGAAGTCTCTGATACGTTGCACGTCGAGATGGCCTTGGTCGTCGCAACCGGTGAGCGCCAGCGCGGCGGCCAGCATCGTCACGGAAAGCAGCCGGAAACGGAAAATCATCGGAAGACATGCGCGTGGAGAAAACACGCGGCAAGGATACCCGCACCGCGCCAAAAGCGCGAGACGGGTCGTGCGGCCCGTCTCGCGTTCAATGCGTCGTTTCGGTTTCGGTTCGGGTTTCGAGCGCCCGATTCGCCGGCGGCGCCGTGCGCGGCACGGCCGGCGGCGCGCCCAGACGGCGGCGCGTGCGCACCAGCTCGGCAAGCTGCCACGAGCCGAGCGCGAGGCAACCGAACAGCACCTCGCGGCCGCGCTTGACCACCGCGAGCGACAGCGCCGTCTCGCGGTCGACGCCGAACATCTGCGCGAGCAGCACGACGGTCGCTTCCTGCACGCCGAGCCCGCCCGGCACCATGAACGCCGCATGCCGCACCGCCTGCGTCATCGCCTCGATCGCGATCGCCCCGCCGATCGACACCGGGTGGCCGAGCAGTGCGAGCGCCCAGTAGATCTCAAGCGCGCCGAGCACGTAGCCGGCCAGTTGCCAGAAGAAGGCGCTGAACAGCAGGCCCGTGCGCGACATCAGCGAATCGATGTCGGCGTCGAGGCGACGGCCGTCGACGCCCTGCAGCAGCCGATGCGAATCGCCGAGCAGGCGGCCCGCGAAACGCTCGATCGCGTGGAAAATCCCGCCGCGCCGCATCAGCACCACGCCGAGCACCGGCAACGGCAGCGTCAGCAACAGCGCAAGGCCGATCGTGCCGCCGCCCATGTTGTCGGTCGTCGCGAGCAACAGCACGAGGCCGAGCGCCGCGAACGCATACTGCACGACGATCGTTACGAGCACCTCGACGATCACCGACGCGGTCACACGGCTCGCGTCGGGCACTTGCCAGCGCGCGAGCCGGATGCCGACGATCTCGCCGCCGATCCCGACCACGGGCAGCAGCCGGTTCACGGCCTCGCGCACGGTCGCGATCCACCACAGGAACGGCAGCGAGCTGCGCCGGTCGAGCAGCAGATGCCACGCGTACGCGTCGAGCAGCAGCGGCAGCGCGTGGAACGGCACCAGCCACAGCAGCGCGTAGCCGGCGCGCGCGAGCATCTGCGACACGTCGCCGATGCCTTCGTGCAGCCCCAGCGCGAGCAGGATGCCGATGCCGATCGGCCAGCCGAGCCACTTGATCCACTTGCTCATGACGGCTGCGCTCCCGGTGCGCGCGACGCGGGCGCGCCGCGCCGTGCCGCGGGCTCGCCGAACACGGCGGCGAAACCGCCGGTCGCGACGCCCGCCGCTTTCAGCGCGGCCGCGACGCGCGGCGACAGCAGCGCATCCAGTTCGTCGGCCGGACGGTAGCCGGCCATCGTCGGCGTGATCGGGCCGTCGCCGGCTTCGGCCGGATGGCAGTAGATCTCGCCGACGCCCGGCGGCAGCTTCGCGAGCGCGTCGAGCAGCACGGCCTCGTCCATCGCGCCCGTATGCTCGATGCCGACCACGTAGTCGTTGTGCGCGAGCCCGGCCCGCTCGAGCCGCGCGCGCACCAGCGCGATCCACGGCTTGAGCCACGCGGGCGCGCCGGTTTCGTAAGGCAGCCGCACCGCGCGCAGCCCGTAGTCGCGGCCGATCTCGACGATCATCGACAGCACGGTCGGATGCAGGTGGAAATGCTTGTGCGCGTTCACGTGGTCGAGCGGCAGGCCGCTCGCCGCGAACGCATCGAACTGCGCGCGGATTTCCCGGCGCAGTTGCGCGCGAACGTGCGGCAGGAAGAAGAAGCGACAGCCGTCCTTCGCCATCGCGTCGCCGAATCGCCCGTCGGGGCCGACGAGTGCGGGAATGTCATGTGCGGGCAGCGTGGCCGGCCCGTCCGCGAGCACCAGATGCAGGCCGACCGCGAGCGACGGCAGCCGCCGCGCGCGTTCGATCGCATCCTGCGCGGCGCTCGCGCCGACCATCAGGCTCGCGGCGTTCAGCACGCCGTCGCGATGCGCACGCTCGACCGCCGCGTTGACGCGCGGATGCAGCCCGAAGTCGTCCGCGGTGAAGATCAGCGCCCGCGCCGCCCGCTGCGTCGCCACGAATCAGGCCTCGTGCGCGCGCAGGAAGCGGAAGAACTCGACGCCTTCGCGCAGACGACGCTTCATCATGTCCCAGCTCGTCAGCATCTCGCGCACGATCTCCCAGATCTTCGACGGACGGAAGTAGAACTGGCGATAGAACTGCTCGAGATGGTGATAGATCTCGTCGCGCGACAGGTGCGGATAACCGATCGCCGCGAGCTGCACGCCTTCCTTGCTCACCAGGTTGATGGTCTTGTTCTCTTCCATCCAGCCGTTTTCCACGGCCTGCTTGTAGAGCGTCGTGCCCGGATACGGCGCGGCGAGCGAGACCTGGATCGTGTGCGGGTTGATTTCCTTCGCGTACTCGATCGTCTTCTTGATGGTCTCCTGCGTCTCGCCCGGCAAGCCGAGGATGAAGGTGCCGTGGATCTTGATGCCGAGCTTCTTGCAGTCCGCGCTGAAGCGGCGCGCGAAATCGGTGCGCACGCCCTTCTTGATGTTCACGAGGATCTGGTCGTCGCCCGATTCGAAGCCGACCAGCAGCAGGCGCAGGCCGTTCTCCTTCATCACCTTCAGCGACTTGTACGGCACGTTCGCCTTCGCGTTGCACGACCAGGTCATGCCGAGCTTGCCCAGACCGATCGCGATGGCTTCCGCGCGCGGCAGGTCGTCGGTGAAGGTGTCGTCGTCGAACATCAGTTCCTTCACTTCCGGCATGTTGTCGCGGATCCACTTCGCTTCCGCGAGCACGTTCTCGACCGAGCGCGTGCGGTAACGATGGCCGCTGACCGTCTGCGGCCACAGGCAGAACGTGCAGCGCGACTTGCAGCCGCGGCCCGTGTAGATCGACACGTACGGATAGTTCAGATAGCCGATGAAGTAGTTGTCGATCTTCAGGTCGCGCTTGTAGACGGGCGCGACGAACGGCAGTTCGTCCATGTTCTCGAGGATCGGACGCGCTTCGTTGTGCTCGATCGAACCGTCCTTCGCGCGCCAGCTCAAGCCCTTGATCTCGGCGAACGGCTTGCCTTCGGCGAGTTCCTTGCAGGTGTAGTCGAACTCCTCGCGGCACACGAAGTCGATGGCGTCGCTCGCCGTGAGCGAGTTGTGCGGATCGACCATCACTTTCGCGCCGACCATGCCGACCAGCATCGACGGCTTCATCTTCTTGAGATCCTGCGCGAACATCGCGTCGGTCGGGAACGACGGCGTGCTCGTGTGGATGATCACGAGATCGTAGTCGTTGGCGATCTTCAGCGTCTCCTCGACCGACAGGCCGTCGGCCGGCGCGTCGACGACGCGGCTGCCCGGCACGAGCGCGGCCGGCTGCGCGAGCCAGGTCGGATACCAGAAGGAACGGATTTCGCGCTTCGCCTGATAGCGCGAGCCGGCTCCGCCGTCGAAGCCGTCATACGAAGGGGCCTGCAAGAACAGCGTTTTCATGAATGCTCCGGTAGCCTGCATAGTTCGTTTCGTTGCAACGATTCAGTCAAAAATCGCGGGCCGCCATGCGGGCGCCCGCCTCTCCGTCATGTCGCGCCGCGCGGCTTCGCCGTGCGACGCGTCTCGGCCCGCGGGCCGGTTCGATCGACGGCCCTAGCGGCCGTCCACTGCTTCCACGGCGGCCGCCGCGCGTTCGCCGCCGACGACCGTCATCCTCGCGCCGCGCCACACGACATGCGTGCCGAACACGGCCGCGAGCCACTCGAGCGCGAGCAGCGTGTCGCGCACCGCGACGAGCGGCAGGTCGCGCCAGAACGCGCGCCAGCCGTCCTCGCCGCGCGCATGCAGCACGAGCCGCCCGAATGCGCCGACCGCGGCCGCTCCGCCCGCCAGCCAGCCGGCGACGGTGCCGTCGAGGCGCAATGCGAGCGCCGCGCCGATCACGAGCCATGGCACGGTAAACGTAATGAACAGGAACGCGAAGCCGGCCGGGTTCAGCGAACGAATCGTGCGCAGCCAGCGCGTCTCGCGGTGCCATAGCGGCCCGAACGACGGTTCGATCACATCGGTCGCGACCTCGACCTCCGACAGCACGGTGCGCCGTCCGAGGCGGCGCGGCAGCTCGGCCAGCCAGAAATCGTCGGCCAACTCGTCCTTCAGCGCGAAGAGACCGCCGATCCGGTCGAGCGTGTCGCGCGTGAGCGCGAGCGTCGCGCCGAAGCCGAAGCGGCTCGAACGGCCGAGGTGCGTGATCCGCACCGACGGCGCGAACCAGGCGTCGACGAACTGCGCGCCGATCCGCGTCCAGAAGCCGCCGACGCTGCGCGCATGATACAGGCACGTGACGACCCCGACCGACGCGTCGGCGAGCGGCGCCGTCACGCGCTCCAGATAGTCGGGCTGCACCGCGATGTCGCTGTCCGCGATCACGATGCGGCCGTATTTCGCGCGCTCGGCGAGATTGATCAGGTTGCTGACCTTCAGGTTCTTGCCATGTACGCGCGCGTCGATCACGAGCGTGATGTCGCACTCCGGATGATCGGCGCGCAGCCGCTCGACGATGGCGATCGCCGGATCGGCGGACGATGCGACGCCGAACAGCACCTCATAGCGCGGATGGCGCTGCACGCAGAAAGTCGCGAGGTTTTCGTACAGGTGCGGCTCGGCGCCGCACAGCGGCTTGAGCACGCTGACCGGCTCGAAACCGTCGCGCACCTCCGTGCGCGGCATGCGCGGCCGCGGCGCGAAGGCCGCGACGAGCGCATAGCCGGCCGCGGCCAGCGTGAACGCGATCAGGAGCCAGTCGAGCAGCGTGACGGTGGGCGTCATGCGCGACGCCTCCCGACGACCTGGGCGCCATGGCAAGCGCGCGAGCGCGATTGAGCGTGATGCGGTTTTCCGACAACGACGAACGCGGGCACGACCCGACTCCTTGTTCCAGCAGCGTCTGTAATGGGGAGGCACGACCCGTTGTTCGGGTTCGGCCATGCCCGGCTTCGCGTGGCGTATCCCCGCGCAGCGCCAGGACGGCATGCGGGAAGACTCGAATGGCTCCATCGGCACAACATGGGCAGGCGCCGGATTTTAGCAGTCCGCGCTGCCCCGCGCTCGGCGCTACGAGAAACGGACTAGTGCAATTCCGGCAAAGCTGAGCGGTCGACGAACCCGATCGGCCCGGCCACGTTCACATTAGCGTAAGCACTTTGCAGGCGTATTGCAGTCTTGAAAATCAAACGTTTCGTGCAAATTTGTATGTCGATGCGGTATCACTTCCAATCGCCGTAAAGTTTGGTAATTAATCGGCGATTGGTTCGATTTTTGCAACGATCGTCGCAAGCAACCCTGCGCCCCTGTAAGGCGCATGGGTATCCGCGCGCCGCCAGCACGTTCCGGAACCCTTTGGCAAAATCCTTGGCGTCTGTTGCGTAATCGCATCACCACGCCACCCCGTTTCGAAGGTCTTCCGATGACACCGTTTTCCGTACTCGATCTCGCCCCCATTCCGGCCGGCGCCGACGCCTCGCAAGCGTTCCGTAACACCGTCGACCTCGCCCAGCACGCGGAGCGCTGGGGCTACCGGCGCTACTGGCTGGCCGAGCATCACAACATGCCGGGGATCGCGAGCGCGGCCACCGCCGTCGTGATCGGCCACGTCGCGGGCGCCACGCAGACGATCCGGGTCGGCTCGGGCGGCATCATGCTGCCGAACCATGCACCGCTCGTGATCGCCGAGCAGTTCGGCACGCTCGCGTCGCTGTATCCGGGGCGCATCGACCTCGGCCTCGGCCGCGCGCCCGGCACCGACCAGACCACGTCGCGCGCGCTGCGCCGCGACCTGGTCGGCAGCGCGGACTCGTTCCCGGACGACGTCGCGGAATTGCAGCGCTACTTCGCGGAGCCGGTACCCGGCCAGCGCGTGCGGGCGGTGCCGGGCGCCGGGCTCGACGTTCCGGTGTGGCTGCTCGGGTCGAGCCTGTTCAGCGCGCAGCTCGCGGCGATGCTCGGGCTGCCGTTCGCGTTCGCGTCGCACTTCGCGCCGGATTATTTGATGCGGGCGCTCGAGATCTATCGCGCGCAGTACCGGCCGTCGGCCGCATGGCCGAAGCCGCATGCGATGGTCGGCGTCAACGTGTTCGCGGCCGACACCGACGACGAGGCGCGGCGCCTGTTCACGTCGCTGCAGCAGCAGTTCATCAACCTGCGACGCGGCACGCCGGGCAAGCTGCCGCCGCCCGTCGACGTGCTCGAGGCGAGCGAACTCGAACTCGCGACCGTCGCGCATTCGCTGTCGTTCGCGGCGGTCGGCTCGCGCGACACGGTGCGCGACAAGCTGCGCGACCGTATCGCGCAGACGGGTGCCGACGAGCTGATCGTCACCGCGCAGATCTACGATCATGCCGCGCGGCTGCGCTCGTTCGAGCTGACCGCGCAGATCCGCGACGAGCTCGCGAACGAGGCAAGCTGACGGCCCGACCGGGCGCGGCCGGCCGCGTGCCACGCCTCACTGCGGGTGCACGGCGTCCAGCCCGTCGAGCAGCGCCTTGTGGAACGCGTCCGGGTCCTGGATCTGCGGCGCGTGTCCGAGCGCCGGGAATTCGACGAGCTGCGCGCCGGGAATCGCGGCCTGCGTCCGCTTCGCGAGTTCCGGATAGCGGCCGAGCTTCGCGTGCACGTCGGGCGGCGCGACGTCCTTGCCGATCGCGGTCGTGTCCTTGTCGCCGATCATCAACAGCGTCGGCACGCGGATCGCGCCGAATTCGTAGACCACCGGCTGCGTGAGGATCATGTCGTAGATCAGCGCGGAGTTCCACGCGACCGCGTCGCGGCCGGCGCCGCGATACATCCCGGCGAGCATCTGCACCCAGCGCTCGTACGACGGCGACCACTTGCCCGCGTAGTACGTGCTCTGCTCGTAGCGGCGGATGCCGTCGGCCGTGGTCTTCTGTTCGCGCGCATACCAGTAGTCGACCGACAGCGGCGGCACGCCGAGCGCCTTCCAGTCCTCGAGGCCGATCGGGTTCACGAGCACGAGCTGGTCGGTCGCCTTCGGATACATCAGCGCGTAGCGGATCGCGAGCATCCCGCCCGTCGAGTGGCCCATGATCGTCGCCGACTTCACGCCGACCGATTCGAGCAGCGCGTGCGTGTTGCGCGCGAGTTGCTGGAAGCTGTACTGGTAGCGCTCGGGCTTCGACGACTTGCAGAAACCGATCTGGTCCGGCGCGATCACGCGGTAGCCGGCTCGGCTCAGCACGCCGATCGTGTCCTCCCAGGTCGCCGCGCAGAAGTTCTTGCCGTGCAGCAGCACGACGGTGCGGCCGTTCGGGTGCGCGGGCTGCACGTCGAGGTACGCCATCTCGAGGGTTTCGCGCTGCGACACGAACGCGTATGCGTGCACGGGCGCCGGATACGCGAACCCTTCGAGGCGCGGACCGTACGCGGGCCCGTCGTTGGCGGCGGTCGTCGCGGCGACGGTCGCAACGGGCATCGCGCACGCGGCGGCGGCGCTCGCGCCGAGCACGGCGGCGCGAGCGGCGGACAACATCTTGCAAATCGAAAGCATGGCGATCACGGTGATTGGAGACGCGCGCGGGCAGTCGGGCTGCAGCCTTGCTGCGTCGCGCCCCGCGATTCTACGCGGTCGCGTGACGACGACGCGCAACACTCCGGGCCGCGCGACTTCCGCGCATACGACGAACTCGGGTATCGTGTGACGTGACCCTGAAACGCGTGCAGGCGAATTCCCATGAAAAACGTCCTCAGCATTCAGTCGCACGTCATCTACGGCCATGCCGGCAACAGTGCGGCCGTGTTCCCGATGCAGCGTCTCGGCATCAACGTCTGGCCGCTCAACACCGTCCAGTTGTCGAATCACATGCAGTACGGCCACTGGGCCGGCAGCGCGATCGATGCCGCGAAGATGGAACAGCTCGTCGACGGCGTCGCCGCCATCGGCGCGCTCAAGCGTTGCGATGCGGTGCTGTCCGGCTTCCTCGGCTCGCCGCCGCAGGCGCGCGCGGCCGTCGAGATCGTGCGCTCGGTGAAGGCGATGAATCCGAACGCGTGGTACTTCTGCGATCCGGCGATGGGCCAGACGGGCGGCATCCGGCCCGAGCCCGGCGTCGAGGAGTTCATCGTCCAGGAGATGCCCGCGCTCGCGGACGGCATGTCGCCGAACCACTCCGAACTGCAGAAGCTCGCCGGGCGGCGCATCGAGACCGTCGCCGAAGCCGTCGACGCGTGCCGCGCGCTGATCCGCCGCGGCCCGAAGATCATCCTCGTCAAGCACCTGCACGACCGCAACAGCCCGGCCGACCGTTTCAACATGCTCGCCGTCACCGAAACCGAAGCGTGGATCGGCCAGCGGCCGTTGTATGCGTTTCCGCGCCATCCGGTCGGCGTCGGCGACCTGACCAGCGCGATCTTCGTCGCGTGCCGGTTGCGCGGCGACTCGGTGCGCGCCGCGTTCGAGCACACGCTCGCGGCCGTGCACGCGGTCGTGAAGGCCACCTACGACGCCCGCCGCTACGAGCTCGAACTCGTCGCCGCGCAGGACGAAATCGCACGGCCGAGCGAATGGTTCGGCGCGTGGGTGACCGACGCCTGACGCGTGCGCGTCGCGATCCTCGCCGCTGCCGCTCTGCGTCCTCTGCCGTCCCCGCAGCCATCCCGCCGCTCCCCGCTCCTCCGGCGTGCCACCCGCCTCACCCGCCTCGCCCGCCTCGCCCGTCGCCGCTTCCTCGCCGTTCGTACCGCGGCGCGCCGCCGGCCGCAATCCGATCCACGCGTGCAAACGTTTCCGGACTTCACATGAATGACACCGATTCCTCGCTATGCTCGCGGCGGCACGAACCGGCGCAGCCGCATCCTGCGCCCCGGCGCGTGCCGTTCCCGCAGGTCCCGCCAATCGGCTCCCCCTTTTCCGCACGATAACGACCATGACCCGATCGAACCGTCGTGACTTCCTGCGCGTCGCCGCCGGCACTGCCGGCGCCGCCGCGCTGAACCTGTTCCCGCCCGTGATCCGAGATGCGCTCGCGATTCCCGCGAACCGCCGCACCGGCACGATCCGCGATATCGAACACATCGTGATCCTGATGCAGGAGAACCGTTCGTTCGACCACTACTTCGGCACGATGCGCGGTGTCCGCGGCTTCGGCGACCCGCGCCCGCTGCGCCTCGCGAACGGCAAGTCGGTGTTTCACCAGCCGGTCGGCCCAGCCGAACTGCTGCCGTTCCACCCGGGCGCCGACAAGCTCGGCCTGCAGTTCCTGCAGGACCTGCCGCACGGCTGGCAGGACATGCACGCGGCCTGGAACAAGGGCCGCTACGACCAGTGGGTGCCGAACAAGGGCACCACGACGATGGCGTACCTGAAGCGCGACGACATCCCGTTCCACTACCAGCTCGCCGACGCGTTCACGATCTGCGACGCGTACCACTGCGCGATCCCGAGCTCGACCGACCCGAACCGCTACTACATGTGGACGGGTTACGTCGGCAACGACGGCACGGGCGGCGGCCCGGTGCTCGGCAACGACGAAAAGGGCTACGGCTGGACGACCTATCCGGAAGTGCTCGAACAGGCCGGCGTGTCGTGGAAGATCTACCAGGACATCGGCACCGGGCTCGACGCGAACGGCTCGTGGGGCTGGACGCAAAACCCGTACATCGGCAACTACGGCGACAACTCGCTGCTCTACTTCAACCAGTACCGCACCGCGCTGCCCGGCACGCCGCTGTACGACAAGGCGCGCACCGGCACCAACGTCAGCGCCGGCGGCACGCTGTTCGACGTGCTGCAGCAGGACGTGAAGAACGGCACGCTGCCGCAGGTGTCGTGGATCTGCGCGCCGGAAGCGTATTCCGAGCATCCGAACTGGCCCGCCAACTACGGCGCGTGGTACATCGAGCAGGTGCTGAAGGTGCTCGTGTCGAATCCCGACGTGTGGAGCAAGACCGCGCTCTTCATCACGTACGACGAAAACGACGGCTTCTTCGATCACGTGCCCCCGCCGTTCGCGCCGCAGTCGCGCGACAACGGGCTGTCGACGGTCGCGACGACCAACGAGGTGTACGCCGGCGACGCATCGCACATGGCCGGCCCGTACGGCCTGGGGCCGCGCGTGCCGATGCTGGTCGTGTCGCCGTGGACCAAGGGCGGCTGGGTCTGCTCGCAGACCTTCGATCACACGTCGCTGCTGCAATTCATCGAGGCGCGGTTCGGCGCGCAGTATCCGGTCACGGCCGCCAACGTGTCGCCGTGGCGTCGCGCGGTGTGCGGCGACCTGACGTCGGCGTTCGACTTCGCGACCGCGGACGCCGCCTGGCCGACGCTGCCCGACACGAGCGGCTACGCGCCGCCCGACCGCGCGCGCCATCCCGACTACATCCCGGTGCCGCCGGTGCTGCAGAAGCTGCCGAAACAAGAGGCCGGGCTGCGTCCGGCGCGTGCGCTGCCGTACGAGCTGTTCGTGCACGGCCGCGTCGAAGCCGCGAACGGCCAGTTCCGGCTGACCTTCGCGAACACCGGCCGGGCAGGCGCGGCGTTCCAGGTCCAGTCGCGCAATCGCGTCGACGGCCCGTGGGCGTACACGGTCGAAGCCGGCAAGCGCGTCGCCGACACGTGGAGCGCCGCCGCGTCGCTCGGCCTGTACGACCTCGACGTGTACGGCCCGAACGGCTTCTACTGCCATTTCCGCGGCCCGTTCGCGACCGGCGTCGGCAGCGCGAACGTGAACCCCGAGGTGATCTACGGCTACGACGTCGCGAACGGCAACATCACGCTGCGCCTGATGAACCGCGGCCACAAGGCCGTGCGGCTCAAGGTCACGAACGCGTACGGCCACGGCCACGCGCGCACGTTCGACCTCGCGCCGGGCGCGCACGTCGACGATTACTGGGACCTGCGCGGCAGCCACGGCTGGTACGACCTGACCGTCAGCGACGGCCGGCTGCTCGGCTTCCTGCGCCGCTTCGCGGGTCACGTCGAAACGGGCCGCCCGAGCACCAGCGACCCGCTGATCCGCACGAGCGCGTCGCACGACGACGCCGAAGCCGCGTCGGACGCCCTGTCCGACTGACGTCGGCCCAACGCGGCGCGGCCCCGGGCGGGCCGCGCCGCCGCTCTGCCCCCTTCCTCCCCACCCATTCCGTTCGCGACGGGAAATTCCCGATACCGGCCGCCTGCGCACGCGCGGAAGCTATGCGCAAATCCGCATCGAATGCGCGGCAAATTTCCAAGACCCGTGCATATCGGCGACCTATATATCGAGGCAATCGGGGCTCTTCGCGGAGCCTGACGGGAGATGTTTCCGAGAATCGCGATGCCGACCTCCCCGCCCGATTCCGAGAAGCGGTCGAACCGCCCGCCCGTCGCACGCGCCAGCCCGCCCGAACGCGTGCGGTACCCACTCGCAGGTGTCGAACAAGAGGAACAACATGAAATTCCGTCATTCCCTGCTGTCGGTGTCGATTGCATCCGCGCTTGTCCTCCTCTCGCAACAGGCCGCCCAGGCTGCCGACGCAACCGACGTGAAAGTCGGCTTCGCCGCGCCGCTCACGGGCGTGAACGCCGGCTACGGCAAGGATCTGCAAAACGGCGTACAACTCGCGCTCGACGATGCGGTCGCGCAGAAGGTGCAGATCGCCGGCAAGCCTGCCCGTTTCAATCTCGTCGTGCAGGACGACCAGGCCGACCCGCGCATCGGCGTGCAGGCCGCGCAGGCGCTGGTCGACCAAAACGTGTCGGTCGTGGTCGGTCACTTCAACTCGGGGACGACGATCCCGGCGTCGGTGGTCTACGACAAGGCCGGCATTCCGGTGATCGACCCGGCCGCGACCAATCCGACGCTCACGTCGCGCGGGCTCGCGAACATGTTCATGGTGATCGCGACCGACGGCCAGAATGCCGGCAACGCGGGCAAGTACGCGGTCGACGTGACGAAGGCGAAGCGCATCGCGATCATTGACGACCGCACGGCGTTCGGCCAGGGCGAGGCCGACGAATTCGAGAAGGCGGTGAAAGCCGCGGGCGGCAACCTCATCGGGCGTGAGTTCACGAGCAACCAGGCGGTCGATTTCCGCGCGCAGATCACGAGCCTGAAGGCCAAGAACCCCGACCTGATCTTCTTCGGCGGCCTCGATTCGCTCGCCGCGAACTTCATCAAGCAGATGCGACAGCTCGGGCTGAACGCGCAGTTCGTCGGCGGCGGCGGCGTGAAGGACAACGAATTCATCAAGATCGCGGGGCCGGCCGCCGAAGGCGCGATGGCGTGGGAATACGGCCGGCCGCTCGACGAGCTGCCGCAGGGGAAGGATTTCGAGGCGCGCTTCAAGAAGCGCTTCGGCGTCGACGTGCTGTCGTACGCGCAGTTCGGCTACGACGCCGCGTGGGCGGCGATCAAGGCGATGCAGGCGGCCGGTTCGACCGACCCGAAGGCCTATCGCCCGGCGCTCAAGAAAATCGACTTCGAAGGCGTGACCGGCCGTATCTCGTTCTCGAACGACGGCTCGCTGAAGAGCGGGATGTCGACGCTGTACCAGGTGAAGAACGGCGCGTGGAAAACGATCGTGACGAAGGGGGGCTAATCGGCGACGGAGGCGGCCGGCGGCGGAAACGCCGCGTGGCCGCCGAGATCGAGGCGGTCATGCCAACCTTGTATGACGACTGATGTTGATGCCCTGCGGCGGGACACGCAGCCATGCGCGTCCCGCGAGACTTGACGGTCAGCCGGCCTCGGCTTCGGCTGCCTCGTGCGCGCGGCGCAGCCGCTCGCGGCTGTTCGTGAGGTGCGTGCGCATCGCGGCGCGGGCGGCTTCCGGGTCGTGGCGCGCGATCGCCTCGTAGATGTCCTCGTGCTCGTGGTTCAGCCGGCCGACGTAGCGCTCGAGGTCGTCGCCGGCAAAGCGCGCCGAATTCACGCGCGTGCGCGGGATGATCGACGTGCCGAGCTGCGTCATGATGTCGACGAAATAGCGGTTGCCGGTGGACTGGGCGATCTGCAGATGGAACTGGAAATCGAGTTGCGCGGTGTCGCGGCCGCTGCCCGCGCCCGTCGCGATCGCGTCGAGCGCGCGCCGCAGCGCGGCGAGGTCGGTATCGTTCGCGCGCTGTGCAGCGAGGCTCGCGCACTCGCTTTCGAGGCTGATGCGCAACTCCAGCACCGCGAGCACGTCGCGCAGCGTCGTGATCGTCGCGGGATCGATGCCGAGCGTCTGGCGGCGCGACGGCTCCAGCACGAAGCTGCCGATGCCGTGGCGCGTCTCGACGAGGCCGCTCGCCTGCATCCGCGAGATCGCCTCGCGCACGACCGTGCGGCTCACGCCCTGTGCCGCCATGACTTCGGTTTCGGTCGGCAGCTTGTCGCCGGGACGCAGCGTGCCGTTTTCGATCTGCGCGGTCAGCGCGTCGACGACATCTTGTGCGAGGCTGCGTGCGCGACGGCGCGGCGCTGCGGGAAGCGTAGGCACGGACATGTGGCCGGTTCCTTTTTGAATGATCGTAATGTGAGCCGAGGGTTTACGCGGGGTTTGAGCGAAAGCCGATGATTCATTATACTGCGTCACAAGTCATCCGACGACTGATGATCGGCGCACGGATCTCCTGTCGACTCAGGTCGGCTGTTCGGCACGCCCGGTCCCGTGCGCGACGATCGACCCGCGTTCGCGTTCTGCGCGCCACCGGCCGGCTGTCGCTCCCACCCCGTTCCGGGGTTGCGTCGACGTGCGGGCTTGCGCGCCGCGCACGTCGGTTGTCGAATGATCGCACCTCCCGCCGCGCGCAGCAAAGCTTTTGCCGCACGGCATCGCCCACTCTTTCGCCATCGCCGCCCATGAACGCCGTCACTGCCTCGCCCTCCCACGACACGCCGCGCATCGTCGACCTGCAAGCGATTCCGGTCGCCGGCCACGACAGCATGCTGCTCAACCTGAGCGGCGCGCACGGCCCGTTCTTCACTCGCAACCTCGTGATCCTGAAGGACAGCGCGGGCCGCACGGGCGTCGGCGAAGTGCCCGGCGGCGAAAGCATCCGCCGCACGCTCGACGACGCGCGCGCACTGGTCGTCGGCCAATCGATCGGCAACCATCATGCGGTGCTCAACGACGTGCGGCGCACCTTCGCCGACCGCGACGCGAGCGGCCGCGGGCTGCAGACCTTCGACCTGCGCACGACGATCCACGCGGTCACCGCGCTCGAAGCCGCGCTGCTCGACCTGCTCGGCCAGCATCTGGGCGTGCCGGTCGCCGCGCTGCTTGGGGAAGGCCAGCAGCGCGAGCGCGTCGAAATGCTCGGCTACCTGTTCTACATCGGCGATCGCACGAAGACCGCGCTGCCCTACCGCGACGGCCGCGGCGCAACCGACGACTGGACGCGCGTGCGCGACGAAGCCGCGCTGACGCCCGAAGCCGTCGTGCGGCTCGCCGAAGCCGCGCATGCGCGCTACGGCTTCAACGACTTCAAGCTGAAGGGCGGCGTATTCGAGGGGGCACGCGAGATCGAAGCCGTGACGGCGCTCGCCGAGCGCTTCCCCGACGCGCGCGTGACGCTCGATCCGAACGGCGCATGGTCGCTCGACGAGGCCGTGCGGCTGTGCCGCGACCAGCATCACGTGCTCGCGTATGCGGAAGATCCTTGCGGCGCGGAGAACGGTTATTCGGGCCGCGAGGTGATGGCCGAATTCCGCCGCGCGACGGGGCTGCCGACGGCAACCAACATGATCGCGACCGACTGGCGGCAGATGGGCCATGCGGTGCAGTTGCACGCCGTCGACATCCCGCTCGCCGATCCGCACTTCTGGACGATGCAGGGGTCGGTGCGGGTCGCGCAGATGTGCCGCGACTGGGGCCTCACGTGGGGTTCGCATTCGAACAACCACTTCGACGTGTCGCTTGCGATGTTCACGCACGTCGCGGCCGCGGCGCCGGGCCAGGTCACCGCGATCGATACGCACTGGATCTGGCAGGACGGCGAACGGCTGACGCGCGAGCCGCTGAAAATCGAGAACGGGCTGGTGGAAGTGCCGAAGCGGCCGGGGCTCGGCATCGACATCGACATGGATGCGGTCGCGCGCGCACACGAGCTGTACAAGCAGCACGGCCTCGGCGCCCGCGACGACGCGGCGGCGATGCAGTATCTGATCCCGGGCTGGACGTTCAACAACAAGCGCCCCTGCCTTGTGCGCTGAGCATGGGGCGAGCCGGGCGGCGGAACCGCCCGGTCGGACGGGAATCGGCAGGCACGACGCCGTGCGCGGCCGGTCCGGCTGGCGCCGGGCTGGAAACGCGTCGCGAGCGGGACGGGATCCGGATGGTTGTCGCCATGCCGGACTTGCGTGGCCGCGCCTGGCAGGTCAGTCCTAGCCGGGTGTCCGGCCGGACGCCCTTAACCGGGCGTCCCTAGCCGGGCGTCCCTAGCCAGGCACCCCTAGCCGGGCGCCCCTATCCCCCGCGCCATCCCCGACGCGGCGAACACGATGACGATCACCAGCACCGCCTGCCAGTGGCCGATCCGCACATAAGCGCGCGCACGGCCGATATCGGGCATCTGCTGCCGCCGCGCGGCGACACGCCAGCGGATCAGCCCCAGCATCGGCGCGATCTCGAGCAGAAGGATCAGCACGAGCGCGGTCATCTTCAGGTGAAAGAGCGGTTCGTGCAGGTAGTAAGCGGTCCCTTTCTCGAAACCGCCGAACGCGCGTGCAAGGCCCGTCGCGATCAGCACGAGCGCGGACAGCCCCCAGACCGCATCGGCCTTGAACACGCCGGGCAAATCGGCCGCCTGCGCCGACGCGACGAGCCGGCGCAACGCGCGGTTACGCCCCGCGATCGCGGCAAACGCGACGCCGAACGCACTCAGATGAATGGCAGCCAGCAACCAATGGACGATCATCGCGCCTCCTTGTCGCCCGCGCCCGGTGCGCGAGCCCTGTCAGACGATCTGCTTGAGCGCCGCGTCGAGCGCGAGCACCGCGACGCGGTCGCCTTCGGTCGCGAGCGGCGTGCGCATCACGGTCTGCCGGTTGTGACCGACAGCGGCCGGCGAATCCCACAGCAGCTCGACCTTCGGCCGATTGAACAGGCTGCCGCGGCGCGGCGGCACGACCGCCGGCTGCGCGCCCTGCTCGCCCGCGGCGGGCGCCGCGTGGCCGGGCCAGCGCACCGACAGCTCGCGCGCGTCGTACTGGCCGACCTTGCGACTTTCCATCCAGACGATCGCGGTACGCGTCAGCACGTCGAGCGAAATCGCATACCGGCCAACCGCGAAGCGGCGCGCGGCCACGTTGGTCCGCCACAGCGGCCGGGGCCGGCAGATCCAGACGATCGCCGCGTACAGCGCCGGCGCGGCGACGAGCCAGCCGTTGGTCGCCGTCACCGCATGCAGTGCGCGGCGCCAGCCGGCCGCCCACGTGAATGCACCGATCGACCATACGGCGAACAGGAGACCGATCAGCGCGAACGCGCGCAGCGCCTGGCGCAGCCACTGCGGCAGCGGATGGAACGGGCGCTCGGCCCGTGCGGCGGCGCCGGGCAATGCGAGCAGCAGGAAGATCAGGATCAGGTAGACGAATGCCCACGGCGACGACACCATCGCCGACAGCGACGAGCGATAGCCCATCTGCGACATCGAGAACAGCCAGCGCGCGAGCAGCACGAGACCGATCGCGCGCAACGCGAAGATCACGCCGGCGCCGGGGGCCGGCGCTGCGCGCGTGGTTTTCGTTCTCGCCAAGACTGCTCTCCTCTGGATATTCGTACCGGCCGGATTTCACGGCACGGCCATTATAGGGACATTACCGTCTGGACAGATGGCCGGATGGCGTGGCGGGCCGCTTCGGGGGCGGTTCGCAGCGTCGGGCGCGGCGAGAATACAACAGATCCGCGCCGCGGATGTGACAACGCCCCGCCGGCAAACCCGGACGGGGCGTCGCGACGGCCGCGCGGCGGCGGCCCGCAATCAGCTCGCGTTGACTTCGCGGAGCACCGTGCGGCGCTTCTGGCGCAGCAGTTCCTCGTAGCCCTTCACGTAATTCTGCGCCATCACCTTCGACGAGAAACGGGCTTCGAACGCGGCGCGAACCTGCGCGCGCGGCAGCGTATCGAGGCGCTTGAGCGCGGCGACGGCCGACAGCTCGTCTTCGACGACGAAGCCCGACACGCCGTTGTCGATCACTTCCGGCACCGAGCCGCGCTTGAACGCGATCACCGGCGTGCCGCAGGCCATCGCCTCGATCATCACCAGGCCGAAGGGCTCCGGCCAGTCGATCGGGAACAGCAGCGCATGCGCGTTACCGAGGAATTCGGTCTTCTCCGACTCGCTGATTTCGCCGATGTACTCGACGTGCGGCAGCGCGAACAGCGGCTTGATCTTCTCTTCGTAGTACGCGCGGTCGGCCTTGTCGAGCTTCGCGGCGATCTTGATCGGCAGCCCGGCCTGCTCGGCGATGCGGATCGCCGTGTCGACGCGCTTCTCCGGCGAGATGCGGCCGAGGAACGCGAGGTAGCTCGGCTTCACGTTCGGGATCGGCGTCAGCAGGTTTTCCGGCAGGCCGTGGTAGACGGTCGACAGCCAGTTCGCCTGCGGCAGCGGAATGCGCTGGTTGTCGGAGATCGACACGACCGGCACGTCGCTGAACGCATTGAAGATCGGCTGCAGTTCCGGCAGGTCGAGACGGCCGTGCATCGTCGTCAGATGCGGGACCGGCTGGCGCGAGAACAGCGAGAACGGGTAGTAGTCGATGTGGCAGTGCAGGACATCGAACTCTTCCGCGCGGCGGCGCACCTGCTCGAGGAGCAGCATGTGCGGAGCCATCACGTCGCGGATCGTCGGGTCGAGGCGCAGCGCCTGCGGCCAGCACGCTTCGAGCTTCGCGGACGTTTGCGAATCGCCGCTCGCGAAGAGCGTGACGTCATGCCCCATCTCGACGAGTGCTTCGGTGAGGTAGGACACCACTCGCTCGGTACCACCGTACAGTTTCGGGGGCACCGCTTCGTGCAACGGAGCGATTTGGGCGATTCGCATGCGTAACTCCTAAAAAATCGGCAAAAAACCAGGTATGGGTCGGCAACCTGCCGGCGGTCCGGGCTGGCTGCGCGTCGCCCGAACATCGGACGAATCGGCCTGCCGGGAGCGTCGAAACCCGCGCTGCTCAAGGAGCGTCGGCGACGCGACAGGCATAGAACGTTTGAAACGAAGACCCGTTGACAGGGGTTCGTAAAAAAACCTGGAATCGAACCCGGAGCCGATTATCTAGGGTTAATCCCGATACGGCGCACGACATTTCAAACACTTTACTTTGTTACAAAGGCGCAACACTTTGCAACCCGCGGACTCGGGCGTCCGTTCTAGAGTGGAAGGCCGTTTTGGCGATCCTTGTTAACCCGCAGCTGCCGGCAGCGCGATTCCGGCATACGACGCAGGACGGGATGCCGGATTTTATCTCAAAATCGAGCGCGAGCCCCTGGCCAAGGCAAGATTCGCGCAGCGCGACGCGCGGCGTTGTTTACAATGCCGGATTATTCAGTCCGGGCGAACGCCGGCCTGCGACCCAGCCGCCTCGCTCACTCACCGAATCACCGCACGCATATTTTGGAATCTCTCACCCCCGCCCAGCGCAACGCCCACAACGCGAAGCTGTCGAGCTACGCGCACCGGCCGATCGCGTTCCTGTTCCGCTACATCCGCCTCCACCCCGTCGCGCACCTGGTCGTGCTCTGCAGCGTGTTGGCCGCCGTCGGCTGCGCGCTCGGCTCGCAATATGCGATCAAGCACCTGATCGACGTGCTGGCGACCGGACGCCATCACCCGGGCCCGCTGTGGAGTGCGTTCGCGCTGCTCGTCGGGCTGATCGCGGCCGACAACCTGCTGTGGCGCGTCGGCGGCTGGGTCGCCGCGCACACGTTCGTCGCGGTCACGGGCGACCTGCGGCGCGACCTGTTCCAGTACCTGATCGGCCATTCGCCGACGTATTACTCGGAGAAGCAGCCGGGCACGCTCGCCAGCCGCATCACGGCCACGTCGAACGCGGTCTACACGTCGGAGAACACGATGGCGTGGAACGTGCTGCCGCCATGCATCGCGGTGATGGGCGCGATCCTGATGATCATCGTCGTCAATCCGCTGATGGCGGCCGGCCTGCTGGGCTGCTCGGCCGTGCTGTCCGTCATCCTGTTCAAGCTCGCCGGCCGCGGCTCCGCGCGCCACCATGCGTTCGCGGCGAAGGCCGCGGCGGTCGACGGCGAGCTCGTCGACGTGATCGGCAACATGGGCCTCGTGCGCGCGTTCGGGATGACGCTGCGCGAACAGAAGCGCTTCAGCGCGACGGTGAAGGCCGAGATGGATGCGCGCCAGCAGAGCCTGCTCTATCTCGAAAAGCTGCGGCTGCTGCATGCGGTGATCACCGCGATGCTGTCCGCCGGCCTGCTCGGCTGGGCGCTGTGGCTGTGGGATCAAGGCCGCGCGACGTCGGGCGACATCGTGCTCGTCAGCTCGCTCGGCTTCACGATCCTGCACGGCACGCGCGATCTCGCGGTCGCGCTCGTCGACGTCACCCAGCACGTCGCACGCCTGTCCGAAGCCGTGAAGACGCTGCTCGAACCGCACGGCATGCCGGACCGCTCGGACGCGCAGCCGCTGTCGGCCAAGGGCGGCCGCGTCGACTTCGAGCGCGTGACGTTCGCATACCCGCACCGCCGCGCGATCCTCGACCACTTCGACCTTCATATCGAGCCGGGCCAGCGCGTCGGCCTGATCGGCAAGTCGGGCGCCGGCAAGTCGACCGTGCTCGCGCTGCTGCAGCGCTTCTACGACACGCAGGACGGCGCGGTGAAGGTCGACGGCCAGGACGTGAAGGGCATCACGCAGGACAGCCTGCGCCACGCGATCGCGCTGGTGCCGCAGGACATCTCGCTGCTGCACCGGACGATCTACGACAACATCGCGTACGGCCGCCCCGACGCGACCCGCGACGAAGTGCTCGCCGCCGCGCGCGACGCGCGCTGCGCGGAGTTCATCGAAGCGATGCCGGAAGGCTATGACACGATCGTCGGCGACCGCGGCGTCAAGCTGTCGGGCGGCCAGCGCCAGCGTATCGCGATCGCGCGCGCGATCCTGAAGGATGCGCCGATCCTGCTGCTCGACGAAGCGACGTCGGCGCTCGACAGTGCGTCCGAGGAAGCGATCCAGAGCGCGCTCGACCGCCTGATGGTCGGCCGCACGGTGATCGCGATCGCGCACCGCCTGTCGACGCTGCGCAACTTCGACCGCATCATCGTGATGAACAACGGCAAGGTGATCGACGACGGCCCGCCCGACGTGCTGCGCAGCCGCCCCGGCCTGTATCGCGACCTGCTCGCGAAGCAGCACGGCCGCCATCATGCGGCCCCCGACGGCAACACGCCGACCGGCGAACGCGTGGCCTGACGCGCCGGCATCGCGCCAATGAAAAAGCCGCCGTGCTTCTCGCACGGCGGCTTTTTCAATTGCGCCGACAGCAACGGAACGGATCAGACCTGCTGCAGATCGCGCAGGAAATTGTCCCGCCACACCGACACGTTGTTCTCGCGAAGCTGCGCGATCATGTCCGCATAGCGCGCGCGCCGCTCGGCGAGCGGCATCGTCAGCGCCTGCGACAGCGCATCGGCCATTCCGTCGATATCGATCGGATTGACGATCAGCGCGCCCGTGAGCTCGCGCGCGGCGCCCGCGAAACGCGACAGCACCAGCACGCCCGGATCGTCCGGATTCTGCGCGGACACGTATTCCTTCGCGACGAGGTTCATCCCGTCGCGCAGCGGCGTCACGAAACCCACGCGCGCGAGCCGGTACAGCGCGGCCAGCACCTGACGGTCGTACTGACGGTGAATGTAGAGGATCGGCGCCCAGTCGAGCTCCGCGTAGCGCCCGTTGATACGCCCCGACTCCGCTTCCAGCTGCAGGCGGATGTCCTGGTACGCACGCAGGTCCGCACGCGTCGACGGCGCGATCTGCAGGAACGACACGCGGTTGCGGATCGACGCCTGGTGCTCGAGCAGCTTCTCGAACGCACGGAATCGTTCGACGAGCCCCTTCGAATAATCGAGCCGGTCGACGCTCATGATCAGTTGCCGCCCACGCAGCGACGTCGCGAGCGTGCGCACCGCCTTGCCGTGCTCGCCCGCCTGCGCGAGCGACGCGATCTCGTCCGGATAGACACCGATCGGATAGGCGGCCGCGCGCAGCGTCTGGCCGAACGCGCGTACGCGCACCGTGTGCCCGTCGTGCTCGACTTCGCCGTCCGCCTCGAACTCGACGTAGTCGCAGAACGCGCGCAGATCGGGCTCGGTCTGGAAGCCCAGCAGATCGAACGCGCACAGCGACTCGACGAGCTCGCGGTGCGGCGGCACGTTGACGAGCACCTGCGCGGCCGGAAACGGGATGTGCAGGAAGAAGCCGATGCGGTTCTTCACGCCGGCGTCGCGCAGCGCGCGCGCGAACGGAATCAGGTGATAGTCGTGCACCCAGATCACGTCGTCGTCCTGCAGCAGCGGCACGAGCTGCTGCGCGAGCCAGACGTTGACGCGGCGATAGCCGTCGAATTCGTGGCGATCGTACTGGATCAGGTCCGCGCGGTAATGGAACGCGGGCCACAGCGTCGCGTTGGAGAACCCGCGGTAATACTGGTCGTAATCGCGGCGCGACAGCCCGACCGTCGCGAACGTCACGGGCCCGCGCTCCTCGATGCGGATCTGCGGGTGCGGTGCGCCGGACGCGACCACTTCGCCGCTCCAGCCGAACCACATGCCGCCGGTTTCCTTCAGCGCGTCGTAGACGCCGATCGCGAGGCCGCCCGCCGCCGGTTCGCCTTCCGAAATCGGCGCGACGCGGTTTGAAACGATGATGAGCCGGCTCATGCGTGCGGCTGCCCCGCGCCGAGCCAGCATGCGATCTGCTCATGCAATGCGTCGACCGAATCGAGCCGCATGCGCGCGGACGTCTCGCCCGCACCGACCTTGATCGACAGGCCGCCGCGCGCGTTGACCACCGCAAAACCCTTCTCGTCGGTCAGGTCGTCGCCCGCGAACAGCGGCACGCGGCCCGCAAAGGGCGGCTCGTCGAGGAACGCGGCCAGCGCGCGACCCTTGTCGACGCCCTTCGGCTTGATCTCGAACACCATCTTGCCGGGTTGCAGCACGTACGCATCCGCATAGTCGGCGACGAGGCGCTCGGCCGCTTCGCGCGCCACCGCCTCGCGCTCGGGCGCATTGCGAAAATGCAGCGCGACGGCCGCGCCCTTGATCTCGAGCAGCATGCCCGGATGGCGGTCGACGACGTCCGCGAGCTCGCGCTCGATGCGCAGCAGGCGCTCGTCGTTGAAGCCGATGCGCTGCGTGTCGCCGTTCGCATCGCGGCGCTCCGCGCCGTGCAGGCCGGCGATCGGCAGGCCGGGCATCTTCAGGAACGTGTCGAGGTTGTCGATGCCGCGCCCGGACACGATCGCGACCGCGCCGTGCGAGCGGCGCGACAACGCGTCGAGCAGCGTCAGCAGCGACGGCGGAACGCGAATGCTATCGGGCGTCGGCGCCAGTTCGACGAGCGTGCCGTCGAAGTCGAAGAAGAACGCGGTATCGGTCAGGGACAGGGAAGCCGGAACGGATTGCATCGATTCGATAGTCTGAGGGGCAGCCGGCACATGCCGGCCGCCGCTGCGCGAATGGAGTTGTGCGCATCTTACCGCGCCTGCGCGTCCAGATGGGCGAAACCGGAGCTGCGCGGACACCACGCAGGTCGCCGCGTCAACTGCGACATATTGCCCCGCTCGCCCGCGCCGTACGGGTTTCGAAAGGACGCAGGCGCGCGAATTGCGCTACAGTCGCAACCGCCTGCCGCGCGACGCATGGCATCGTGCCGGCCGGCTACTCGTTGAGTCCGAGCGAGCTTGGGGACCGTTTCCGTATGGCACGCACATGCGAAGGTCCGAAATTGCTCGTAGGGCAACGAGTGAGGAGCGCCGTTTGGCCGAGCCAAACAAGCGACGCGCGACGCCGCCATACGGGCAGTTTCGGACAATCCCGTAGAATATTTTTTAATTTGGGGTTGCGCGTTCCATATGGAAACAGTCCCTGAGATGCCGTCTGCCTGTCCCGCGCCGCGCCGGCGCCTCTCCCGCCTCATCCGCACGGCCGCGGTCCTCGCCGCCGCCCTGGCGCTCGCCGCGTGCACGCACGACGAGCCGCGCTGGAACCTGACCAACGTCACCGGCCACCTGCCCGACCTGTCGTTCGAGCTGACGGGCGGCGACGGCCATCCCGTCGATGCCGATGCGTTCCGCGGCCGCGTCGCGCTCGTCTACTTCGGCTACACGCACTGCCCCGATGTCTGCCCCGAAACCCTGGCGCGGCTGATGGAAGTGCTGGCGAAGCTCGGCCCGCAGGCGGACCACGTGCGCATCCTGTTCGTCTCGGTCGATCCCGCGCGCGACACGCCGCAGGCGATGCAGTCCTATGTCGCCGCGTTCGACGCCGCGCACGCGCGCGGCCTGACCGGCACCGACGGCCAGATCGAATCGCTCGCGAAGCGCTATCGCGTCGCGTACCAGATGGAAAAGCGCGATCCGTCCGGCGGCTACGAAGTGACGCACAGCTCGGCCGTCTACATCTTCGACGCGACCGGTCGCGCGCGCCTGCTCGCGACCGATCGCGATTCGCCCGACGCCATCGCCGCCGATGTGCGTCGGATCATCGACCCTGCCTCCACGACCTGAATTCCGCGATGAACACGAAAACGACCCTCAAGACGTTCGCCCTCCTCGCCGCGCTGTGCGCCGGCGCCCACGCCTATGCCGCCGGCGCGATCAGCGCGCAGAATGCCTGGGTGCGCTGGCTGCCGAACAAGCTGCCCGCGGGCGGCTACGTGACGCTCGTGAACGCCGGCGACAAGCCGATCGACCTCGTCGACGTCGACAGCCCCGACTACGAGATGGCGATGCTGCACCAGACGGTATCGAACGGCTCGACGCAGAAGATGGAGATGGTCGACAAGCTGACGATCCCCGCGCGCGGCAAGGTCGACATCGCGCCGGGCGGCTATCACTTCATGCTCGAGGAGCCCAAGCACGCGATCAAGCCGGGCGACACCGTGCATCTGCGCCTGAAGTTCTCCGACGGCGAAACGGTCGATACGCCGTTCGCCGTGCAATCGCCGGCCCGGGCGAAGTGATGCACGCGCGATGAACCTCCTGTACTGGCTCGATCCGTGGGAACCGTCGCCGACCGTGGTCATCGCGGTGCTGGCGGCCGCCGTGCTGTTCGCACGCGGCGTGAAGAAAGCGAAGGTGTCGCCGCTGCGGCAGTTCTCGTGCTGGTTCGGGCTGACCGCGCTCTACGTCGCGCTGCATACGCGGCTCGACTACTTCTTCGAGCACGAATTCTTCATGCACCGCGCGCAGCACCTCGTGCTGCATCACCTCGGGCCGTTCTTCATCGCGCTGTCCTATCCGGGCGCGGCGATCCGCGCAGGCATTCCGTTCCGCTGGCGGCAGCGCTTCGTGCGCCCCGCGCTCGCGTGGGCGCCGGTGCGCGCGACACTCGACGTGGTATTCCATCCGGTCGTCGCCGTCGTGCTGTTCGTCGGGCTGATCTATTTCTGGCTGCTGTCGCCGATCCACTTCATCGCGATGCTCGACTGGCGTCTCTATCGCGTGATGAACTGGAGCATGGTGATCGACGGGCTGCTGTTCTGGTGGCTCGTCGTCGATCCGCGTCCCGCGCCGCCCGCGCGGCTGTCGCCGGGCCGCCGGATCCTGATCGTCGTCGCGGCGATCCCGCCGCAGATCGCGCTCGGCGCGCTGATCTTCTTCACGCCGCACGAGCTGTATCCGATCTATTCGATCTGCGGCCGCGCGTTCACGTGGCTGAGCCCGCTGCGCGACCAGCAGATCGGCGGCCTGCTGCTGTGGATTCCCGGTTCGATGATGAGCGTGATCGGCGCGCTGATCGCGCTGCGGCACTGGCTACGGCTGTCCGCGCGCGGGCGCCTGATCGGCGAACGGGCCGCGCGGCGCACGGACGAACCGCCCGTCGCACGCGGCGCGCACTGACTGCCGCGCAGCGCGGCGCGTCACGCGCGCGCGCTGCTCATCCAGACGTGCGGAATGCCGTCCTCGTCGTGCACGTCCGAACTCGGCGTGAAGCCGAATGCTCCGTAGAAACGCTGCAAGTGAGCCTGTGCATGCAGGCTCACCGGCGTATCCGGCCACTGCGCGCGGATATGCTCGAGCGCGCGCGACAGCAGCCCGTTGCCGAGCCCGGCGCCGCGAAACGCGGCGGTCGTCAGCACGCGGCCGATGCGCACGTCGGTGTGCTGCGCGTCCGGCAGCAGCACGCGCAGATAGCCGGCCAGACGGCCGGCCGGATCGAAGGCCGCCAGATGCCACGCGGCCTGGTCCGCATCGTCGATGTCGCGATACACGCAGTTCTGTTCGACGACGAATACGGCGCTGCGCGCTTCGAGGATCGCATAGATTTCTCGCGCCGTGAGCGCGTCGAAGGATTTCCAGCGCCAGTCGAGATCGGCGGTGCTCGGGGATGCGGCGGGGGCGGATGCGTTCATGTGCGGTCCTGAGTCGGGCGCGCCGACCGGCGCGCGGCAACCGTCGATTATGCCTCGAAGCGCGCCTCGCGCGCGACCGCCTGCCCGCATGCGAAAAAAGGCCCCGCATCGCGCGGGGCCTGCTCGTCATGCCGTCATGCCGGCATCTGGCCGAAGCGGCCGCTGTTGAAGTCCTCGATCGCGGTACGAATCTCCGCTTGCGAGTTCATCACGAACGGACCGTAGCCGACAACCGGCTCGTCGATCGGCTCGCCGCTCAGGATCAGCAGCTTCGCGTCGCCGTTCGCTTCGATCTCGACGTCGCTGCCGTCGCGGCCCAGTTGCACGAACTGCGCTTCGCGGGCCACCGTCTCGCCGTTCACCTGCACGGTGCCGCTCAGCACGACCACCGCGAGCGTACGCCCTTCGGCGACCGGGAACCGCGCATGGCCGCCTGCGACGAGCCGCACGTCCCACACGTCGATCGGCGTGTGCGTGCGGGCCGGGCCGCGCCGCCCGTCGAGCTCACCGGCGATGATCCGCGCCCGTCCCGCGCCGTCCGGCAACTCGACCACCGGGATATCGGCGTTCAGCAGCGTCTGGTAGCCGGGCGCGCCCATCTTGTCCGCGGCGGGCAGGTTCACCCACAGCTGCACCATCTCGAGCGGGCCGCCCCGCTTCGTGAACGCCTCCGAGTGGAATTCCTCGTGCAGGATCCCGCTCGCGGCCGTCATCCACTGCACGTCGCCCGGGCCGATCGTGCCGCCCGCGCCGGTCGAGTCGCGGTGCGCGACTTCGCCGTCATAGACGATCGTCACCGTTTCGAAACCGCGGTGCGGATGCTGGCCGACACCGCGCGGCGTGCTCGTCGGTTCGAACGTCGCCGGGCCCGCGTAATCGAGCAGCAGGAACGGGCTCAGGTGCGTGCCATGAGACTGGTAGCTGAACATCGAACGCACCGGGAAACCGTCGCCGACCCAATGACCGCGCGGCGCACTGTACACACCCTGGATCTTCTTCATTGCCCTTCTCCGTATTGCGGCGAAACCCGTGTTTCGCATCCATGGATGACAATATAGAGATGGAACGATCGATCCGGTAGACTGCCAAAATCGCACTCAGCGTTCCATTTCATGAACGATAAAGCGCGGGATCTCAACGATCTCTACTACTTCGTGCAGGTCGTCGAACACGGCGGCTTCGCGCCGGCCGGGCGCGCGCTGGACATGCCGAAATCGAAGCTGAGCCGCCGCATCGCGCTGCTCGAGGCGCGGCTCGGGATGCGGCTGATCCAGCGTTCGACGCGCCGCTTCACGGTCACCGACGTCGGCCAGACCTATTACGCGCATTGCCGCGCGATGCTCGTCGAGGCCGATGCCGCCGACGAGGCGATTGCGCTGCTGCACGAGGAGCCGCGCGGCATCGTGCGCGTCAGTTGCCCGATCGTGCTGCTCGATTCGCTGGTCGGCACGATGATCGCCGCGTTCATGGCCGCGTGCCCGCGCGTCGAGATCCACCTGGAAGCCACGAATCGGCGCGTTGACGTGGTCGGCGAAGGAATCGACGTCGCGATCCGCGTGCGTCCGCCGCCGCTCGAGGACAGCGATCTCGCGCTGCGCGTGCTCGCCGAGCGCGGCCAGTGTCTCGTCGCGAGCCCCGCGCTGCTGCGCGAGCACGGCGTACCGGCCGTTCCCGCCGATCTCGCGCGGCTGCCGAGCCTCGATCACGGCGTGCCGCAGTCCACGCACGTGTGGCGGCTGCGCGGGCCCGACGGCGCGCACGCGGAAATCCATCACCAGCCGCGCTTCGTGACGGGCGGGATGCTCGCGCTGCGCGCGGCGGCCGCCGCAGGCGTCGGCGTCGTGCAATTGCCGACGATGATGGTGCGCGACGAAGTTTCGCGCGGCGAGCTGGTCACGGTGCTGCCCGACTGGGCGCCCCGCCGCGAAATCGTGCACGCGGTGTTCGCGTCGCGCCGCGGGCTGCTGCCCGCGGTACGGGCGCTGCTCGACTTTCTGGCCGAGCGGTTCGCCGAACTCGAACCGGACTGAACGCGCCGCATCGCCCACGCCCCTGCGCTGCAGACCGCGCGCGCGTGCCGTAGACTGCGGTACGCGCAGTGCGCGCTTTCACAACCTCTATCGCTTTCCCGCCATGTTCACGCTGTCCAACGACCCTACCGCCTCCAAGGCCGACCAATACGCGACGCTCGTCGAGCAGGCGCGCGCGCTCGTCGAATCCGAACGCGACCTGATCGCGAACGCGGCGAATTTTTCCGCGCTCGTCTATCACTCGCTCGATCGCCTGAACTGGGCGGGCTTCTACTTCTTCGACGGCACCGAACTCGTAGTCGGCCCGTTCCAGGGCAAGCCCGCGTGCGTGCGGATCGCGCTCGGCAAGGGTGTGTGCGGCACCGCCGCGCAGACGCGCGAGACGCAGGTCGTGCGCGACGTGCACGACTTCCCCGGCCATATCGCTTGTGATGCGGCGTCGGAATCGGAAATCGTCGTGCCGCTGGTGGCCGGCGACGGCACGCTGATCGGCGTATGGGACGTCGACAGTCCGGTCGCCGCGCGCTTCGACGACGAAGACCGCCGTGGCATGGAAGCGCTGTGCCGCGTGTTCGTCGAACACGCGTGGCAGAAGGCGCGCGGTTAAGCGCAGCGGCGCCGCGGCGCTGGCCGCGTCAAACGAAACGGGCTCCGCGAAGGAGCCCGTTTCATTGCAACGCCGCGCCGCCGTATGCGGCACACGGTCGCCGTCAGGCCGCGTGCGTGCCGGAAAGCGCGGCGAACGCCTGCGGCTTCGCGTCCTCGGTCAGCACCTCGACGCCCGTTTCCGTCACCACGACCATGTGCTCCCATTGCGCGGACAGCGAATGGTCCTTCGTGACGACCGTCCAGCCGTCGGCCAGCACGTGCGTATCGCGCTTGCCCGCGTTCAGCATCGGCTCGATCGTGAAGATCATCCCCGGCCGCAGCGGCAGGCCGGTGCCCGGGCGACCGTAGTGCAGCACCTGCGGTTCGTCGTGATAGACGTCGCCGATGCCGTGCCCGCAATATTCGCGCACCACGCTGAACCCTTCGCGATGGGCGACCTGCTGTATCGCATAGCCGACGTCGCCGAGCGTCGCGCCGGGGCGCACCGCGCGGATGCCGGCGTGCATCGCCTCGTAGGTCGCCGCGACGAGCCGCCGCGCGAGCGCGTTCGGTTCGCCGACGAAATACATGCGGCTCGTATCGCCGAACCAGCCGTCCTTGATCACCGCGATGTCGAGGTTCACGATGTCGCCGTCGCGCATCGGCCGCGACGTCGGAATGCCGTGACAGACCACGTGGTTGACCGACGTGCACAGCGTCTTCGGATAGCCGTGGTAGCCGATGTTCGCGGGAATCGCGCCCAATTCGTCGACGATGTATTCGCGGCAGCGCGCATCCAGCTCGTCGGTGGTGACACCCGGCTTCACATGCTCGGTGATCATCGTCAGCACCTGCGACGCGAGCTTCGCAGCTTCGCGCGACTTGGCGATTTCCGCGGCACCGCGGATCGGGATTTCGCGTTTCGCCATTACGCCACCTGCTCGATATGCTGCGCGACCGGTTCCGCCGGCCCCACGTCGCCGCCACGCGCCTCTGCGTCGATCAACATCTTGCAGATGTCGCCGTAGGACAGCGACGGATTGAGCTCCGCCAGCATTCCGACGCGCAGCCAGTGTTCGGCCTGCGCGTTGATCGAACGGCTCAGCGCCGTGCTCGTCGAGCGCAGCCGCTCATGCATGTGCTCGGAAATCTTGATGATGCCCATATATCCCCAATTAAACGAAACGTAGCTGTTTCGTATATTACGCTGCGCCTGATGACCGAGCAAGCCGTTCGGTTCCGTCCCCTTCTTCAATCCGCGTCGGGGAATGCCGTTGACATCGAATTCCATCTTGCTGGAAAATAAATCCATCATGAAAGAATCAGCGATTCCCACGGCCGACGACGCCGGTATCAACGAACGCATTGCCCGGCGCGTGCGCGATCTGCGCGCCGTTCGAGGCTACACGCTCGATGCGCTGGCCGCGCGTTCCGGTGTCAGCCGTTCGATGATCTCGCTCATCGAACGCGCGTCGGCCAGCCCGACGGCCGTCGTGCTCGACAAGCTCGCGGCCGGCCTCGGCGTGTCGCTCGCCGGGCTGTTCGGCGGCGACCGGGACGACGCGCCCGCGCAGCCGCTGGCCCGCCGCGCGCAGCAGGCCGAATGGCGCGACCCGGCGTCCGGCTATGTGCGGCGCAACCTGTCGCCGGCCGGCTGGCCGTCGCCGCTCCAGCTCGTCGAGGTCGATTTCCCGCCCGGCGCGCGCGTCGCATACGACAGCGGCGGGCGCGAAAGCGCGCTGCATCAGCAGGTGTGGATCATCAGCGGCCGCGTCGACGTCACGTTGGGCGATGCGCTACACGAGCTTCGCGAAGGCGACTGCCTGGCCATGCGGCTCGACCGACCACTGATCTTCAGCAATCCGTCGTCGCATGCCGCGCGCTATGTCGTCGCGATCTGCGACGCATCCGCCGCCGTGCGGAGCGCGTGATGCGCGCGTCGAGTGCGCACCCGATTTAGAGCCAACAGGAAGGAACCCGTATGAACTCCCCGTCACAGCGCGACGACGTGCGCCTGATCGATTGCAGCGAGGCCGAACACGCAGCGGCCATTCTCGAGATCCTGAACGACGCGATCGTGAACTCGACCGCACTGTACGACTACCGGCCGCGGCCGCCGGAAGCAATGGTCGCGTGGTTCGCGACGAAGCGCGCGGGCGGCTTTCCGGTCTTCGGCGCCGTCGACGCCGCGGGCACGCTGCTGGGCTTCGCGAGCTGGGGGACGTTCCGCGCGTTCCCGGCCTTCAAGTACACGGTCGAACACAGCGTGTACGTGCGCAACGATCAGCGCGGCCGCGGGCTCGGCGAACTGCTGCTGCGCGAAGTGGTGCGGCGTGCGCGCGAAGCGCAGGTGCACGTGCTGGTCGGCTGCATCGACGCGACCAATGCCGGAAGCATCGCGCTGCATACGAAACTGGGATTCGTGCACGCGGGCACGATCGCCGAGGCGGGATTCAAGTTCGGCCGCTGGCTCGATGCGGCGTTCTATCAGTTGAAGCTCGAGACACCGGTGCAGCCGGTGGACGGGTAATTGATGGGCGGCCGTCGCATGCATCGTGTGCGATTGTTCAAAGCGACGCAAAAAAGAAGAGCCTCGCCGTAGCGAGGCATTATCTCGCTCTGCCTGGAGGCGCGGGCGGGATCGAACCGGCCTGAACGGTTTGCAAGCCCTCGTACGGGTCTTTACTTCGATTACTTATACGGCTTAACCGCCAAGGTAGCGGCTTTCTGAAGGCGGGTCTTTGCATGGCGGCTGGCGGCTCCACCATCTTCGGCGTTACTTCCGATTGCGCTCAATCCTCGGCAACTTCTGCGCCCGAAATGACTCGGTGATGAAGTCCACGAACGCGCGTGTTTTGGCTGGCAGGAGCTTTTGGTTCGAAAAATACAACGACAATGGCCCAGCATCGACATGCCAATCTTCCAGCACTCGCACCAGGGCGCCGCTGGCGAGGTGTGGCGCTGCATGTAGCAGCGAAACCACACCGACGCCAATACCCAGTAGCGCCGACCGACATACCGCATCGGGGTCATTGACCAGCATCACCGGCTTTTCTGCTACGGCCATCTCGGTGCCGGCCGAGTTGCGCATGACCCATGCGCGCTGACGACTGCTTAGCGGCGAACGCATCGTCACGCTTCCCAGTCTCGCGAGATCAGCGGGATCTTTCGGGGGAAGTTTACCGGCCATGAATGCCGGTGATGCCACCGCAATCAAATGAATTCGGCCCAACTCGCGAGCCACCATACCGGCAGGGAGCTCGAAACCGCCCCCAATTGCCACGTCGAATCCTTCCCCGATGAGATCGACCGGCCGATTATCGAAAAACCAATCCGGCCTCACCTCAGGATAGCGTTCCAGGAAAGCAGGCATCAGCGGTAACAGATAGTCCATTCCGAAACCCGCTGGAACGCTCAATTTCAGAACGCCCGAGGGTTTCGCGGCATTGACCATGAGATCCGCAATCGCACCTTGGATACTGTCGAGACCGCTCCGCACCGACAGCAGAAAGCGGTCGCCCGCTTCGGTGGGGGTCAGGCCGCGCGTGCTACGTTGAAACAGTTGGACGCCCAGGTTGCGCTCAAGATGCGCAACGTTGCGGCTGACCGCTGCAGGCGTAAGCGCGAGCCTGCGTGCAGCCGCCGAAAAGCTTCCTGACTCGGCGCTCCGGACGAAGCACTCCAGGTTGGCAAGACTTTCCATGAGCAGCTTCAAATATTGATTGAAACTGATTCTACTTGCATTCAACTACCTGTAAAGGCTCAACGAGCATAAAGTCCCTCTACGAAATGACTTTCAACCAGAGGGAACCAGTATGAGTATCGCAATCATTGGGGCCGGCGCCATTGGCTCGGCCATCGCGCGCAATCTCGCCCGTAGTGGCATCTCGGCGTCCATTGCCAACAGCCGCGGACCGCAATCACTACAGGCGCTGTCCGATGAACTCGGCCCCTATATTCGAGCCGTGAGCGTAAAAGAGGCTGCACGCGCTGACATCGTGTTTCTCGCGGTGCCTTGGGATCAGGTGGCCACTGTCTTGAAGGATCTCGGTCCGTGGAACGCCCGCGTTCTAGTCGACGCAAACAACGCGGTAGAAGTACGAATCGGTGCCGACAACGTACCGTCGTTCCATGCTATCGATTTTGGCGGTCGTGCTTCCAGCGAGCTGGTCGCGCAGTGGGCGCCGGCAGCAAGGGTTGTGAAGGCGTTCAATCATTTGAGCGCCGGGCCGCTGGCCTCTGGCCCCAAGGTTGACGGGGGTCGACGCGTGCTGTTCCTGGCCGGACAAGATGCTGATGCAAAGAAATCCGTCAGCGAGCTGATCGTTCGCCTCGGTTTCGCGCCGGTCGATCTCGGCGGTGTGGACGAAGGTCGGCTCATCCAGTTTCCGGGTGGGCCGCTCGCGGCGATTAACCTCACCCAGCTGGATCAGTAACGACGAAGCAGAGCAGAAAAAGAAAAGCCCCGCCGAAGCGGGGCTTTTTCTGGAGGCGCGAGCCGGAGTCGAACCGGCCTAAACGGCTTTGCAGGCCGCTGCATAACCGCTTTGCTATCGCGCCAAAAGCGGACTGTCCGGATGCCGTGAGGCAAGCGACAGATTTTCATTCGAGGACCGGAAGTCCATCAAATAAAAAGGGAAGCGTGGCTTCCCCGTTACCTGGAGCGGGAGACGAGTCTCGAACTCGCGACCTCAACCTTGGCAAGGTTGCGCTCTACCAACTGAGCTACTCCCGCATTGTCCTGCATCTGCAGCGCTTCGCCGTACTACACGCTGCCAGAAAAATCTGGAGCGGGAGACGAGTCTCGAACTCGCGACCTCAACCTTGGCAAGGTTGCGCTCTACCAACTGAGCTACTCCCGCATGTGTCCTGCATCCGCAGCGCTTTGCCGTACTACACGCTGCCAGAAAAAATCTGGAGCGGGAGACGAGTCTCGAACTCGCGACCTCAACCTTGGCAAGGTTGCGCTCTACCAACTGAGCTACTCCCGCGTATCGCTACGCTGCTGCTTCCCCGTCACACACTTCTTACTTCGTCGTGCAGCGGAGAAGCGAGATTATGTCGAAGGCACATTCGTGTGTCAAGGGCTTTTCCAGCCCTTTTTACAAAAACCGCCGGCCCATGCCGCGCGGATCACGCGCCGCCGCGCTCGCGAATCTGCGGCCATGCGAGCTTCATGTAGTACAGCATCGACCAGATGGTCAGCACCGCGGCGAGATACATCAGCCACTCGCCCCACACGCGCGTATCGATCGTCACGATGCCGAGCGGCAGCGGCCCGTAGAACAGCAGCATCGGAATCGCGACCATCTGGCATGCGGTCTTGAACTTGCCGAGCTGATTCACCGCGACGCTCTTCGACGCGCCGATCTGCGCCATCCATTCACGCAGCGCCGAAATCGCGATCTCGCGCCCGACGATCACGAGCGCGATCGCCGCGTCGACCCGCGAAATCTGCACGAGGATCAACAGCGCGGCCGTCACCATCAGCTTGTCCGCCACCGGGTCGAGAAACGCACCGAACGACGACGTCTGGTTCCACTTGCGGGCAAGGAAGCCGTCGAACCAGTCGGTCAGCGCGGCGAGGATGAAGATCGCCGCCGCCGCGAGATTGCGGTGCGCGCCGTCCATCACCGTGTCCGGCAGATAGAACACGCCGACGACGAGCGGAATCAGCACGATCCGTACCCACGTCAGGAAAATCGGGAAATTGAACGGCATGGCATACGGGACAGTAAAGGATTCGCAATTGTGCCGTGTCGACCGGCCTGCCACAAGAATGCTGGCAAATGCCGCCGGCCGCACGGCCGCGTCAGTGAAGCTGCTTGTAGATCTGCTCGGCGAGCGCGTGCGAAATGCCTTCGACGCTCGCCAGCTCCTCGACACTCGCGGCCACCACGCCGCGCAATCCGCCAAAACGCGCGAGCAGTCGCTGCCGGCGCTTCGCGCCGACGCCCTCGAGCTCCTCGAGCCGCGACGTCTGGCGCGCCTTCGCCCGCTTCGCCCGCATGCCGGTGATCGCGAAACGGTGCGCCTCGTCGCGGATCTGCGCGACGAGCATCAGCGCGGCGCTCTCCTTGCCGAGTTCGAGCGGCGCGCGACCGTCCGCGAACACCAGCGTCTCGAGGCCGACCTTGCGCCCCTCGCCTTTCGCGACGCCGACCAGCATCGACGTGTCGAGGCCGAGCTCGGTGAACACCTGCCGCGCGATCTCGACCTGGCCCTTGCCGCCGTCGATCAGCACGATGTTCGGCAGCAGGCTCGATGCCTCGGCCTGGCGCGTCGACTCGCCGTCGATGCCGGCCGCTTCGTCGGCGGCAGCCGCCTGTGCGGCCTGTTCCACCATCTTCTCGTAGCGGCGCGTGAGCACCTGCCGCATCGCCGCGTAATCGTCGCCCGGCGTGATGCCCGTGATGTTGTAGCGGCGATATTCGCTCGATTGCATCTTGTGATGGTGATAGACGACGCACGACGCCTGCGTCGCCTCGCCCATCGTATGGCTGATGTCGAAGCATTCGATCCGCAGCGTCGCGAGATCGTCGCTGTCGTAGCCGAGCGTGTCGGCCAGCGCACGCGTGCGCGCCTGCTGCGAGCCCTGCTCGGACAGCAGCCGCGCGAGCGCGAGCCGCGCATTCTGCTCGGCCATCGACAGCCACGCGCGCCGCTGCCCCTGCGGCTGCCGCACCAGCGACACCTTGTGGCCAGCCTGCTCGGACAGCAGCTCCAGCAGGTCGCGACTCGCGGGCGCATGGCTGACGACGAGCACGGGCGGCACGCGATTGCCGAGATAGTGCTGCGCGATGAACGCATCGAGCACCTCGGCCTCGACCGATGCCGCCGCCGTGCCGCGCGCGCCGCCGGCCTCTTCCGGGGGCTGGTCGGGCAGCGTGTCGAGCGTCGCATCGACCGCCTCCGCCGGCTCCGCCTCTTCGCCGAGACCGCCTTCGGCGAGCGTCAGCGCACTTTCGACGTGTGTCGGGAAATACGCTTTGTCCCCGAGGTGCCGGCCGCCGCGGACCATCGCGAGGTTCACGCACACGCGTCCGCCCTGCGCGACGACGGCCAGGACGTCGACGTCGCTGTCGCTGCCGACCTCGATCGCCTGCTGGTGCAGCACCGTCGCGAGCGAACTCATCTGATTGCGCACGGCCGCCGCCTGCTCGAATTTCAGCTCGGCTGCGAACGCGTGCATCTTCTGCTCGAGCTCCTTCATCACTTCGGACTGCCTGCCGAGCAGGAACCGCGCGGCGTTCGATACGTCGACCGCGTAATCCTCGTCGGAGATCGCGCCGACGCACGGCGCCGTGCAGCGCCCGATCTGGTGCAGCAGGCACGGCCGCGTGCGGTTGTTGAAGACCGAATCCTCGCAGGTGCGCAACTGGAACACGCGCTGCAGGATCTGGATGCTCTCGCGCACGGCCCACGCGCTCGGGAACGGCCCGAAATACTGGTTCTGCTTGTCGACCGAGCCGCGGTAGTAGGCCATCCGCGGAAAGCGGTGCGCGGTGAGCTTCAGGTACGGATACGACTTGTCGTCGCGAAACAGGATGTTGTAACGCGGCGCGAGCGCCTTGATCAGGTTGTTCTCGAGCAGCAGCGCTTCGGCTTCCGAGCGCGTGACGGTCGTTTCGATGCGCGCGATGCGCGTGACCATCATCGCGATGCGCGGCGACAGTTGCGTCTTCGTGAAATAGCTCGACACGCGCTTTTTCAGGTCGCGCGCCTTGCCGACGTAGAGGACGGCGCCCGCCGTGTCGTAATAGCGATAGACACCCGGCATGTGCGGCAACTGCGCAAGGATCTTCTTCGGTTCGAACGGGGTATCGGAGGCTTCTGGGGATGTCATGCGTGAGCCGGGCGCCTTGTAACGCGGAACGGGTCTATTAGAATCGCCAGTTTAGAGCATTCACCGGCCCGCTTCGATGCCACGCTCCCCCGCTGCCCCCCTCTCCGCCGTGCCGCTCGCGCCGGGCGAACCGATCGCCTGCGACCTCTTCTGCACGGTGATCGACAATTTCGGCGACATCGGCGTGTGCTGGCGCGTCGCGCGCCAGCTCGCGCACGAGCACGGCTGGCAGGTTCGCCTGTTCGTCGACGACCTGCACACGTTCGCACGCCTGCTGCCGCAGGTCGATCCCGACGCGACGCGGCAGACGGTCGACACGATCGTGATCGAGCACTGGCATGCGGAAGTCGGCGATGCGCTGGACATCGCCGACGTCGTGATCGAGGCGTTCGCGTGCGAGCTGCCGGGCGCGTATCTCGCGGCGATGGCGCGGCGCGCGCGGTGCCCCGTGTGGATCAACCTCGAATACCTGAGCGCCGAGGACTGGGTCGCCGATTTCCATTTGCGGCCGTCGCCGCATCCGCGCTACCCGCTGCTGAAGACGTTCTTCTTCCCGGGCCTGTCGGCCGGCACGGGCGGCGTGCCGAAGGAGCACGACCTCGACGCGCGCCGCACGGCCTTCGACACCGATCCGGCAGCGCGCGCCGCGTGGTGGCAGCGCGCGACCGGCGGCGCGCCGCCGGCGCCCGGCACGACGGTCGTCAGCCTGTTCGCCTACGAAAACCCGGCCGTCGACGCGCTGCTCGCGCAATGGCGCGACGGCCCGTCGCCGGTCGTCGCGCTCGTGCCGGTCGGACGTCTGTCGCCCGCCGTCGCGCGCTTTTTCGGGGTCGAATCGTTCGCGGCGGGCGCACGGGCGCGCAGCGGCAACCTGACCGCTCACGGTCTCGCGTTCGTTCCGCAGGCCGACTACGACCCGCTGCTGTGGGTCGCCGATTTCAATTTCGTGCGCGGCGAGGATTCGTTCGTCCGCGCACAGTGGGCGCGCAAGCCGTTTGCGTGGCACATCTACCCGCAGGCCGACGACGTGCACCTGCCGAAGCTCGACGCCGCGCTCGCGCACCTGTCGGCCGGCCTCGCCGATGCGCCGCGCGCGGCGCTCGAGCGGTTCTGGCATGCCTGGAACGGCGCCGGCACACCCGACTGGGCCGATTTATGGCAGCACCGCGCCGCACTGGAGGCCAATGCAGCCCGCTGGGCCGACGCGCTCGCGGCCGTCGGCGATCTCGCCGGAAAGCTGGCGGAATACGCAAAATCTCAGTTAAAATAAGCGGTTATCCGACGGCTGACCATGCAAGCGCTCGCGTTTGAGCTTTGGGGGCCCACCGGAACGCATCTGCTTGGCGCCTCACCCGTTGTGCAACGCTCAGGCACCTATTTATTCGATTGGATCAGGACAGTTTTTTATGAAGACCGCACAGGAACTCCGCGTAGGCAACGTCGTGCAGATCGGCAGCGACGCATGGGTCATCGCCAAGACGGAATACAACAAGTCGGGCCGTAACGCCGCCGTCGTCAAGATGAAGATGAAGAACCTGCTGACGAACGCAGGCCAGGAATCGGTCTACAAGGCCGACGACAAGTTCGACGTCGTCGTGCTCGACCGCAAGGAAGTGACGTACTCGTACTTCGCCGACCCGATGTACGTGTTCATGGACGCCGACTACAACCAGTACGAAGTCGAAGCGGAAATGATGGGCGAAGCGCTGAACTACCTCGAAGACGGCATGGCTTGCGAAGTCGTGTTCTACAACGAGAAGGCGATCTCGGTCGAACTGCCGACGATCCTCGTTCGCGAAATCACCTACACGGAACCGGCCGTCAAGGGCGACACGTCGTCGGGCAAGGTGCTGAAGAACGCGAAGCTGGCGACCGGCTTCGAACTGCAAGTGCCGCTGTTCTGCAACACCGGCGACAAGATCGAAATCGATACGCGCACGAACGAATACCGCAGCCGCGCGTAATCGTCGGCGATACCCGCATCGAACAAAGCGCCCTTCGGGGCGCTTTTTGTTTGTCTGGCGCCAACAGCTACCACGAGCGAGAGCCATAAAGAGCACAAAAGCCACCGGTAAAGATATTCAATTTGTATCATCGGTAACTGTTTTATAGCGCCGGAGAAATAATGCGCGTGACGCGTTCGGCGGGGCATAAAATCAATCTTTAATCCGACATGCGGCTGCGGCCCGCTGGCCGACAGCCCGCCTCTCTTGACTCGACTCGCGTCCACCATGCCACACGCCCTGATTGTCGAAGACGATCCCAACAGCCTGTCAGGCCTCACCGCACTGCTCGCCGCAGACGGCTTCTCGGTCGACACGGCCACGTCGCTCGCCGAAGCGCGCACGGCGCTCGGCCGCTCGATTCCCGACGTCGTGCTCGTCGACCTGAACCTGCCGGACGGCAGCGGGTTCGACCTGCTCCAGCACCTGCCGCAGCAACAGCCGAACGGCTCGCTGCCGGTGATCGTGCTGACGGGCAACGCGACGGTCGAGAGCGCCATCGAGGGCCTGCGCCACGGCATTTGGGACTACCTGCTGAAGCCGATCAACATTCCGCGCCTGCGCAGCCTGCTCGCGCGGATCCCGCGCCCGTACGAACTGATCGACGAAGTGCAGTCGCTGCGTGCGTCGCTGCGCCAGCTCGGCCGCTTCGGCGCGCTGGTGGGCCGAAGCGACGCGATGCAGCACGTGTACGACATGATCGAGCACAACGCCCGCACCGAAACGGCCGTGCTGTTCTCGGGCGAAGCCGGCACCGGCAAGAAGCTGGCGGCGCGCACGCTGCACGAACTGAGCCGGCGCCGCAAGGGGCCGTTCGTGTCGTTCGACTGCCGCATGCTCGCGCAGGCCGGCCGGCACGGCGCGTCGCTCGACAGCGTGCTGTTCGGCCATGAACGCGGCGCATTCGACGGCGCCGAGCGCCGCGAATCGGGCCTGTTCGAGCAGGCCGGCGGCGGCACGCTGTTCCTCGACGAAATCACCGCGCTGCCGCTCGTGCTGCAGGAAGCGCTGCTGCACGCGCTCGATTCGCAGAACTTCATGCGGATCGGCGGCACGAGCCCGATCACCAGCGATTTCCGGCTGATCGCGGCCACGCGCCGCCCGGCGCGCGAAGCGGTGGCGAACGGCACGCTACGCGAGGATCTGTGGCTGCGCCTCGACGCGGCGTCGATCACGATGCCGCCGCTACGCGAGCGCGACGGCGACGCGCTCGCGATCGCGGACGCGCAGATCGACGAACTGAACCGCGAAGCGCGCGCAACCGGCCGCAGCACGACCGACAAGCGGGCGGCGCCGGGCTTCGTGCGCGAATGCCTGTCCTACGAATGGCCGGGGAACGTGCGCGAGCTGCAGGAACGCGTGCGCTTCGCGTACGACGCGTCGGGCGACTTCATCGAGACGCTGCGCGCGGGCGAAGCCAGTTTCTCCGCCGGCGCCGCGCTGAACGGCAGCAGTGTGCAGATCAAGGTCGGCACGCCGCTGTCCGACGTCGAGGATCTGCTGATCCGCGCGACGCTCGACGCGGTCGGCGGGACGCGCCACCGCGCGGCTACGCTGCTCGGCATCAGCCCGAAGACGCTGTACAACAAGCTGCAGCGGATGAAGGTGAACTGAGCGGGCGGCTCTGGATGCGGGCACTGACGGGATCCGACCGTTAGTTGCATCTGCACCCAAGCTCGTCCCGGCGACTGTCCTGATCGGGCGGTCGCGCCCCGCAAAAAAGCCGCGCTATTGCGCGGCTTTCTGTTTGAGGCGACCCAAACGGCGCGACGCGCGCCATCCGTGCCCGCTTACGCCAGCGCGCTGCTCAACAGCGCCTGCGCCTGCAGATACTCGGGCTGCGCGACCAGCTTCTCCCACTTGAGCGCCTTGCCGCGCGCACGCATCCGCTTGATGCGCCGCACCGACTCGGCCGAGGCCCGCGCCTTCAATCCGTTCAGCACGACTTCGGCCGCGTCCGGCTGGTTGCAGACGAGCACCATGTCGCAACCGGCGGCGAGCGCGGCGTCGGCGGCCTGCGTGAGCGTGCCGCCTTCGCGCGCTGCCTCCATCGACAGGTCGTCGCTGAAGATCGCGCCCGTGAAGCCGAGCTTCCCGCGCAGGATGTCCTGCAACCACACGCGCGAAAACCCGGCCGGCCGCTTGTCGACCTGCGTGTAGATCACGTGCGCCGGAATCACTGCGGACAGCGACAGCCCGAGCCAGTCGTACGGCGCGACGTCCTGCTCGAGGATCGCATCGAGCGTGCGGTCGTCGGTCGGCAGCGCGACGTGCGAATCGGCCTCCGCGAAACCGTGCCCGGGGAAATGCTTGCCGCAGTTCGCCATGCCGGCGAGCGACAACCCGTGGTTCAGGCTCTTCGCGAGCAGCGTGACGACGCGTGGATCGCGATGGAACGCACGATCGCCGATCACCTTCGAGTGCCCGTAGTCGAGATCGAGCACCGGCGTGAAGCTCATGTCGATCCCGCACGCGCGCAATTCGGCAGCCAGGATGTAGCCGACGGCGGTCGCGACCTTCGTCGCGAGCAGCACGTCGCGATCCCACAGTTCGCCGAGGCGGCGCATCGCGGGCAGCACCGTGAAGCCGTCGGTGCGGAACCGCTGCACGCGCCCGCCTTCGTGATCGACCGCGATCAGGATGTCTTCGCGCACCGCGCGGATCGAATCGGTCAGCGCGGTCAGTTGCGCACGATTCTGGAAGTGCCGCGCGAACAGGATCACGCCGCCGGTATTCGGATGCGCGAGGCGCCGCGCATCGTCGCGCGACAGGGTCGTGCCGACGACGTCGAGCATGACCGGGCCGGGAGTCGTTTTCATCGAATCGGGAATTCCGTCAGGAGAGGGTTCGGGAAACAGGTCCGGGAGCAGGCGCGGCGTCCGTTTCGGCGATCACGAACGACACCGCGTAGTCGCGTTCGTCGCTGACCGTCACGCGCGCCGTGATGCCGCGAGCGGCCAGCCAGTCGGCCAGCTCGCCCGAGGCGACCACGTACGGCTCGCCGCTTGGATGGTTGAGCGTCTGCAGTGCGCGCCACGTCATCGGCCAGTGCATGCCGAGCCCGATCGCCTTCGAGAACGCTTCCTTCGCGGAAAACCGCGTCGCGAGAAACGCGATGCCGCGCGCCTCGGAGCGGGCGCGCCGCGCGTGGAACACGCGCAGCTCGTCGGGGCCGAGCACCTTCTCGGCAAACCGGCCGCCCGTGCGCTCGAGCACGGCTGCAACGCGGCTCACCTGCGCGATGTCGGTACCGATGCCGTAGATCGCCATGTCAGTCTCCGCCGGGGTGGCCCGGCGCGGCCGGGTCAAGTGCGTCGCAAACGGCGTGCGGGGCGCGGCGGCCTCGCATCTCAGCGCGCGCCGCCGTGCAGCGCGGCGACGCGTGCGGCGACCATGATCGCCTTCATCTCGCGAACCGCGTTGTCCCAGCCCGCGAAGATCGCGTGCGCGACGATCGCGTGACCGATGTTCAGCTCGACGATACCGTCGATCGCGGCAATCTGCTGCACGTTCGTGTAGTGCAGCCCGTGGCCCGCATTGACCTTCAGGCCGAGTTGCGCGCCGGCCTGCACGCCCGCGACGATACGCTCGTATTCGCGCTGCTGCTCGGCCTGGTCGTGCGCTTCGGCGTAGCGGCCCGTATGCAGCTCGATCACCGGCGCGCCCGCTTCGTGCGCGGCGCGGATCTGCGTGTCGTCCGGGTCGATGAACAGCGACACGCGCACGCCCACGTCGGCGAGCTGCTTGCACGCCGCGCGCACGGCCTCGAAGTGGCCGGCGACATCGAGACCGCCTTCGGTCGTCAGTTCCGCGCGCTTCTCCGGTACGAGGCACGCATCGTGCGGACGCACTTCGCACGCGATGTCGAGCATCTCGGCCGTCACCGCGCATTCGAGGTTCATGCGCGTCTTCAGCAGCGGGCGCAGCTCGCGCACGTCGGCGTCGACGATGTGACGACGATCCTCGCGCAGGTGCAGCGTGATCGCGTCCGCGCCCGCCTCTTCGGCGGCGAGCGCCGCACGGACCGGATCGGGATAGCGCGTGCCGCGCGCATTGCGCAGCGTCGCGACGTGGTCGATGTTCACGCCGAGGTCGATGGCGGTGGGCGTTGTCAGGAAGAAGCTCATAGGTTTTGCAGGTCGATCAGGATCTGACGCGTGGCGAGCGGCGTGCCGCCGAGATAGGTGTTCAGCAGGAAGCGCATCAGCGTCTTGCTCTGCGCAACCGTCTGGGCTCGATGGTAATCGTCCTGCTCCATGTCGAGCAACGTCTGTCCGGTGATGACCGGCCAGTGCGACGGCACGTCGTCGTCCGCATTGCGCACGCCGCGCTCGGGATCGAACACGTAGCGGCGCTCGGGCTCGACCGCGCGGCGCGCGACCGTGCGATTCAGCGCCATCGCATACCCGGTCTCGCGCAGCAGCACACGCTCGAACGAGCGCAGCACCTGCACCGCAGGCTCGCCGTGCGCGAGGCGCGTGAGGGTCAGCACGTAATGATTGAACAGCGGCGGCTGGGGATCCTCGCGCGCGCAGAATTTCACGAGCAGCTCGTTCGCGTAGAAACCGCACAACAGCCCGTCGCCGCTTAGCGGCAGCATCCCGCCGACCCACTCGGCGCCCGTCAGCGTGCGCACCTCGGATTTGCCGGACCACGACAGCAGCAGCGGCTGGAAGGTCTGCAATACGCCGCGCAACGCCGAGTGCGGGCGTTTCGCGCCCTTTGCGACGAGCGCGAGCCGGCCGTGGTCGCGCGTCAGCACGTCGACGATCAGGCTCGTTTCCCGATACGGATAGCTGTGCAGCACGTACGCCGGCTGCTCGGCGACGCGGAAATCGGACGTGCGAGACGCCGCGCGCCGCACCTTGCGCGGCGGTTCGGGCGGTGCCGGCAACGGCGCGTCGTTCGCGCCGGCGCTCACCGCGTCTTCGGTCGACGTCAGCGCGTCATTCGTACCCATAGGCACGCAGCCCCGCCTCGTTGTCGGCCCAACCGCTCTTCACCTTCACGAAGGTTTCGAGATAGACGGGGCCGTCGAACAGCTTCTCCATGTCCATCCGCGCTTCGGTGCTGATCTGCTTGAGCTTCTCGCCCTTCTTGCCGATCACCATCGCCTTGTGCGAATCGCGCTCGACGAGGATCGTCGCGAAGATGCGCTTCAGGCGGCCCTCCTCCTCGAACTTGTCGATCAGTACGGTGCTCGTGTACGGCAGTTCGTCGCCGGTCCAGCGGAATACCTTCTCGCGCAGGATTTCGGCCGCGAGAAAGCGCGAGCTGCGGTCGGTCAGTTCGTCCTCGCCGTAGATCGGCTCGCCTTCCGGCAGGTACGGCTTGATCGTGTCCAGCAGGCGCTTGATGTCTTCCGGCCGCTGCGCCGACAGCGGCACGAGCTCGGTGAATTCGCGCAGTTCGCTCACCTTCTGCATGAACGGGAACAGCGACGCCTTGTCGTTCACGCGGTCGATCTTGTTCGCGATCAACAGCGTCGGCATGCCGGGCGGGATCAGGTCGAGCACCTTCTGGTCGTCGGGCCCGAAGCGGCCGGCCTCGATCACGAACAGGATCACGTCGACCGACGTCAGCGTCGACGTGACCGCACGGTTCAGCGAACGGTTCAGCGCGGTGCTGTGACGGGTCTGGAAGCCGGGCGTGTCGACGAACACGAATTGCGCGTCGTCGAACGTGTTGATGCCGGTGATGCGGTGACGGGTCGTCTGCGCCTTGCGCGACGTGATGCTGATCTTCTGGCCGACGAGTGCGTTCATCAACGTCGATTTGCCGACGTTCGGGCGGCCCACGATCGCGATCATGCCGCAACGGAAACCGGTAGGAGCGGGAGTGTTCATATCGTTTGGGGGACAGGTTCGGAAACGGCCGCGCGGTGCGCGGCACGATCGATGGGCAATTCAGTGGCCGGCATCGGCCACGCGCGCCTGCGCGGCAGCAAGACTCGCGCCGCCGGGCGGCGCATCGGCGTCGGGCGTCGCGGCATCGCGTACGCGCGCCGGCGTGCGCGCAGCGGCGTCGGCACTCGCGGAAGGCTTGTCGGCCGACGGCGCCGCCGAATCGGCTGCGTGGCCGGCCGGCTTGTCGGCTGCGCGCGACGCGGCCTCGGCGGGTTTTTCCGCAGCCTTGTCGGGCCGCTCGGCCGGTTTGTCGGCAACCTTGTCGGTCGCCGGCTTCGCCGCCCGCTCGCCCTTGTCCGTGGCCGGCTCGACATGCGCCGCGCGAATCGCCGCCATCGGCGCGACGGCCGGCTCGCCCGTCGCCGCAGCCGCAGCGGCTGCAGCCGGCGCCGCGCCGGCCGCCCTGGCCTCGCGCGCCGCCGCACGTTCCTTCCGCTCCGGCGAGCGCAGGTCGAGCGCTTCCTGCACGCCCTTCACGCCCGGCACGATCTCGGGTTCGACATGCTTGGACCCGCGTGCGTTTTTCGAGCGCTTCGGCTTCGCGGCCAGCATCGGCGCGGCCGCCATCACTTCGTCGAGCGCCTTCTTCGCGGCGGCCTGCTCGGCCGCACGCCGGCTCGCGCCGGAACCCGATACCTTCACGTCGAGCTTCGGCACCGTGCACTCGACCTCGAACTGCTGATTGTGCGCCGCACCATGCGTCGCGACGACCGTATAGGTCGGCAGCGCGATCTTGTGCCCCTGCAAGTATTCCTGCAGCAGCGTCTTCGCGTCCTTGCCGAGCGTGCGCGGATCGATGTGGTCGAGAATCGGGATATAGAGCCGCTTGATGACCCCTTGGGCGGCTTCGAAGCCGCCATCGAGGAATACGGCCCCGATGATGGCTTCGAACGCGTCCGCGAGGATCGACGGGCGACGGAATCCGCCGCTGCGCAGCTCGCCCTCGCCGAGCCGCAGGCCGTCCGAGATATTCAGGGCCTGAGCAATTTCGTACAACGATTGCTGTTTGACGAGGTTGGCGCGTACGCGCGACAGGTCACCTTCGTCCAGCTTGCCGAAACGCTGGAACAAAAGGGCGGCCACCGCGCAATTCAGAACGGAATCGCCGAGAAACTCGAGCCGTTCGTTGTGCGTGGCGCTGTGACTGCGATGGGTCAAAGCCTGGCGCAACAATTCCGCATTGCGAAATTCGTAGCGCAGCCGGCTTTCCAACTGGGATAGGGGCATGTGCAGGAGTATAACGCGGGCGCCCGGTCGGGCCGAAACGGCACGGCCGGACGCGAAAAGGCGTGACGAGGCGGTGTTACCGCCGGTTCTTAAAGTAGTTCGGCAATACGCGACGCGGCCCGTGCGTCGCGTATTGCGTGTGAATCGAATGCGGTCAGTTGAAGGAACCGATGCGCTTCAGGTCGCCGAAGTTCATCCAGATGAAGAACGCGCGGCCGACGATGTTCCGGTCCGGCACGAAACCCCAGTAGCGGCTGTCCGCGCTGTTGTCGCGGTTGTCGCCCATCATGAAGTAGTGGCCGGGCGGCACCTTGCAGATCACGCCGCGGCTGTTGTACGTGCAGTTGTCGCGATACGGATAGTCGTATGCGCCCATCACGAACGGCGGCACGGCCGGGTTGTTGAGGATCGCGTTCTTCTTGTTGCCGATCGTTTCCTCGAACTGCTTCGCGTAATTCTGGCGCTCGTCGTCGAAGAAATCGGGCAGCGGCGTTTCGGGCACCGGCTGGCCGTTGATCGTGAGTTGCTTGTCCTGATACGCGACCGTGTCGCCCGGCAGGCCGATCACGCGCTTGATGTAATCGACCGACTCGTCCTTCGGATAGCGGAACACGACGACGTCGCCGCGCGACAGCGGGCTGCCCTGCGTGATCTTCGTGTTCGTGACCGGCAGGCGCAGCCCGTACTCGAACTTGTTGACGAGGATGAAGTCGCCGACAAGCAGCGTCGGCACCATCGAGCCCGACGGAATCTTGAACGGCTCGACGACGAACGAACGCACGACGAACACGGCCAGGATCACCGGGAAAAAGCTCGCCGTGTACTCGAGCCACCACGGCTGGCGCAGCTTTTCGTCACGCAGCTTCGAACGCGTCTGCGCCGCGTTTTCGTCCGCGAAACGCTTGTCGATGCGCGACTGCTGGCGATCGAACTCCTCGATCGCCGAGTCGGCCGCCTTGCGACGCCGCGGCAGGAACACCAGTTTGTCCAGCACCCACGCTACGCCCGTCACGACGACGAGCACAAAAAGAATCAGCGCAAAATTCATAAAGGATCAGTCCTGTTATTTGTCTTCGACGCGCAAGATCGCGAGGAACGCCTCCTGCGGGATCTCGACCGAACCCACCTGCTTCATGCGTTTCTTACCTTCTTTCTGCTTCTCGAGCAGTTTCTTCTTCCGCGTGATGTCGCCGCCGTAGCACTTCGCGAGCACGTTCTTGCGGAGCGCCTTGATGTTCTCGCGCGCGACGATGTGCGCACCGATCGCGGCCTGGATCGCCACGTCGTACATCTGGCGCGGGATGATCTCGCGCATCTTCGCGGCGACTTCGCGGCCGCGATATTGCGATTGCGACCGGTGCACGATGATCGACAGCGCGTCGACCTTGTCGCCGTTGATCAGCATGTCGACCTTCACGACGTCCGACGAACGGTACTCCTTGAACTCGTAATCCATCGACGCATAGCCGCGCGATACCGACTTCAGGCGATCGAAGAAGTCGAGCACGATCTCGGCCATCGGGATCTCGTACGTGAGCTGCACCTGGCGGCCGTGATACTGCATGTTGATCTGCGAGCCGCGCTTCTGCTCGCACAGCGTGATCACCGAGCCGACGTAATCCTGCGGCATGTACAGGTTCACGGTGACGATCGGCTCGCGCACTTCGGCGATGCGGCCGGGTTCCGGCATCTTCGCCGGATTCTCGACCATGATCGTCGAGCCGTCGCTCTGCACGACCTCGTAGACGACCGTCGGCGCGGTCGTGATGAGATCCATGTCGAACTCGCGCTCGAGCCGCTCCTGCACGATTTCCATGTGCAGCAGCCCGAGGAAGCCGCAACGGAACCCGAAACCGAGCGCCTGCGACACTTCCGGCTCGTACTGCAGCGATGCGTCGTTCAGCTTGAGCTTCTCGAGCGATTCGCGCAGCGCGTCGTACTGGTTCGCCTCGACCGGATACAGCCCCGCGAACACCTGCGGCTTCACTTCCTTGAAGCCCGGCAGCGGCTCGGCAGCGGCCTTGGTCGCGTGCGTGACGGTATCGCCGACTTTCGCGGCCGTCAGTTCCTTGATGCCCGCGATGATGAAGCCCACCTGCCCGGCCGACAGCGACTCGAGATTGCGCGACTTCGGCGTGAACACGCCGACGTGCTCGACCGGATACTGTGCGCCGGTCGCCATCATCTTGATCTTGTCCTTCGGACGCAGCGTGCCGTTGACGATGCGCACGAGCATCACGACGCCGACGTAGTTGTCGAACCACGAATCGATGATCAGCGCCTGCAGCGGCGCGGCCGGATCGCCCTTCGGCGGGGGCACCTTCGCGATCAGCGACTCGAGCACGTCCTCGACGCCGAGGCCCGTCTTCGCGCTGCAGCGCGTCGCGTCGGTCGCGTCGATGCCGATCACGTCCTCGATCTCCTCGATCGCGTTCTCGGGGTTCGCGGCCGGCAGGTCGATCTTGTTCAGCACGGGCACGACCTCGACGCCGAGCTCGATCGCCGTGTAGCAGTTCGCGACCGTCTGCGCCTCGACGCCCTGACTCGCGTCGACGACCAGCAGCGCGCCCTCGCACGCGGACAGCGAACGGCTGACCTCGTACGAGAAGTCGACGTGCCCCGGCGTGTCGATCAAGTTCAGGTTGTAGACCTTGCCGTCGCGTGCGCGATAGGACAACGCGGCAGTCTGCGCCTTGATCGTGATGCCGCGCTCGCGCTCGATATCCATCGAGTCGAGCACCTGCGCTTCCATTTCACGGTCGGCGAGGCCGCCGCATACCTGGATGATGCGATCCGCGAGCGTCGACTTGCCATGGTCGATGTGGGCGATGATCGAGAAATTGCGAATATGATCCATTCAGTGCCGATCAAGCGAAAAAGGCGCGCTCACGACTGCGGAGCACGCCTTGTAAGTCGGTGAAAAAAACGGCTTATTTTAGCCGAAAAGGCTTACGCCGGGCGGGATTTCGGACGCCCCGCCACGCGGGAGCCCGGCCGAGCCGGCCGCCGGATCGTGCCCCGTGCGAAGCGGCGCCGGCTCGCGGCGGACCCGGTTCAGCGCCGGGCCGCCAGCGCGTCGCGCACCCGCGCGTCGTCGAACCGGTGGCGGCACACTTCCGCGCCGTCCAGCAGCAGCACGGGCACGTCCTCGTCGTAACGCGCGACGAGCGCCGCATCGGTGTCGATGTCGATGTAGTCGACCGCGACGCCGAATTCGGCCGCCACCGGCGCCAGTGCGTCGCGCATGTCGTCGCACAGGTGGCACCAGCCGCGGCCGTAGAGCGTGAACATCGGCGCGTTACTTCTGGCGCGGCCGCACGGGCACGAACTGCGTGTTGTCGCCACGCCGCACGAGCACCGCGACCGCCTTCTGCGGATCGAGCTGCGCGGTCACGTCGGCGAACTGCTTCGCGCTCGTGATGTCGGTGTCGCCCACCCGCAGCACGATGTCGCCGCGCTGCAGGCCCGCACGGGCGGCCGGGCCGTCGACGCCGTCGATCTGCACGCCGTTCTTCAACTTCAGCGTCTTCATCTGTTCCGCCGTCAGGTCGCTGACCGTCAGGCCGAGCGAATTGGTCTGGCGCGGCTTCTGCGGCGCGTTCTTGCGCTGCTCGGCCTTCGCCGTCGACTCGGCCGGCGTCTCGGCGATCGTGATCGGCAGATCGCGCGCCTGACCCTTGCGCCACACGCTGACCGTCGCCTTCGTGCCAGGCTTCGTGTCGCCGACCATGCGCGGCAGATCCGACGCCGCATCGACCGGACGGCCGTTGAACTTCAGGATAATGTCGCCCGGCTGGATGCCGGCCTTGTCGGCGGGGCCGCCCGGTTCGACGCTGCTGACGAGCGCGCCTTCGGCCTTCGGCAGCCCGATCGAGTCGGCCACGTCCTTCGTCACCTCGCCGATCGCCACCGCGATGCGGCCGCGCGTGACCTTGCCCGTCGCCTTCAGCTGGTCGGCCACGCGCATCGCCTCGTCGATCGGGATCGCGAACGAAATGCCCATGAAACCGCCAGTGCGGCTGTAGATCTGCGAGTTGATGCCGATCACCTCGCCCTGCATGTTGATCAGCGGGCCGCCCGAGTTGCCGGGGTTCACGGCGACGTCGGTCTGGATGAACGGCAGGTAGTCGCCCGTGTTGCGGCTCTTCGAGCTGACGATGCCGGCCGTGACCGTGTTGTCGAGGCCGAACGGCGAACCGATCGCGACGACCCATTCGCCGACGCGCACCTTGTTCGAATCGCCGATCGCGACGACCGGCAGGTTCGACGCCTGGATCTTGACGACCGCGACGTCCGTGCGGTCGTCGACGCCGATCAGCTTCGCCTTGAATTCGCGCTTGTCGGTCAGCGTCACGTAGATGGTGTCCGCATCGTCGACGACGTGCGCATTGGTCATCACGTAACCGTCGGCCGACACGATGAAGCCCGAGCCGACGCCGCGGTTCTGCTCGGTGTCGGGCGGATTGTCCGGCGCCGGCGCGTTCTTCGGGTTGCCGCCGTTGCCACCGCCGTTACCGGGCGCCTGCGGCAGCGGAATGCCGAAGAAGCGCCGGAAGAATTCGGACATGTCACCGTTGTCGAAGCCGGGCGGGAGCATCCCGCGCGGGCCGCTCGTCGGCACGTTGGCGGTGGTCCGGATGTTCACGACGGCCGGGCCGACCTTTTCGACCAGATCGGCAAAGTCGGGCAGGCTGGCAGCGGGAGCCGTCACAGCGAACGCGGTATGCGGCACGAGCGGCAGGCAGGCAGACAGCGCCGCCGCCGCGAGCCATTTGCGCAGCGTGAGTTTCATCATGTCGGAAGCCGTAGCGTTACTTGGAAGCCTTGTATTCTATGGCAGACGCGAACTGCTGCAACGTGGCCGGCGGCACTTCGCCGAGCACGGTGATCCAGTAGTCGCCGCGGCGCTTCACGAGAACGTGCGTCGCACCGGTGCTGCCCGCGCCTTCCTTGCGCGTATTCTTTTCGGCCGGCTCGATGAAAACCGAGATCGTCGCGAGGCCGTCGGTGAAGACGGCCTGATCGACCGGGATCGGCGGATCGCCCGCATCGCGCGCGGCCATCGGCCGGCGCACTTCACGAATCTTCTGGAAGCCGGCGACGCTCGGCGCAAGCTGCCAGCCCTGCGCCTCCATGTCGACCGCCGCGACCGGCGGGCGCACGACCGTCCAGCCGCTCAGATTGCGCATGCCGGCTGCAATCGCGGCCTTGTCGCCGCTTGCGCCACCCGTCTGCAGTTGCGAGAACGCGATCTGTTCGAGCACGTGATCGTTCGCGTCGAGCGTCTGCGAACGCAGCAACAGCCCGGTGCGCGCATCGGCCCACAGCTTGTACGTGAAACGATACGCATCCTTCGGCACGAGCTCGACGACCTGCGCGTCGATCCCGGCCACGCGGTCCTTGCCGAGCGACTTCGCATCGTAGACGGACATCACGTGCTCGCCGCTCGCGCCGAGCAGCGCGGGGAACGAGTCGCGCGTTTGACGGCGCTCGACCACGCACAGCTTGCGTTCGGGCACGAACGTATACAGCTCGTCGTTGTGCCGCAGCAGCTTGCGCGGCTTGCCGTCGAGCGTCTCGATCCGCTCGAACTCGCCGTCGCGGGACGAGACGTGCGCGATACGCGACGACTGCACGTACCCGCCTCGCTGGTAGACGAACGTACCTTCGTAGCTCTGCTGCTGCGCCGCCTGCTGGACGCGGTCGAGCCAGTCAGCGGCGCCCTTGCGGGTCGCGACGGGATCGTCCGGTTGCTGGGCGCTGGCGGGAAGGGATTGAACGGACAACAGGGCGGCTGCGCAAAGCAAAAGGGCCGGCAGCCGCTTCCATCCGGAGATGGCGTGATTCAACTGCAATGTCCGCATCGGGGTTATTGGCCTGGCGTGGTGGTCACGGCAGCGCGGATCAGCGGCATCGAACCCGTGACGACGGGCTGCTGCGCGAATTGCTGGTGCGCTTCAAGGTATTGGTCGAGGCTGGCGTCGCGAATGATGTTGACGTCCTGCAGGCCCGGCTGGGCCGATGCCTGCGCAACCGTCACGCGCTGCAGGTTGCCGGTCTGCGGCGCGCCTACCGATGCGACCTGGACGGCGCCCGGGGCGCCGGCCGTCTGCATCTGCGGGACGACGATCCACGTCAGCGTGGCAGCCGCGGCGGCCACCGCGAACGCGGGCACGACGCGGCGGCGCAGCGACAGCAGCTTGCGCGCGACCGGCGCGGCCGCCGGCGCCAGCAGGTGCGGCTCGCTTTCGAGCGCAGCCGACATGCGCGCGGTGAACGCGACGCTCAGCGCGGGCGACAGCGCGAGCTCGTCCGAGCGCAGCGCATCGCCGATCAAGTGGTACTGGGCCCATACGGCGCGATCCGCGCGGTCGAGTTCAGCCAGAAACTGCCCGTGATCCGGGCCGTCGAACATTTCGCCGTCGACCAGCGCGGAAATGCGCTCGCCGCGCGAGCACGCTTGCGATTGCGTATTGACCGACCCCATGATGCTCCCCATCTTGCACACCCCGTCGTGACTTCACGACTCTATCCGTAACTAGACCCCGACCCGCGTCGTTCCGCCCGTCGCGCTTACCAGCGCTTGCCTTCGGGCGTATCGAGCAGCGGACGCAATTTGGCAGCGATTGCTTCGCGTGCGCGGAAGATCCGCGACCGGACCGTCCCGATCGGACAGCCCATCATTTCCGCGATCTCTTCGTAGCTCAGGCCCTCGATCTCGCGCAGCGTGATTGCCTGGCGCAGTTCTTCGGGCAGCAGAGCCATTGCAGCGTTGACCGTCTCGGCAATCTGCTTGCTCATCAACATCGACTCAGGCGTGTTGATATCCCTTAGTTGGTCTGCATCGGAGAAAGTTTCCGCTTCCTCCGCATCGGCCTCGGTCGAGGTCGGCGCCCGGCGGCCTTGCGTCGCAAGGTAGTTCTTCGCCGTATTGACGGCAATCCGGTACAACCACGTATAGAACGCCGATTCGCCGCGGAATTGCGGCAGCGCACGATACGCCTTGATGAACGCGTCCTGGGCCACATCCTCGACCTCGGCGGGATCCCGCACGAGGCGCGAGATCAGCCGAATGATCTTGCGGTGGTATTTGGAGACCAGGAGTTCGAACGCCGCCTTGTCGCCCTTCTGTACGCGCTCGACCAGAGCCTGATCGATTTCTTTTTCACTCACCTGACAAATCCGTTAACTAGGGATGCAACGCGGAGCGCTATTGTAGCGTTCCGGCGCCGGACGCTGGTTACGGCCGGTAACCGTGCTGCCGTCATGCCCGCCCCGCCGCCCCGGCCGTCCTCGCCAGCACCGACAGCGCGCTGAACGATGCGGCATCGAGCGCGTCGGCCGGAATCAGCAGCGGCCGGGCCCGCCGCGCGCCCTGCCCGACCGACAGCACCAGCAGCAGGCTGCTCCAGTGCGCGTGGCCCGTCACGCGGCCGCGGGCCAGCAACTGCCCGGTGCGGCCAAACGCCGCAATCTCCCCGAAGGCATCGATCCGCAGCTCGGCCGGCAGCCGGCGGGCGCAGGCCCGCGCCGCCCATACGGCCAGCAGTGCCGCCGTCGCCGCCGACACGCCCGCGCCGGCGGCAGCGCCCGCGCGCGGCGCCCAGAACAGGTACGCCGACGCGGCAGCCGACGCGACGAACGCGGCCAGCACGAGATACGACACGGCCGAGGCCCGCAACGCGAAGCGCTGCGGACGCCCGGCCGGAGCATCGAATGGACTCGTCAAGCGATTCGACTCAGACGCGCTTGAACACCAGCGTGCCGTTGGTCCCGCCGAAGCCGAAGTTGTTCTTCACGGCCACGTCGATCTTCATGTCACGCGCGGTGTTCGCGCAGTAATCGAGATCGCACTCGGGGTCCTGGTTGAAAATGTTGATGGTCGGCGGCGACACGTTGTTGTGCAGCGCCAGCACCGTGAACACCGATTCGAGGCCGCCCGCGCCACCCAGCAAGTGACCCGTCATCGACTTCGTCGAGTTGACCACCATCTTGTACGCGTGCTCGCCGAAGGCCGCCTTCACCGCGTCGGACTCGTTCTTGTCGCCCAGCGGCGTCGACGTGCCATGCGCATTCAGGTACTGGACCTCGTCGGCATTCACGCCGGCGTCGCGCAGCGCCGCGACCATGCAGCGGCGCGGGCCGTCCATGTTCGGCGCGGTCATGTGGTACGCGTCACCCGTCATGCCGAAGCCCGAGACTTCCGCGTAGATCTTCGCGCCGCGCGCCTTCGCCGCCTCGTACTCCTCGAGCACCATCACGCCGGAACCCTCGCCCAGCACGAAGCCGTCGCGGTCCTTGTCCCACGGCCGCGACGCGGTAGCGGGATCGTCGTTGCGGGTGGACAGCGCGCGCGCAGCCGCGAAACCGCCGATGCCGAGCGGCGACACCGTCGATTCGGCGCCGCCCGCGACCATCACGTCCGCGTCGCCGGCCTGGATCAGGCGCGCGGCGAGGCCGATGCTGTGCAGGCCGGTCGTGCAGGCCGTCACGGCCGCGAGGTTCGGGCCCTTCAGGCCGAACATGATGCTCAGGTGACCGGAGATCATGTTGATGATCGACCCCGGCACGAAGAACGGCGAAATGCGGCGCGCGCCGCGATCGACGTAGGTCTGGTGCGTATCTTCGATCATCGGCAGCCCGCCGATGCCGGAACCGACCAGCACGCCGATGCGTTCCGCGTTGGCTTCGGTCACTTCCAGCCCGCTGTCGCGGATGGCCTGGACGCCGGCGGCGATGCCGTAATGGATGAACGTATCCATGTTCCGGGCCTCCTTCGCCGGGATGTACTCCTCGGCGCTGAAACCCTTCACTTCGCCCGCGAAATGGCAGGCGAGGTTCGACGCATCGAACTTCGTGACGGTGGCGATACCGGACTTGCCGGCGACGAGATTGGCCCAGCCGTCGGCAACATTATTGCCAACAGGCGAAATCAGCCCCAGGCCTGTAACGACAACACGACGGCGGCTCACGGTAACCTCTTTTCCATTATTGGATGACAAAAACAAAAGCCACAGTGGCCACAGGAATCAGCCCTGCGAGCCCTGTGGCTGTTAGTCCGTCCGGCGCGAAGCCGGCAGGATGGCGCGTCAATCGCGAAGATCGCGGCGACGTGGCGGACAAGCGCGAAAGGCGCTTACGCCTTGACGTTTGCGCGAGCGTAGTCGATCGCTTGCTGAACGGTCGTGATCTTCTCTGCTTCTTCGTCCGGGATTTCCATGCCGAACTCGTCTTCGAGCGCCATCACCAGTTCGACCGTGTCGAGCGAGTCGGCGCCCAGGTCGTTCACGAACGAAGCTTCGTTCTTGATCTCGGCTTCGGCGACGCCCAGTTGTTCAGCGACGATCTTCTTGACACGTTGTTCGATGTTGTCCATTACCCCTCCGAGGGAAAGTTCAGATTTACAAGTGCGCGCATTTTATCAGGTTTGCTGACGCCAAAACGCGCGTTGGCTTGATGGTCGATCAAGCGCCGATCCGCCTGAAAAACGGGATACGGCGCGGATGGTAAACGAAAACCGTTACGACATGTACATGCCGCCGTTCACGTGCAGCGTCGTGCCGGTGATGTAACCGGCCTGCGGCGATGCGAGGAACGCGACGGCATGGGCGATGTCTTCCGGGCTGCCGAGGCGGCCGAGCGGAATCTGGGTCTTGAGCGCGGCCTGCTGTTCTTCCGGCAGCGTCTTCGTCATGTCGGTGTCGATGAAGCCCGGCGCCACGCAGTTCACGGTGATGCCGCGGCTGCCGATTTCGCGCGCGAGCGCACGCGTCATGCCCGCGACGCCGGCCTTCGCGGCCGCATAGTTGACCTGACCCGGATTGCCGGCCGAGCCGACCACCGACGTGATGTTGATGATACGGCCGCCGCGCGCCTTCATCATCGGGCGCAGCACCGCACGCGACAGACGGAACACCGACTTCAGGTTGGTGTCGATCACCGCGTCCCAGTCCTCGTCCTTCATCCGCATCGCGAGCTGGTCCTGCGTGATGCCCGCGTTGTTGACGAGCACGTTCAGCGCGCCGAATTCCTTCACGGTCGCATCGATCAGCGCTTCGGCAGCCGCCGCGTCGTTGACGTTCAGCACCGCGCCGCGGCCCGCGACACCGGCTTCCGCGAACGCCGCGGTGATCGCGGCGGCGCCCGATTCGCTCGTCGCCGTGCCGATCACCGTCGCGCCCAGATGCGCGAGTTCGAGCGCGATCGAACGGCCGATGCCGCGCGACGCGCCGGTCACGATCGCAACCTGTTTATCGAGAGTCTTGTCCATGAATCGAATATCCGTTGCTTGGGAAAAGGCGCCGCGTCAGGCGGTCACCAGCTTGAGCGCTTCGTCGAGCGAAGCCGGATCGAACACCGATGCCCCCGTCAGGTTGCCGTCGATGCGCTTCGTCAGGCCGGCGAGCACCTTGCCCGGACCGCATTCGATCACGTGCGTGACGCCCGTGCCCGCGATGTGCCGCACGCATTCGACCCAGCGCACCGGGCCCGCGGCCTGGCGCACCAGCGCATCCTTGATCGCGGCCGGATCGCCGACCACGGCGACGTCGATGTTGTTGACGACCGGAATCTGCGGCGCCTTCACGTCGACGTTCGCGAGATAGTCGCGCAACTGATCCGACGCCGGCTTGAGCAGCGACGAATGGAACGGCGCCGACACCGGCAGCGGCAGCGCGCGCTTCGCGCCCTTCGCCTTCGCGATTTCGCATGCCTTTTCGACCGCGGCCTTGCTGCCTGCGATCACGACCTGCGCGGGCGCATTGAAGTTCACCGCTTCGACGACGCCCGCTTCCGCGGCTTCGGCGCACACCGCGCGCACCGTGTCGTCGTCGAGGCCCAGGATCGCGGCCATGCCGCCCTGGCCGACCGGCACGGCCGTCTGCATCGCCTGCGCGCGAAAACGCACGAGCGGCACCGCGTCCTTGAACGCGAGGGCGCCGGCCGCGACGAGCGCCGTGTATTCGCCGAGGCTGTGGCCGGCGACGATCGACGGCGCCGGGCCGCCCGCCTGCTGCCACGCGCGGTAGCACGCGTACGCTGCGGTCAGCATCACGGGCTGCGTGTTGGTGGTCAGGTTCAGCTCTTCGGCCGGACCTTCGGCGATCAGCTTGCCGAGATCCTGATCGAGCGCGTCGGACGCTTCCTGGAGCGTCTCGCGCACGACGGCCAGATCGGCGAATGCGTTGAGCATGCCGATCGCCTGAGAGCCCTGCCCCGGAAAAACGAATGCAAATTTCATATCGTCCCCAATTGAATCGATTCGGACGGCGCACGCGAACGGCGCGCCGACGGGATCCGCGCGCGGCTTCGCGCGCCGCGGATCAGAAGCGGAAGACCGACGCGCCCCAGGTGAAGCCGCCGCCGACGCCTTCGATCAGCACGTGCTGACCGCGCTGGATGCGGCCGTCGCGCACCGCGGCGTCGAGCGCCAGCGGGATCGACGCGGCCGACGTGTTGCCGTGCTGGTCGACCGTCACGACCATGCGCTCCTGCGGCAGGCCGAGCTTGCGGCAGGTGCTGGTCATGATGCGGATGTTGGCCTGGTGCGGAATCAGCCAGTCGATTTGCTCGGGCGCGAGATTCGCCTTCGCGAGCGCTTCGATCGCGACTTTTTCCAGCACGTTGACCGCGAGCTTGAACACGGCCTGCCCGTCCATGTGCAGGAACGCGCTGCCGTCGATCACGCCGCGATTGACGTTGCCCGGCGTGCACAGGATGTTCGAGTAGCTGCCGTCCGCGTGCAGCGCGCTGCCGAGCACGCCCGGCTCTTCCGATGCGGACAGGATCACCGCGCCCGCGCCGTCGCCGAACAGCACGCAGGTCGTGCGGTCCTTGAAGTCGAGAATGCGCGAGAACGTCTCCGCGCCGACCACGAGCGCCGTACGGTGCTGGCCGCTGCGGATGAAGCTGTCGGCCGTCGCCATCGCGTACGCGAAGCCCGAGCACACGGCCTGCACGTCGAATGCCGCGCCGCCGTTCTTGATGCCGAGCTTGTTCTGCAGCAGGCACGCGGTGCTCGGGAACACGAAATCGGGGGTCGAAGTCGCGACGATGATCAGGTCGATCGACTGCGGATCGACACCGGCTGCTTCGATCGCACGACGCGACGCCTCGAGCGCGAGATCGCTCGTCGTGACGTCGGGTGCGGCGAAATGGCGCGCATGAATGCCCGTACGCGCCACGATCCATTCATCGCTCGTCTCGATGCCTTCCTGCGCAAGACGATCGGTCAACTGCTGGTTCGTGACGCGGTCGGGCGGCAGGAAGCTGCCCGTGCCGAGCACGCGGGAATAGAGAGTCGATTGGGCCATTTATGCTTTAGAGGATTGCGCAGCGGAAGGTTCGGCGTGATGGCCTGCGGCAGGGCTTGCATGGCCCGCGCCGCCCGCGTCGTGCTCGCCGTCGCCGAGCGACGCCGAATTATCCGCCATCGCGCGCGCGAGGCGCTCCAGCACCCCGTTTTTGACGGCATCATACCCGCGTTTGATCGCCCACTCAAACGCGTAGGCGTCGGCCGAGCCGTGGCTCTTGATCACGAGACTCTTCAGCCCCAGCAGCGCCGCGCCGTTGTACTGGCGGTGGTCGACGCGCTTCTTGAAACGCATCAGCACGGGCAGCGCGAGCAGCGCCATCAGTTTCGACATCAGCGAACGGCCGAACTCCTCGCGGATGATGTCCGACAGCATCTGCGCGAGCCCTTCGGACGTCTTCAGCGCGACGTTGCCGACGAAGCCGTCGCAGACGATCACGTCGACGGTGCCCTTGTAGATGTCGTTGCCTTCCACGTTGCCGCGGAAATTGAGCGTGCTGGCGCGCAGCAGTTCGCCTGCGCGCTTGATCGTCTCGTTGCCCTTGATGACCTCTTCGCCGATGTTCAGCAGGCCGATCGTCGGGCGCTCCTTGCCTTCGAGCGCGGCCACCAGCGCGTGCCCCATCTCCGCGAACTGCAGCAGATGCTGCGGTTCGCAGTCGACGTTCGCGCCGAGGTCCAGCATCATCGTGTAGCCGGTCGGGTTCGGCAGCGCGAACGCGATCGCGGGCCGCTCGATGCCGGGCAGCGTCTTGAGTACGTAACGGGAAACGGCCATCAACGCGCCGGTATTGCCGGCGGAAATGCAGGCCTGCGCCGCGCCTTCCTTGACGTGGTTGAGCGCGACGCGCATCGAAGAATCCTTCTTCTTGCGCAGCGCCACTTCGACAGGGTCGTCCATCGCCACGACTTCGGTGGCGGGCACGATGGTCAACGCGGGATCGTCGAGGGCTTTCAGCTTCTTCAACTGAGCGCGAATCGCGCTTTCGATGCCGACGAGCATCAGGTGCGCATCGGGATGCGCGCGGACGAACTTGACTGCCGCGGGAACGGTCACGGACGGGCCGTGGTCGCCTCCCATGCAGTCGATTGTGAGCTTTACGGTCATGGAATGCGACGAATTTCAGGCACAAAAAAGCGGCAGTTGAATGCCGCCTTTTTGTCGAGCCAGGAAAGTGTCAAGCGAACCAGTTGTCACGCGAACGGCGAGCGTAGCGCGCAACGCGTGACTTGACGCTTAGTCGTTCTTCGTCTTGACGACTTTCTTGCCGCGATAGTAGCCGTTCGGGCTGACGTGGTGACGCAGGTGCACTTCACCCGTGCTCGGCTCGACTGCCAGCGGCGCTGCCGTCAGGAAATCGTGCGAACGATGCATGCCGCGCTTCGACGGCGACTTCTTGTTTTGCTGGACTGCCATGACTAACTCCTAAATAATTTTCCGGATTCTAACACAGCCCGATCCGGCGCTTAACTACCCTGGCCCAAAGCCCTACGCCTTCCCGCGCCACAACTGCTCAGTGTTTCTTGGTGCCGTCACCGTCCTTCTTCAACGCTTGCAGCGCCGCGAACGGATTCGGCCGTTTGCCTTCGTCCCCGGCTTCGTCGGACTCCTCGTCCGACTCTTCCGCGGGACCGCTCGCGCCCGACACGAGGCTTTCGTGAACTGCCGGGCAAACCTCGTGCTTGGGCACGAGCGGCAACGAAAGCAGCAATTCCTCTTCGATCAAGTCGACGAGATCGAACTGGCGCGAGCCCACGATCACATCGGCTTCATCGTCGTCGAGCGGAAATTCCTCGGCTTCTTCTTCGGTCGCGACGATCCGGTACGTCATGTCGACGTCGAACGCCTGGTCGTACGGCGTCATGCAGCGCTGGCACGTGAGCCATGCATGGCCGTGCACCGCGAGGCGCAGATACGGCTGCTGCCCGTCGGCGCCGTCGTCCTGCAACTCTTTCTGCGTGAACCCTTCCGCCTGCCACGTGAAGACCGTGTCGCGATCCGGCGCGTCCGTCGGCACTTCGTTTAACATGCGCGGCAGTTGCGAGAGACGCACGGCCCCGGCCGCCTGCCGCCCGCTGCGGGCGAACTCGAACAGGTCGACCGCATGCGGATCGAGGGCCGCTGCAGGTTTGCCAGAAGAAGTGTTCATGTGCGCTCCTGCCTACAGGCTGACTTGCGGGATCCGGCTTGGCACCGCTCGCGTACGGCTCATCGAGGGATGCCGTACTTTACTTCCGAAGACCCGGCAGGCGCCACCACAGCGAAAGCCTGCCGACGAAAAGCGGGAAAGCATACCTGTTTTACCTTTTGCGGTCAATCACTTAAGCTTGCGTCCGCGCAACGCCGCGCCACACCTGACGACTCACCGATCCAACCGACCATGCCGGATACCGTTTGCCGCCCGCCGCGGCTGATTCTTGCCTCCAGTTCCCGCTACCGCCGCGCACTCCTCGAGCGCCTCGGCGTACCGTTCGACGTCGTGTCGCCCGACCTCGACGAAACCCCGCTCGCCGGCGAAACGCCAGCCGCGACCGCGCTGCGTCTCGCCGGCGCGAAGGCGCGCGCCGTGGCCGCGACGATCGACGCGCCGGACGGCGTGCTCGTGATCGGGTCGGACCAGGTCGCGACCTTCGACGGGCGCCAGATCGGCAAGCCCGGCACGCATGAGCGCGCGCTCGCGCAACTCGTGTCGATGCAGGGCCGCGAAGTCGAATTCCACAGCGCGCTCTGCCTGTACGACAGCCGTACGGACGACGCGCAGATCGAGGACATCGTCACGCACGTGCGCTTCCGTTCGCTGCCCGAAGCCGAACTCGACGCCTACCTGCGCGCGGAAACGCCGTACGACGTGGCCGGCAGCGCGAAGTCCGAAGGGCTCGGCATCGCACTGCTCGACGCGATCGACTCGGACGACCCGACCGCGCTCGTCGGCCTGCCGCTGATCGCCCTCACGCGGATGCTGCGCGCCGCCGACTACCCGCTGTTTGCCATCACCCGAGGAGACCGCGCATGACCGCCGGCACGCTTTATCTCGTCCCCAACACGCTCGGCGAAGGCGACGAATCGATGCTCGCCGCCGTGCTGCCCGCGGCCGTGCAGGCGCGCGCCGGCACGCTCGGCTATTACATCGGCGAAAACGCGAAAACGACCCGCGCGTTCCTGAAGAAGATCGGCACGACGCGCCCGATCCAGGAAATCGAGATCAGCGAGCTGAACGTGAATACGCCGGCCGGCGCCGTCGACCGGCTGCTCGCGCCCGTGCTGGCCGGCGCGGACGCCGGTCTCGTGTCGGAGGCCGGCTGCCCTGCCGTCGCCGACCCCGGCGCGCTGCTGGTGCGCCGCGCGCACGAGCGTGGCGTGAAGGTCGTGCCGCTCGTCGGGCCGAGTTCGATCCTGCTCGCGCTGATGGCGTCGGGCCTGAACGGCCAGAGTTTCGCGTTCAACGGCTACCTGCCGGTCGATGCGGCCGCGCGCGCGAAGCGCCTGCGCGAACTCGAGCAACTGTCGCGCAAGGCGCGCCAGACGCAGATCTTCATCGAAACGCCGTACCGCAATCACGCGATGCTCGACACGCTGGTCGCGACCTGCGCGCCGTCGACGCAGATCTGCGTGGCGGCCGATCTGACCCTTGCGACCGAGACGATCGCGAGCCGCACGGTGGCGGACTGGAAAAAGGCGCCCGCGCCGAATCTGCACAAGCGCCCCGCGATCTTCCTGCTGCTCGCGAACTGATGCAGCGACCGATGAAAGTGAAAGGCGGGCCATCGCGGCCCGCCGATTGCCGCCGTCGGCCGCCGGCCGTCAGCGCAGGTTGACCGACGCGCCGCCGGCCGTCAGCGCCTTCATCGCGGCGCCCCCGACGGCCGCACCGAACTTGCGCGCGACACGATTCGTCAGGCTTTCCTTCACCGTATAGTCGACCAGATCGGGCGCCTTCAGCACGTCGCGCGCGACCGTATCGGTCGTGCCGTAGCCGTCGGCGAGCCCGAGCTCGACGCTCTTCTCGCCGGTCCAGAACAGGCCCGAGAACATGTCGGGCGTCTCGTGCAGCCGCTTGCCGCGGCCGTCCTTCACGGCCTTGATGAACTGCGCATGCACCTGATCGAGCAGCGCCTGCGCGTGCGCATCCATCTTCGGCGTTTCCGGCGAGAACGGGTCGTAGAAGCCCTTGTTTTCGCCCGACGTATGCAGACGCCGTTCGACGCCGAGCTTGCCCATCAGCCCGGTGAAGCCGAACCCGTCCATCAGCACGCCGATCGACCCGACGATGCTCGCCTTGTCGACGAAGATCTTGTCGGCCGCGGACGCGATGTAATAGCCGCCCGACGCGCACATGTCGGTCACGACGACGTACAGCGGCTTGTTGGGATACTTGCCGCGCAACCGCCGGATCTCGTCGTAGACCATGCCGGCCTGCACCGGGCTGCCGCCCGGGCTGTTGATCCGCAGCACGACGCCGACCGTGCCGTCGTCGTCGAACGCGGCGTCGAGCGCCGTGTTGATGTCGTCGGCGTTCGCGTTGACGCCGGCCGCGATTTCGCCGTCGATCGTCACGAGCGCCGTATGCCGCCCGCTCGACGAAAACTTCGAATCGCTCGAGAAATCGATCAGCGCGAACGCCAGCAGCACGAACACGCCGAGAAACGCGAAGCGGAAGAAGATCTTCCAGCGCCGTGCCGCGCGCTGCTCCTTGACGGCCGCGAGCGCGATCCGCTCGAGCGCCGCGCGCTCCCAGCCCGGGTCACGGTCGTCGGGACGGGAGGAGGAATCCGGGAAATTCGGTTGGTCGGCCATGCAATGGTGTCGTCAGTCGGTCGTGGCGGGAGTGGCGGGATGCAGATCGGCATCGGGCACCCAGAATACCGCACGCCCGTCGGGCGTGTCGCGCTCGTCGACCTCGACCGGCCGCAGGCGGCCGCCGCGGCACGGGCCGCCGACGCACTTGCCGGTATCCGGCGCGTAGATCGCGCCATGCGTCGCGCACGTCAGATAGAGGCCCGACGACTCGAAGAACTGCCCTTCGGCCCAGTCGAGCTCCATCGGCACATGCGCGCAGCGGTTCAGGTAGCCGTAGGCGCGGCCGTCGTAGCGCACGAAGAACACGACGGCCTGCTCGCCGCGCAGCATCGCGTCGACGCGCACGCCGGCGCCGCCGTCGATCAGCGCGTCCGATGCGCACACGCGCACGGCGTCCGGCGCCGCGCTCATGCGTGCTCCCGCAGCCATGCGGCCAGCGCGCCGACGTCCGGCGCGACGAAGCGCGGCGCGAGCGCCGCCAGCGCGTCGGCCGGGTGCGCGCCGTACGACACCCCGACGCCTGCCGCGCCGGCGCTGGCGGCCATTTGCAGGTCGTGCGTGGTGTCGCCGATCATCACGGTGCGCGACAGGTCCTGCCCCAATTCCCGCGACAACTCGTGCAGCATCGCCGGATGCGGTTTCGAGAAGGTCTCGTCCGCGCACCGCGTCGCGTCGAACCAGCTCGTCAGCTTCGACTGGTCGAGCACGCGATTCAGCCCGACCCGCCCCTTGCCGGTCGCGACGGCGAGCAGGTAGCCCGTGTCGCGCAGTTCGGCGAGCAGCTCGCGCACGCCGGCGAACAGCTCGATGCGCTGGTCGTCGAGCAGATAGTGGTAGCGGTAGCGCTCGGCGAGCCGCGCGTAGTCGGACGGATCGACGGTCGGCGCCGCGATTCGCAGCGCATCGCGCAGGCCAAGGCCGATCACGTAGCGGGAAGCCTCGTCGGACGGCGTGGGCAAGCCGAGATCGCGGCACGCGGCCTGGATGCTGTGCGCGATGTGCGCGGTCGAATCCATCAGCGTGCCGTCCCAGTCGAAGACGATCAGGTCAAATTGCTGTCGGGCCATGCGGTTCAGGCGGTATCGCGCAATGCGCTGAGTTGGTCGAGAAAGCGCCGGCATTCGGCCGGCAGCGGCGCATCGAACTGCAGCGCCTCGCCGGTCAGCGGGTGAGCCAGCCGCAGCCGGTGCGCATGCAGGAACATCCGTTTCAGCGACGGCTGCGCGTTCGCGCGCGCCAGCGCCTTGTTCAGTGCGAAATCGCCATACTTGGCGTCGCCGGCGATCGGCAGGCCGAGATGCGCGAGGTGCACCCGGATCTGATGGGTCCGACCCGTTTTGAGTTCCGCTTCGACGAGCACATAGTCGGACCAGCGGTCGACGAGGTTGAACACCGTATGCGACGGCAGCCCGTCGTCCTGCACGCGCACGCGGCGCTCCCCTTCCGGGGTCGAATACTTGAACAGCGGCGCCTTCACCGCGCGGCGCCGGCCCCAGTCGGGCTGCCATTCGCCGTGCGCGCACGCGAAGTAGCGCTTGTCCATCCGGTTCTCGCGAATCTGCTCGTGCAGGCCCACGAGCGCCGTGCGCTTCTTCGCGAGCATCAGGATCCCGGACGTCTCGCGGTCGAGCCGGTGCACCAGTTCGAGGAATTTCGCACGCGGGCGCGCCTGGCGCATCTGCTCGATCACGCCGAACGCGACGCCGCTGCCGCCGTGGACCGCGACCCCGGCCGGCTTGTCGATGACGAGCATCGCGTCGTCCTCGTACAGCACGTCGAAATTCGCGGGCGGCACGACGGGCGTGTCGGCGCGCGCGAGGTCGGCCGCGGCCACGCGCACCGGCGGCACGCGGACGAGGTCGCCGAGCGCCAGGCGGTACTGCGCATCGATCCGGCCCTTGTTGACGCGCACTTCGCCGCTGCGGAGGATCCGGTAAATATGGCTTTTCGGCACGCCTTTACAGACGCGCAACAGGAAATTGTCGATCCGCTGACCGGCCGAGTTTTCGTCGATCTCGATCGTCGATACCTGGCCGCTTGCGACCGAATTCTGGGATATTTTGCCTAACTCATTCATACTGAATATAATTTTGCCCAGCCTGACGTTGTGGGTGGCCTGATCGGCCGGCCCCGGCTGAATTGGGCAAGGCGCAAGCGCAAACTGCTATTTTACTTGCGCCGGGGGTCCGCTGCTCGCCCCTAATCAAAGAGAAGCAGCAAGTTGCACGCACGGCGCCGCCCGTCGGCAAGGATCGCGCCCACAGGCGGATTCGGTCGGCAAGGCGCCGCGGTAACGGAAAGTTGGTTGAAAAGAATTTGATCGGTAGCCCGGCGGCGCGAAGTACGTCCGCAGGCTGCCGGTTGCGAAAATTACGGCGTTGCGCCCGATTTGGCCCCGCGAAGCGTGCGGGGCTTGGCGACGTCAAACCAGGGAAGTACACCCCAAGCGGGAAAGTCGGGCTGGATTCGATACTCCCCGCTGCGGCCCAAGCCGCAGCATCTGCCGCCCGTCGGCGCGCGCGACGCATTGTGCGCGCCCGTGGCAATGCCCGGACAGGCTTAGCGCGCTTTTGCAGCGTGCGGTGTGTGAACGCCGTGCTTTGAAGCCGTATTCGCAGGTGCCCTATGGCCGCCGGCCCCGTCTTTCGGGCCCAAGCGCCTCTTCAGGCAATTCTCCCCGCCAGCGTTCCCGCTCCAGCGTGCTCGTGACAACACAACAAGGTGCGGCCTGCCGTCGTTCCCGCCCTCGCGCCTGACAACCGCGAGGCGTCGGCAGCGGAGCCGCCTGGAGCCGTTCATGAAACGCATGCTGTTCAATGCGACGCAGCAGGAGGAGCTGCGCGTCGCCATCGTCGATGGGCAAAAACTCATCGACATCGACATCGAAACCGCCGGGCGCGAACAGCGCAAAGGCAATATCTACAAAGGTGTCATCACCCGTATCGAGCCGTCGCTCGAAGCGTGCTTCGTCAACTACGGCGAAGACCGCCACGGCTTCCTGCCGTTCAAGGAAGTCGCCCGCCAGTACTTCAAGGACGGCATCGACATGCGCTCCGCGCGCATTCAGGATGCGCTGCGCGAAGGCCAGGAGCTGATCGTCCAGGTCGAGAAGGAAGAGCGCGGCAACAAGGGCGCAGCCCTCACCACCTTCATCTCGCTCGCCGGCCGTTACCTCGTGCTGATGCCGAACAACCCGCGCGGCGGCGGCGTGTCGCGCCGGATCGAAGGCGACGAACGCCAGGAACTGCGCGAAACGATGGCGCAACTGCAGATTCCGGACGGCATGAGCATGATCGCCCGTACCGCGGGCATCGGCCGCAGCGCCGAGGAACTGCAGTGGGACCTGAACTACCTGCTGCAACTGTGGCGCGCGATCGAGGCCGCGTCGCAAAGCGGCAACGCCGGCCAGCCGATGCTGATCTATCTGGAATCGAGCCTCGTGATCCGCGCGATCCGCGACTATTTCCAGCCGGATATCGGCGAAATCCTGATCGATACGAACGAAATCCACGATCAGGCCCGCGCATTCATGGACATCGTGATGCCGGACAACGTCGCGAAAGTGAAGCGCTACCACGACGACGTGCCGCTGTTCTCCCGCTTCCAGATCGAGCACCAGATCGAAACCGCGTACTCGCGCACGGTCCCGCTGCCGTCCGGCGGCGCGATCGTGATCGACCACACCGAAGCGCTCGTCGCGATCGACGTGAACTCGGCGCGCGCGACCAAGGGCGCGGACATCGAGGAAACGGCCACCCGCACGAACCTCGAAGCGGCCGACGAAGTCGCCCGCCAGCTGCGCCTGCGCGACCTCGGCGGCCTGATCGTGATCGATTTCATCGACATGGAATCGGCGAAGAGCCAGCGTGAAGTCGAGCAACGCCTGAAGGACGCGCTCAAGCACGACCGTGCGCGCGTCCAGATGGGCAAGATCTCCCGCTTCGGCCTGATGGAGCTGTCGCGCCAGCGCCTGCGTCCGGCGCTGTCGGAAGGCAGTCACGTGACGTGCCCGCGCTGCAACGGCACCGGCCACATCCGCGACACCGAATCGTCCGCGCTGCAGGTCCTGCGGATCATTCAGGAAGAAGCGATGAAGGAGAACACCGCGGCGATCCACTGCCAGGTGCCGGTCGAGGTGACCGCCTTCCTGCTGAACGAAAAGCGTCAGGAAATCAACAAGATCGAGTCGCGCTTCAAGGTCGGCATCGTGCTGATTCCGAACAAGCACCTCGATACGCCGCACTACAAGCTCGAGCGCCTGCGTCACGACGACGCGCGCCTCGACGATCCGCGCGCGTCCTGGAAGATGGCCGAGGAAGCGGCCCGCGAGCTCGAGTCGGAAACGGGCTACAGCAAGCGTGCGGCCGAAGTGAAGCCGAAGCAGGAAGCCGCGGTGAAGGGCATCACGCCCGAGCGTCCGGCGCCGAGCCCGGCCCCGCAGCGTCCGGTCGAGCCCGTTGCGGCTCCGGCGGCGCCCGTCGCCGCGGCAAGCGGCGGCTTCATCGGCTGGCTGAAGGGGCTGTTCGGCGTGTCGCCGGCACCGGCACCCGCACCGGTCGCACCGGCACCGGCGAAGGAGCAGGCAGCCCGTCCGGCGCGCGAGCGCACCGAAAAGACCGAGCAGCGCGGCGGCGATCGCAACCGCAACCGTCGCGGCGGCGCACAGCAGGCGCAGGGCGGCCGCGACCAGGCAGCAGCAGGCCGTGGCCAGCCGCAACGCCAGGAACGCGAAGGCAAGGAAGTGCGCGAACCGCGTGAAGGCCGTGAGCCGCGCGAGGGTCGTGAACTGCGCGAAGGCCGGGAAAACCGCGAAGGTCGCGAAAACCGCGAGGGTCGCGAGGGCCGTGGTCCGCGCGAAGGTCGCGAGCCGCGCGAAGGCCGTGAGCCGCGCGAACCGCGCGAAAACCGCGAACCGCGCGAGCGTGTCGAACAGCCGGAAGGCGTCGAAGCAGCCGGCCGCGGCGAGCGCCAGGAACGCAGCGAGCGTCGCGAGCGCGGCGAACGCCGCAAGCCGACCCAGCATGCGGCCACGCTCGAAACCGTCACCCGCGGCGAAAACCATCCGGAACCGGAAACCGACAAGGCCGTTGCAGAAGCCCTGCCCGGCGCGGAACCGGCAGCCGATGCGGAAGCCGGCGCACGTGACGGCGAAGAACGCCGCCGTCGCCGTCGCGGCCGCCGCGGCGGTCGTCGCGAGCGCGAGGAAGATGGCGCAGTCGACCAGGCCGAGCAAGGCGCCGAAGGCGAAGTCGCCGCGCAAGCCGTGACGCCGAATGCACCGGTCGCAGCCGAGCCGGCCCACACGGCCGCACCGGCAGTCGTCGCTGCCGTGGCAGGTGCGGTCGCAGTGGAAGCCGTCGCCGAGCAGCATGCCGCTCCGGCCGCCGTCGAAGCGCAGCCGGCACCGGCAGCCGAAGCGGCACCGGCCGCCCCGACCGAGCCCGTCGTCGCCGTCCAGGCAGCCGAACCGGCACCGGTCGCACCGGCGGCGGCGGAAGCAGGCCCGGCGCCGGTCGCGGTGTCGCCGACCGATGCGTTCGAAGTGCCGGCAGCCGCTCCGGCCGCTGTCGAGGCGCCGCAAGCCGCACCCGTCGAGCCCGCCGCACCGGCCGTCGCGATCGAAGCCGCTCCGGTGGCGGTCGAGGCGCCGGTCGAGGCAGCACCGGCAGAGGCCGTCGCTGCACCGGCACCCGCCCCGACACCGGCTCCCGCCCCCGCCCAACCGGCAGCCGCGCCCGCTTCGGCGAGCCTGGATGCCGTGCTGGAGCAGGCCGGTCTCGTCTGGGTGAACACGGACGCCGACAAGTTCGCGGCCGCGCAGGAAGCCGCGTCGCGACTCCCGCGCCCGGCCCGCGTACCGCGCGAGCGCAAGGTGCTGCCGCCGGTCGATACGGCCCCGATGCAGCAGGTCGAAACGACGCACCACTGAACGGCGCATCGCACGACCAGGAAAAGCCCGCCTCCGGCGGGCTTTTTCATGCCCGCGCTGCGGGTTTCCGCCCCCCGGACCCGCCGGCCGGTTGCGGCTAAAATAGCAGTCTGGTCCGTACTTCTTCCAACATGTCCCGACGCATCATTCCCCTCGCCGACGTCAGCGGGATGCCGGACGTCTCCGGCGTCGCGCATGCCCCCGACGGCACGCTGGCCGACACGTTCGCCAGGCCGCTGCGCGACCTGCGCATTTCGGTGACGGATCGCTGCAATTTCCGCTGCGTGTACTGCATGCCGCGCGCGGTCTTCGACAAGGACTACCCGTTCCTGCCGCACAGCGCGCTGCTCACGCACGAGGAAATCGAGCGCGTGGCGCGGCTCTTCGTCGCACACGGCGTCGAGAAGATCCGTATCACGGGCGGCGAGCCGCTGCTGCGCAAGAACCTCGAATTCCTGATCGAGCGGCTCGCGCGTCTGACGACGCACGCCGGCCGCCCGCTCGACCTCACGCTGACGACCAACGGCTCGCTGCTCGCCCGCAAGGCGCGCGCGCTGAAGGATGCCGGGCTCACGCGCGTCACGGTCAGCCTCGACGCGCTCGACGATGCGCTGTTCAAGCGCATGAACGATGCCGAGTTCGCGAGCGCCGACGTGCTCGACGGCATCTTCGCCGCGCAGGCCGCGGGCCTCGCGCCGGTCAAGGTCAACATGGTCGTGAAGCGCGGCACCAACGACAGCGAGATCCTGCCGATGGCCGAGCGCTTCCGCGGCACCGGCGTGATCCTGCGTTTCATCGAATACATGGACGTCGGCACGTCGAACGGCTGGAACATGACCGAGGTGCTGCCGTCGGCGGACGTCGTCGCGCGTATCGCCGAACACTTCCCGCTCGTGCCGCTCGAGCCGCACACGGCGGCCGAAACCGCGCAGCGCTGGGGCTATGCGGACGGCAGCGGCGAGATCGGCGTGATCTCGAGCGTCACGCAGGCCTTCTGCGGCGACTGCACGCGCGCGCGACTGTCGACCGAAGGCAAGCTGTACCTGTGCCTGTTCGCGTCGACCGGCCACGACCTGCGTGCGCTCGTGCGCGGCGGCGCAAGCGATGCCGAGATCGCGACTGCGATCGCCCGCATCTGGCAGGCGCGCACCGACCGCTATTCGCAGCTGCGCGGCAGCGCATCGTCCGACGCCGCGCCCGAGGGCGCCGGCAAGCGCGTCGAAATGTCGTATATCGGCGGCTGACGCCCGCCGCTCTTTCCGCCCGCGCACGATGTCCGCTCCCGCGTCCGCCCCGTCGATCGCCGGCCTGCTGCTCGCAGGCGGGCGGGCCACCCGCATGGACGGCGTCGACAAGGGCCTGCAATTGCTCGACGGTACGCCGCTCGCGCTGCACGTGCTGCGCCGGCTGTCGCCGCAGGTCGACGAGACGCTGATCAGCGCGAATCGCCATGCCGATCGCTATGCCGAACTCGGTGCGCCGTTCGACGCGCGCATCGTCGCCGACGAAACCTCCGACTTCCCTGGGCCGCTCGCGGGCCTGCTTGCCGGCATGCGCGCGGCGCGCGCGCCGCTGCTCGCGTGCTCGCCATGCGATACGCCCTATCTGCCCGTCGACCTCGTCGCGCGGCTGCATGCCGCGCTCGACGCGCAGCAGGCCGACATCGCGATGGCGATTACCGTCGACGCGCGGCAGATGCGCTCGCCGCAACCGACGTTCGCGCTGCTGCGCACGTCGCTGGCCGACGACCTGGCCGCCCGGCTCGCGGCCGGCGACCGCAAGGTGCGTGCGTGGTACGCACGCCACAAGACGGTCGAAGTCGAGTTTCGCGACGAGCGTGCGTTTTACAATGCCAACTCCTGGCAGGAACTCGCCGCGCTGGCCCGCCGCTGACGGCCCGTGCCGTTCCCGCCCGGCGCCCGCCACACGCGAAACCCGCGCCCCGGCACCCTCCTCGCGCCACCGGCCACGAACCCGATACGCCTCGCGGCGCAGTCCGACTGATGATCACGCAATCCTCGCCCGCTTCCCGAACCGCACCCGGCCCCGATGCCCCGCTGTCGCTCGCCGACGCGCAGGCGCTCGCGTGCCGCTTCGCGGCGCCGGTCGACGCGTACGACACGGTGACGCTGCGCGACGCGCTCGACCGCGTGCTCGCGGCCGACGTGAGCGCGCCGTTCGACATTCCCGCGTACGACAACTCGGCAATGGACGGCTATGCGTTCGACGGCGGCAGCGCAGCATTCGCGTCGGCGCAGAGCGAGGTCGCGATGACGGTCGCCGGCACCGCGTTCGCCGGCCATCCGTTCGACGGCGCCGTGGCGGCCCATGCATGTGTGCGCATCATGACCGGCGCGCCGATGCCGGCCGGATGCGACACGGTGATTCCGCAGGAACGCGTACGCGTCGATGGCGACACGATCCGCTTCGCCGCGCACGACGTCGCGCGCGGCGCGAACTGCCGCAAGGCCGGCGAAGATCTCGCGCGCGGCGCCTGCGCACTCGCCGCGGGCCGTATCCTGCGGCCATCGGATCTCGGCCTGCTCGCCTCGTTCGGCGTCACCGACGTCACGGTGCGCCGGCGCGTGCGCGTCGCCGTGTTCTCGACCGGCGACGAGCTGCGCGAGCCCGGCGAACCGCTCGGCCGCGGCGCGCTGTACGACAGCAATCGCGGGATGCTGATCGCGATGCTCGCACGGCTGCACGTGGACACGATCGATCTCGGGATCGTCCGGGACGACCCGGCCGCGCTCGAAGCCGCATTGCGCGACGCCCTCGCCGCGCAGGCCGATGCGGTCATCACGTCGGGCGGCGTGTCGGTCGGCGAAGCCGATTTCACGCGCGACGTGATGGCGCGGCTCGGCGACGTGACGTTCGCGAGTCTCGCGCTGCGGCCCGGCCGGCCGCTCGCGTGCGGCACGCTCGCACGCGCGGGCGACAGCGCCGGCCACGCGCTGTTCTTCGGGCTGCCCGGCAATCCGGTCGCCTCCGCCGTGACGTTTTACGCGATCGTGCGCCCCGCCCTGCTGACGCTGGCCGGTGCGCAGACGCCGCCGCCGGCGATGTACACGGCGCTCAGTACGCAGCCGTTGAAAACGCGTCCCGGCCGCACCGAATACCTGCGCGGCATCGCGACGCGCGCCGCCGACGGCCAATGGCACGTCGCGCCGGCCGGATCGCAAAGCGCCGCGTCGCTGAGCGGTCTCGCGGCCGCCAACTGTTTCATCGTCCTGGGCCACGATACCGCGGCAATCGACGCGGGCGCCCCGGTCGACATCCTGCCGCTCGACGGCCTGATCTGAATTCCAATCGGTATATCACTACGGGGGCAATCCGCACATGAAGAAACAAATCTCGTCGATCGCCGCGGGGCAGACCGCAAAGGCGCTGATCCTCGTCTACCTGACGTTCAGCGTGCCGATCGTGCTGCTCGGCATTCTCGTCGCGTATATCCGTTACGGGATGGTCGAGTTGAGCACGATCCTGAGCGCGCTGCTGCTGAACGCGATCCTCGGTTTCGTGCTGCTGTGGATCGCGTGCCATGCGTACAACTGGGTCGCGTCGCGCTTCGGCGGCATCGAGATCGTGCTGTCCGATCCGCCGGAGGAAGCGTGAGCGGCACGCCGCTGATCCGCGCGGCCGACCCGCGCGACGTCGGCGCGATCCTCGCGCTGATGCGCGAGCTGGCGGAGTTCGAGAAGCTCACGCATCTGTTCGTCGCGACCGAAGCCGATCTCGCCGACGCGCTGTTCGGCGAGCACCCTGCCGCCGAGGCACGGGTGGCCGAGCAGGACGGCGCAATCGTCGCGTATGCGCTGTTCTTCCACAACTATTCGACGTTCCTCGGCCGCCGCGGGCTGTATCTCGAGGATCTGTACGTGCAGCCGTCGCAGCGCGGCACGGGCCTGGGCACCGCGATGCTGCGTCATCTCGCGGCACTCGCCGTCAAGCGTCGTTGCGCGCGCTTCGAATGGTCGGTCCTCGACTGGAACCAGCCGGCGATCGATTTCTACGAGAAGATGGGCGCGACCGTGCTGCCGGAGTGGCGCATCGTGCGCGTGACGGGCGACGCGCTGGACACGCTCGCCGCGCATTGAGCGCGAGCCGGCCGCGCCGGCGATCGCTGCCAACGAAAACGGGCGCCGCGGCGCCCGTTTTGTTCGTCCGGCCGTTGCCGCCAACGCGCGTCACGCGTCGTCCGCATCGGCGCCTTCGGCCCCTTCCGCGCCGAGCAGACCGGCCGCCGCATCGCCCGGCAGCGCCTCGACCTGCTTGAGCTTGCGGCTCATCACGCGCGTGCGCTGCTCGGCAGACTCGATCGAGCGCGTGACCGTTTCGAGCTGCGCCTTCGTGCGCGCGAGCACGTCGCCGAACTTGCCGAACTCCGTCTTGACCGCACCGAGCACCTGCCACACCTCGCTCGAGCGCTGCTCGATCGCGAGCGTGCGGAACCCCATCTGCAGGCTGTTCAACAGCGCGGTGAGCGTGGTCGGCCCGGCGACCGTCACACGATAGTCGCGCTGCAGCAGGTCGGTCAGCCCCGGGCGGCGCAGGATCTCCGCATAGAGCCCCTCGGTCGGCAGGAACAGCAGCGCGAAGTCGGTCGTGTGCGGCGGCGCGACGTACTTCTCGGCGATCGTGCGCGCTTCCATCCGCACCCGCGCCTCGAGCGCTCGCGCCGCCTCCTCGACCGCCACCGCATCGGCGCGCTCCTGCGCGTCGATCAACCGCTCGTAGTCTTCGCGCGGGAATTTCGCGTCGATCGGCAGCCACACCGGCAGCGCGTCGCGCGTGCCGGCAGCACGGCCCGGCAGCCGGATCGCGAATTCGACGCGCTCGGTACTCTTCGGCACCGTCGCGACGTTCTTCGCGTACTGGTCGGGCGTCAGCATCTGTTCCAGCAGCGCCTCGAGCTGCACTTCGCCCCAGGTGCCGCGCGTCTTCACGTTGGTCAGCACCTTTTTCAGGTCGCCGACGCCGGCCGCGAGCGTCTGCATCTCACCGAGCCCGCGATGCACCTGTTCGAGCCGGTCCGACACGAGCTTGAACGATTCGCCGAGCCGCTGCTCGAGCGTCGCGTGCAGCTTCTCGTCGACGGTGCGGCGCATCTCCTCGAGTTTCGCCGCGTTGTTCGTCTCGATTTCCTTCAGCCGCTGTTCGAGCGTCGCACGCACTTCGCCGATCCGGCGATCGTTCGCCTCGGTCAGTTGCGTGAGCTGCCGGTTCAGCGTGTCGCCGAACAGCCGCAGCGCGCCCGTCTGTTCCTCGCGCGCCTGCTGCGCCTGGCGCTGCAGGCTCTCGCGCATCGCATCGAACTGCTGCGCATTGCCGGCGACGAGCTTGCCGAGCTGCTGCGCGAACCCCTCGATCTGGCTGTTCTGCACGGTCGCCACACTCGTCAGTTGCGCGGCGAGCGTCTGCTGCAACTGGGCGAAGCTGCCGGCCAGCTCGGTACGCGACCCGCGCGCATTATCGACGATCTCGCCGCGCAATTCGCGTTCGAGCCGCTCGACCGCGCGCGCCTGCGCATGCGCGGCATCCTCGATCTGGTCGCCGAGCACGGCCACGTCGTCGTGGCGGCCGCCGCCGCGCACGAGCGCGACGATCGCCACGGCGAGCGCGACGGCCAGCACGACGACCGCCGCCAGCAACAACGTCATCGTCATGCGCGCGGCTTCCCGATCACGTCAGGGTTGATCGGATTCGGCGGCCGCCCCGCGCGCGGCCCCTCGCCGAGCGCGGCGATCAGGTTGTCGGCAGCGAGATTCGCCATCGCGCGGCGCGTCTTTTCGGTCGCGCTCGCGATATGCGGCGTCAGCACGACGTTCGGCACTTCGAGCAGCGCCGGATGCACGCTCGGCTCGCCCTCGTACACGTCGAGGCCGGCCGCGGCGATCGTCCCGTCCCGCAGCGCGGCGGCCAGCGCCGCATCGTCGACGATCCCGCCGCGCGCGATGTTGGTCAGCGTCGCCGTGGGTTTCATCTTCGCGAGCTCGGCCGCGCCGATCGTGTGATGGTTCTCCTTCGTGTACGGCAGCACGAGCACGACGTGATCGGCACGCGCGAGCAGCGCATCCTTCGACACGTATTCGGCCTCGAGCTCGGTTTCGATCTCGGGCGCGACCCGCGAACGGTTGTGATAAATCACCTGCATCCCGAAGCCGCGCGCGCGCCGCGCGAGCGCCTGGCCGATGCGGCCCATCCCGATGACGCCGAGCGTCGAGCCGTAGATGTCGGTGCCGAGGAAGCCGTCGTACGCCCACTTCCGCCAGTGACCGGCGCGCAGCCAGTGTTCGGATTCGGCGATCCGACGCGCGGCGGCCATCATCAGCGCCCAGCCGAAATCGGCGGTCGACTCGTTCAGCACGTCGGGCGTGTTGGTGCCGAGCACGTTCGCCGCGTTGAACGCGGCCATGTCGAAGTTGTTGTAGCCGACCGCCATGTTCGCCACGACGCGCAGGCGCGGCGCGGCCGCGAGCGTGGCCGCGCCGACCGGGTCGCCGGCCGTCAGCGCGCCGTCCTTGTCGGCCAGACGCGCGGCGAGCGCGTCGGGCGCGAGCGCGTCGCCGTCGTTCCAGTCGACTTCGAAATACTGCTTGAGCCGTTCGATCACGTCCGGAAAGATCGGACGCGCGACCAGGATCTTCTGCATCGCCATCTCCGCATGCCGCGGACGGGTCGTAGCGCCGCGCGCCGCCGGGACCGCCCGCTCGGGGTTGAAAATCGTCAGCTTACGCCGGGAAGAAAAGCCACGACGTCAGCAGGAATACCGGTATCAGCACGACGAGCGCCCAGCCGAGGTACGCAAAGAAGCTCGGCATCTTCACGCCGCGCGATTCGGCGATCGCCTTCACCATGAAATTCGGCGCGTTGCCGATATAGCTGTTCGCGCCCATGAACACCGCGCCGGCGGAAATCGCGGCGAGCGTCGATGCGCCGGTCGTCATCAGCGTCTGCGCATCGCCGCCCGCGAGGTTGAAGAACACGAGATAGGTCGGCGCATTGTCGAGGAACGACGACAGGATGCCCGTCGCCCAGAAGTACATCGCATCGATCGGCTTGCCGTCGGGCCCCGTGACGAGATGGACGATCTGCGCGAATGCGCCGTCCGCCCCCGCGCGCAGGATCACGATCACCGGCGCGATCGTCACGAAGATGCCGGCGAACAGCTTCGCGACTTCCTCGATCGGCGCCCAGTTGAACGCGTTGCCCTCGCGCGCGGAACGCGGCGTCAGCGCGAGCGACGCGAGCGTCACCACCACGAGCGCGACGTCGCGCACGAGATTCTGCAACGCGACGTGCGTGCCCCACACGTCGAACGAGATGCCCGGCTTCCACACGCCGCTCATCAGCACGAGCGCGATCACGGCCGCCAGCAGCACGAAGTTGATCTTGCCGTCGATCGACAGCGCCGCGCCGTCGGGCGTCGGATCGAGCGCGGCCGGCCGCTCCTCGCCGCCCTTCCGGTAGAAGTACGTATCGAGCGCGAAGAACAGCGTCAGCAGCACCGCGCAGATGAACAGCATCGGCAGCGCGAGATGCGTGGTCGTCCAGAAGAAGCTCACGCCGTTCAGGAAGCCGAGGAACAGCGGAGGATCGCCGAGCGGCGACAGCGAACCGCCCGCGTTCGCGACGAGGAAAATGAAGAAGATCACGACGTGCACGACATGCTTGCGGTTGTCGTTCGCGCGCAGCAGCGGCCGGATCAGCAGCATCGCGGCGCCCGTCGTGCCCATCACGCTCGCGAGCAGCGTGCCGAGCGCGAGGATCGCGGTATTCAGTTTCGGCGACCCATGCAGGTTGCCGTTCACGCAGATGCCGCCCGCGACCGTATAGAGCGCGGTGAGCAGCACGATGAACGGAATGTATTCCTCGAGCAGCGCATGCACGAGCGTGCCGAACGCGGTGCCGGCGCCGAACGCGACCGCGAACGGCGCGAGGAACACGATCGCCCAGCCGGCGGCGATCTTGCCGAAGTGGTGATGCCAGAACACGGGGGCGACGAGCGGGAACAGCGCGATGGACAGCAGGATCCCGGCGAACGGGATACCCCAGAGCGCCGACAGCGTGGAACCGTCGAGCGTGGCGGCCGATGCGAGCGCGGGAGCGGCGCCAAGCGCGATTCCCGACGCCATGCCCGCCCAGGCGGCATGTCGTTTCATGCGGAACTTCCTTGTTCGAAATAAGGGTGAAGGCAGCGGGTGCGTCATGCGCCCCGTACGACGATCGCGTGCACGCGGTACGGACCGTGTGCACCCAGAATGATCGTTTGCTCGATGTCGCCGGTGCGCGACGGGCCCGACACGAAATTGACCGCGCGCGGCAGTTCGCCGCGCTCCGCGCGAATCAGCGCGAACGCGTCTTCATGACCGGCGACGATGCGCGACGCCGGCACGATCGCGATGTGGGTTTCCGGCAGCAGGCCGGCCGATGCGTAAGTGTCGGGGCCGGACAGCAACACCAGCGACCCCGTTTCGGCAGTCGCGCAAAAACACCCGGTCAGGCCGACGAGATCGCCGTCGCGCGGCTTGCGGCACTCGACCGACAGGCCGGCGGCGGCCCAGTCGAGATCGGCCAGCGTGCGCCACGCGATGGCCTGCGCCGGCAGGCCGTGAGCGGCAAGATAGCGGGCGGCGGCGGCAGGCACGTCGGCCAGCGTCGCGACTTCGTCGACCGTGGTCGACAGGCGCTGCGCTTCGTCGACGAAAGCGGCGACGAGGTCGGCCGGCGCCGGCGGGCGCGGGCCTTGCGGATGACGGGCAAGGTAGTCGGCGACGCCGTCGCGCTCCGCTGCATCGGGTTCGGCCGCACGCCCCTGCGCCGCGCGGATGCGCGCGAGGATCTGGCGACGGGCAGCGGAAGTGTCCATGAACGGTCCTCGTGACGTTGCGTGCAATACGTCGGATTATACCGGCCACCCCTGCTGCGACACACCTGGCCGGACGGCCGGCGCCTACTTCGACGCGTCTTCCTCGACCGGCTGCGCGATGCCGAACACCTGACGCAGGTACGCGAGATACGCCTTGTCGTCGCACATGCTCTTGCCCGGCGAATCCGACAGCTTCGCGACCGGCTGGCCGTTGCAGCGAACCATCTTGATCACGATCTGCAGCGGCACGTAACCGAGATCGTTGGTGAGGTTGGTGCCGACGCCGAACGCAAGCTTGCAGCGGCCGCGGAACCGTTCGTACAGCTGCATGACCTTCGGAATGTCGAGCGCGTCCGAGAACACGAGCACCTTGGTGCGCGGGTCGCACCGGTTCGCCTCGTAATGGCGCAGCATCCGCTCGCCCCAGTCGAACGGATCGCCCGAATCGTGGCGCGCGCCGTCGAACAGCTTGCAAAAGTACATGTCGAAGTCGTTCAGGAACGCGTCCATGCCGTAGACGTCCGACAGCGCGATCCCGAGGTCGCCGCGATACTCCTTCGCCCACATCTCGAAGCCGTAGATCTGCGAATCGCGCAACCGCGGGCCGAGCGCCTGACACGCCTGCAGGTATTCGTGCGCCATCGTGCCGAGCGGCGTGATGTCGTGCTTCATCGCGTACAGCACGTTGCTGGTGCCCGCGAACTGCGGGCCGAGCCCGTCGCGCAGCGTGAGCGCGACTTCCTCGTGCCAGACCTTCGAGAAGCGCCGGCGCGTACCGTAGTCGGCGATCTTGCAGTCGGCGAATTCGGGCTTCGCGCCGAGCAGCTTGATCTTCTCGCGCAGCCGTTCGCGGCCTTCGCGATAGTCGGGCTCGCGCTGCGTGTTGCGGAAATAGACTTCGTTGACGATCGCGAGCACCGGGATCTCGAACAGGATCGTATGCAGCCACGGCCCCTCGATCACGATGTCGATCTCGCCGTTGCCCTTCGGCGAAGGCGTGATCGAGATGTACTTCTCGTTCAGGTGGAACAGCGCGAGGAAGTCGACGAAGTCGCTCTTGATGAAGCGCATCCGCCGCAGATAGTCGAGTTCGACGTCGGAAAAGCGCAGCGAGCACAGGCCGCGCACCTCGTCGCGAATCTCGTCGATGTACGGCACGAGATCGACGCCGGGCGTGCGGCACCGGAAACGGTATTCGACGTTGGCAGCGGGAAAGTGATGCAGGACGACCTGCATCATCGTGAACTTGTAGAGATCCGTGTCGAGCAGCGAAGTGATGATCATGATGACGGCAGCGCCAATATCGTGACCGGGCCCCGACGCACCGCGCGCCGCCCGGTCTGTCGGTCATGTTACCCGAATGCGTGCCGGACCATCGCGAAACCGCCCTCCGCCGTGCCGCATCACGCTCGTGCCCGGCGCGCGGTTGTGTCCGCGTTGCGCCGCCCATAAACTAATCACGAAACGATATAAGCCGGATAGCCGACCACGCGATGCGGGTTTTGCGCTTCAGTTACAATGCCGCTTTTGGCGCAAACGCCACCCCATATATACCGCCAAGCAGGAGCGTTTTAATGACTCACGTTGTGACCGAAGGCTGCATCAAGTGCAAATACACGGATTGCGTGGATGTGTGCCCGGTGGATTGCTTCCGTGAAGGTCCCAACTTTCTCGCCATCGATCCGGACGAGTGCATCGACTGCGCCGTGTGCGTCGCCGAATGCCCGACCAATGCGATCTATGCCGAAGAAGACGTTCCGGGCGACCAGCAGCAGTTCACCGAGCTGAACGCCGAGCTGGCGAAGAACTGGCCGTCGATCACGAAGACTAAGCCGGCGCCGGCCGACGCGGACGAGTGGAAGGACGTGCAGGACAAGCTGCACCTGCTCGAGCGCTGATCGCACGGCGGCGACTGCAAAAAATTTTATTCGCTGCGGCTCCAAAGTATTGACAGGTTAGCGAACACTCCATACAATCTCGTTTCTCTGCTGTTGTTGTTTGTTCCCCGATAGCTCAGTCGGTAGAGCGCCGGACTGTTAATCCGTAGGTCCCTGGTTCGAGCCCAGGTCGGGGAGCCAAAAACGCAAAGGCCCGTTGAAAGTGGACGGGTTTTTTGTTGAGAACGAGCAACACGCAGATGTACCGATTTATTCCCCGATAGCTCAGTCGGTAGAGCGCCGGACTGTTAATCCGTAGGTCCCTGGTTCGAGCCCAGGTCGGGGAGCCAAATAGCGAAAGGCCCGTCATTCGACGGGCCTTTTGTTTTTTCGGCCGCCGTTCCGCCCTTCTGCTTGTCGTGGCCCGGTCACGCGCATGCTAGAGTCTCTGTCCCGCATTCGCATCCGGTTCCGTCGATGAAGCATCGCCTCCTGCGCTCCGCCCCCGTCGCCCTCCTGCTCTCCGCATTCGCTGCAGCGCCGTTCGCGCAGGCGGAGGAAGTCGGCAGCGTCAATACCCATTTCCGCGTCACGGGCTCCGATCGCGTAGTCGTCGAGGCCTATGACGATCCGGTCGTGAACGGCGTGACCTGCTACGTGTCGCGCGCCCGCACCGGCGGGATCAAGGGCACGCTCGGCGTCGCCGAGGATCCGAGCGAAGCATCGATCGCGTGCCGGCAGGTCGGCCCGATCAGCTTCAAGGAACCGCTCAAGCAGCAGACCGACGTGTTCAGCGAACGCATGTCGTTCATCTTCAAGACGCTGCACGTCGTGCGCGTGGTCGACAAGAAACGCAACACGATCGTCTACCTGACCTACAGCGACCGCATCGTCAGCGGCAGCCCGAAGAACGCCGTCACCGCGGTGCCGATGCCGGCCGGCACGACGATTCCGGTCAAGTAAGCCCGCGCCCGCCGGGCGCGCGAGCGATACACTGTCGGTTCGACCGCTCCCGCGCCCGATCATGCCCGCCACCCGCCTTCCCGATTCCGCACGCTACTGGCGTACGCCGCTCGTGCCGGACGCGGATCTCCTCACGGCCACCTATCGCGATCACGCGTTCGCGCCTCACTGGCACGACGCGTACACGATCCCCGTGATTCTCGAAGGCGCGGAACGCTTCACCTATCGCGGCACCGGTCATGTCGCCGAAACGGGCACCGTGCCCGTGATCAATCCCGGCGAAGTCCATACGGGGTCGCGTGCCGCCGACGAGGGCTGGTGCTATCGCGTCAGCTACATGCCGGTCGAATTCATCCGCGAACTCGCCGGTTCGATCGCGGGCCGCCCGCAGGAGGCGCCGTGGTTTGCGCCCGACGTGATCCGCGACGCCGACCTCGCGGCCCGGCTCGCGCTCGCGCACCGGATGCTGGAAGCCGGCAGCGAGCGCGCGCTGTCGTCGCATGCGGCCGGGCAGCGGGCAGGCGCTTCGGCGGCAGGCGACCCGGCGGCCGACGGTCCCGCCACCGGCGCGCCGCGCATCTACGATCCGCTCGCCGCCGAAACCGCGATGCTCGACGCGCTGTCGACGCTGATCGCGCGCCACGCCGACGTGCGACCGCAGCCGGTGCCGCTCGCGGCCGACGAACCGCGTGTCGACGCGATGCGCGAGCGGCTCGCCGCCGATCTGACGGGCGCGGTGACGCTCGACGATGTCGCGCAGGCGGCCGGCCTGTCGCCGTTTCACGCGGCGCGCCTGTTCACGCGTACGGTCGGCATGCCGCCGCATGCATGGCGCAACCAGTTGCGGCTGCAGCGTGCACTGGCGCCGCTGCGCGCGGGCATCCCCGTCGCCGATGTCGCGGCGGCCAGCGGCTTCGTCGACCAGAGCCACTTCACGCGGCATTTCAAACGGATGTTCGGTGTGCCGCCCGGGCGCTGGCAGGCAAGCTGACGCGCGGCTTCCCGCAGCCGTCGGCTGCGCCTGCGCCCCGCGCCGGCCGACACGCGAACCGGCGCCGCTGCGGCGGGCGCAAGAACATACAAGCCGGCTCGCCACCGGCCCGCTATCCTCCCCCTCATGGAGGAGCGCTTCTTGAACGAGACACCCGCATCGCCCCCGCGCCGCCCGCTCAACGAATGGCTCGACGGCGCACGCGACACGATTCCGATGATGATCGGCGCAGCACCGTTCGGCGTGATTTTCGGCACGCTCGTCGGCGGCGGCCCGCTCGCCGCCTGGCACGGCGCGCTGATGTCGCTCGCGGTGTTCGCGGGCTCCGCGCAGTTCATCGCGCTCGGCCTGATCGCCGGCAGCGCGAGTTTCGCCGTCGTGCTCGCCACGACGCTGATCGTGAACCTGCGCCACCTGCTGTACAGCGCGACGCTCGCGCCCTATGTCGCCCACCTGCCGCTGCGCTGGCGCGCGACGCTCGGCGCGTTGATGACCGACGAGGTGTTCGCGGTCGCCTACGGACACTACCGGCACTACCCGCCCGGTACGATCGGCCCCCACTACTTTTTCGGCTCCGGGCTCGCGATGTACCTGAACTGGCAGGTCTGGACGCTCGCGGGCATCGGCTTCGGCACGGCATTCCCGGGCCTGCAGTCGCTCGGCCTCGATTTCGCGATGGCGGCGACCTTCATCGCGATCGTCGTCCCGCAGCTCGGCACGCTGCGCTACTTCTCGGCGGCCGCCACGGCCGGCACGCTCGCGTACTTCTGGCAGGGCTGGCCGTACAAGCTCGGGCTGCTCGGCGCGGTCGCCGCCGGCGTCGCGGTCGGCCTCGCGCTCACGCTGCTGCACGATCGCACGCGCGCCGGCTCCCGCCCGGAGGCGGCATCGTGAGTTACGCGCTGCTGATCCTCGGGATGGCCGTCATCACGTATGCGATCCGCTCGACGCTGTTCCTGTTCGGCGAGCGGCTGACGTTCCCGCCGCTCGTGCGGACCGCGCTCGGCTTCGTGCCGGTCACCGTGCTGACCGCGATCATCGTACCGATGACCGTCTCGCCGCACGGCGGCACGGCCGAGCTGACCTGGCGAAACCCGCAGCTCGTCGGCGCGCTCGCGGCCGTGCTCGTATCGGCCGCGACCCGCCGCCCGCTCGTGACGATCGCCGCCGGGCTCGCGGTGTTCTTCCTGTGGCAAGGGGTCGTACTGCCGCACTGGCCGCCCGCCTGAGCGCGGGCTGCGTCGCGCGCGCGCTCAAGTTTCCGCCCGGTGCGCCGATATAGGAGAGGAAGACCCGCCACCGGCCCCGGCGCGCATCGGTCGGTCGACGCCGTGCCCCGTTCCCGGTGCGCCGCGCCGGCGCCGGCTTGCGCGGGCCGCCATCGAGACGATTCATGGGCCAGATCACCCTTTCCCTCAAGGACGACACGCTCGAGTCCCTGCGCAAGGACTACGATGCGTTCGTCCGCGTGTCGCTGAAACTCGACCCGCAATTCGCGACGCCGTCGTTCGAGGATTTCCTGCGCGCCAAGCTGCTCGACAACATGGTGCCGCTGACCGAGCACGCCGTGCAGCGGATGCTGCAGGGCGGCCAGTACGCGTGGGCCAAGCGCACGCTCGACAAGGAATTTCCGGACGTCGTCGCGATCCTGATGCGGCAGGCCGGCGAATTCGGCTTCGGCTTCGCGTCGCGCTCCGAATGGACCCCCGACGAACTCGCGAAGGCATGCCGCGACTGGGCGAAGGCGATCGTCGCCGAAGCGCAGGGCGACGCGTCGCTGATCGACCCGCTCGCGTCGCAGATCAAGAGCGCGGCGCAGGACATCCAGACGCTCGAGGAACTGATGCAGACGCCTGCGTGGCGGCTCGCGGAATCGCTGCGGCAACGGATCTACGAGGCCAAGCTCGCGTGCGAGATGAGCGTCGGCAGCACCGCGCGCGACAAGCTCGGCGAACTGCGCGGGCTGCTGCGGCTCGGGCTCGCGCACGGCTCGTTCCAGAAGCAGGAAGCGCAGCAGATCATGGAATACCTGCGGCTGCTGAAGCCGGAGATCTTCGTCGAGGAACCGTACGACGTCTTCGCGCGCCTGGCCGCGTGGCTTCGCAGCGTGTTCACGCCGGCCGTCGCACGGCCGGCCCAGGGACAGGGGCAAGGCCAGCGCCGGCCCTGACCGCGCTCGTCCCGCGCAACGCATCCCCCCACGAAAACGGCCCGGTCGCGCGAAGCGAACCGGGCCGCCTGACGATTGCCGTCGCGACGCGCCATCCAGGCGCGCGTCGCGACGGCGTCGGACACGCTTACTGCGTGGCGCCCTGCGCCGATGCACCGCCCTGCGCGCCGACCGATGCGCCGCCTTCGGTCGCCTCGTCGGCTTTCGCCTTGGCCGAGCCCGCATGGCCCTTGGCCGACTTCGCCGCATGCTTCGTGTGCTTCTTGGCCGAATGAACGGCCGACAACGTCGTATCCTTCGCGCCATCGGCCGCCGCGCCGACCGCATCGGTCGCACCGCCCGTCGCATTGCCCGACGCGTTCGCGCCGGCGCCGCCCTGCGCGCCCGCACCGACACCTGCCGCCGGCGTCTGCGCCTGCACGCCGGCACCGGCTGCGCCTTGCGCCGTCGTGCCCGTCTGGGCGAATGCGGCCGAAGTAGCGAACGCCGTCAGCGCGGCACCGATCAGCATCGTACGAATCTTGGACATGGCAATTCTCCTCAAGAAGTTGTGCGTCCGGACCGCAGCGATGCGGTCCGTCGCGTCCCCGCCGCAACACGCAGCAGGTACGACAGAAGACCGGCCGCCCGCACGGCCGGTTCGCGAATCTCTCAGACTGTTACCCACCGTTTCATTTGCTGACGAATCGCTCACAGTCCTTTACATCCACCGGCGGCCACCCGCGCTCGCGTGCGGGCGCGCGGTGCCGTATGATGCGGAGCGTTTCCTCCCGCGCGTCGCGCCCCTTCCTCGTCATGCCCAATCTGGATTTCACGCTGACCGGCGAATACGTCGAGCTGCACAACCTTCTCAAGATCACCGGCCTCGCGGACAGCGGCGGCACCGCGAAGCTGATCGTCGCGTCCGGCGCCGTGAAAGTGGACGGCGCGATCGAGCTTCGCAAGACCTGCAAGATCCGCGCGGGCCAGGTCGTGCTGCTTGGCGACACGCGCATCGCGGTACGCGAGGCCTAGCGCCCGCGGGGGGTTCCCCCTGACCGCAACATGGCCATCGGCGCGCACGTTCGACACGGTACGAATAAAGCCGTAAGCTAGCCGTCTCTCAAAATAAATACATATAGCGCGGGCCCGCACCCGCGCGAGCGCCCATTCCATGTCGCATTCCGGTCTTACGAGGACGGCCGCCGCGCCGCCGTCCCTGTCCAGTCATGCCGCCGATACCGCGCGCCTCGCCGCGCCGCTCGCGATCGCGCAACTTTCCCAGATGGCGATGAGCGTCACCGACACGGTGCTGCTCGGTTCGCTCGGCCCCGATTCGCTCGCGGCGGGCGGGCTCGGCGCGAACTTCTTCTTCGTCATCGTGACGATCCTGCAAGGCGTGCTGTCGTCGGTCAGCGTGAGCGTCGCGCATGCGCGCGGCGCCCAGGCCGAGGATCGCGTGCCGCACATCTACTGGACGGGCTTCGCGCTGTCCGTGCTGCTCGCGATTCCGGCCATCGTCGCGCTGTCGCTTGCCGAACCGATCCTGCTGATGTTCCACGAGCCGCCGCTGCTCGCGCATCACGTCGGCGAATACACGGGCATCCTGCGCTTCGCGGCGCTCGGCAGCCTGATCGGCGTCGGGCTGATGCGCGCGTTCCTGCCGGCGATCGGCGCCGCGCGGCGGCTCCTGTGGGTGTCGATCGGCGGCGTCGGCGTCAACGGCGTGCTGAACTACGGGCTGATCCACGGCGCATTCGGGCTGCCGCGCCTCGGCTTTCTCGGTTCGGCCGTCGCGACGACGATCACGATCTGGCTCACCGCGCTCGCGCTGATCTGGCTGCTGCACGGCCGGCAGCGCTTCCGCCATTTCGTGACCGCGGCGCGCCCGAAGCTGCCCGTGATGGGCGAGTTGATCGGCATCGGCTGGCCGGTCGCGATCACGTACGGGGTCGAATCGACGCTGTTCCTCGCCACCGGCCTCACGGTCGGCGTGCTGGGCGCGACGTCGCTCGCCGCGCACCAGATCGCGCTGAACGTCGCGTCGGTGTCGTTCATGGTGCCGCTCGCGATCGGCCAGGCGGCCAATGTTCGCGTCGGCTACTGGATCGGCGCGGGCTCGCCCGTCGCCGCGCGGCACGCGGGCTTCGTCGCGCTCGCGCTCGGCGTCGGCTTCATGTCGCTGTCGGGCCTCGTGATGATCGTCGCGCCGCATACGATCGTCGGCCTGTACCTGCACCTCGACGACCCGGCCAACGCGGCCACGGTGTCGCTCGCCGCGTCGCTGCTCGGCATCGCCGCGGTGTTCCAGATCGTCGACGGCATGCAGACCGTCGCGTCGGGTGCGCTGCGCGGCCTGAAGGACACGCGCATCCCGATGCTCGCCGCGACCTTCGGCTACTGGGGCATCGGCTTCCCGACCGGCTACTGGTTCGCATTCCACGCGGGCCTGGGCGCGCGCGGCCTGTGGTGGGGGCTCGCGGCCGGCCTGGCGAGTGTCGCCGCACTGATGGCATGGCGCTTTCATCGCAAGACCACCTCGCTCATCGCGACGGTGCGCTAGGCGCGACACGACGCAAAATCGCGGCCGGCGCTATGCTTGTCGATAGCCATCGAGACGCCGCACGAGCGGCGCGACTGCCTCACGATACGTCCGATTACGTCTGACGCCGCGCGACGGCGCGCGGCCTTTCCCCTTTCCTGGAGGAGTGCATCATGAACGAAGCAGTTCGGATGGAACGCGACACGTTCGGCGAGATCGCCGTGCCGGCCGACCGGCTCTGGGGCGCGCAGACCGAGCGCTCGCTGCAGAATTTCCGGATCTCGACGGAGAAGCAGTCGCCCGAGCTGATCCACGCGCTCGCGATCGTCAAGCGCGCCGCGGCGGCCGTCAACCAGTCGCTCGGCGTGCTCGCCGACGACAAGGCGCGCGCGATCATCGAAGCCGCCGACGAGATCATCGCCGGCCAGCATCCGCGCGAGTTCCCGCTCGCGGTGTGGCAGACGGGCTCCGGCACGCAGACCAACATGAACCTCAACGAGGTGATCGCGAACCGCGCGAGCGAGCTGATGGGCGGCGAGCGCGGCGAAGCGCGCAAGGTTCATCCGAACGACGACGTGAACCGCGGCCAGTCGTCGAACGACGTGTTCCCGACCGCGATGCACGTCGCGGCCGCGTATGCGATCGCCAATCACCTGCTGCCGGCGCTGCGCACGCTGCGCGCGACGCTCGACGCGAAGTCGAAGGCGTTCGCCGACATCGTGAAGATCGGCCGCACGCACCTGCAGGACGCCACGCCGCTCACGCTTGGCCAGGAGTTCTCCGGCTATGTCGCGCAGCTCGACCACGGCATCCGTCACGTCGAATCGGCGCTGCCGCACCTGTACGAGCTCGCGCTCGGCGGCACCGCGGTCGGCACGGGGCTGAACGCGCATCCGGAGTTCGCGGTGCGCGTGGCGGACGAGATCGGCCGGTTGACGAAGCTGTCGTTCGTAACCGCGCCGAGCAAGTTCGAGGTGATGGCCGCCGCCGACGCGCTGGTCTTCGCGCACGGCGCGCTGAAGACGGTCGCGGCCAGCCTGATGAAGATCGCGAACGACGTGCGCTGGCTCGCGAGCGGGCCGCGCTGCGGGCTCGGCGAGCTGTCGATTCCGGAAAACGAGCCGGGCAGCTCGATCATGCCGGGCAAGGTGAACCCGACGCAGTCGGAAGCCGTGACGATGCTGTGCTGCCAGGTGTTCGGCAACGACGTCGCGGTCAACGTCGGCGGCGCGAGCGGCAATTTCGAATTGAACGTGTTCCGGCCGATGATCGCGCACAACGTGCTGCAGTCGGTGCGCCTCCTCGCCGACGGCGCGCAGAGCTTCAACGATCACTGTGCGGTGGGCATCGAGCCGAACCGCGCGCGGATCGATCTGTTGCTGAACGAATCGCTGATGCTCGTGACGGCGCTCAATCCGCACATCGGCTACGACAAGTCCGCGCAGATCGCGAAGAAGGCGCACAAGGAAGGCACGACGCTGAAGGCGGCCGCGCTCGCGCTCGGCTACCTGACCGAGGCGGAATTCGATGCGTGGGTGCGCCCCGAGCAGATGATCGGCACGCGGTAACGGCAGGACGGCGGGCGCGGCGCAGATGGCGCGGCGCCCGCGGCACTCAGACGGTGCCCTTCGCGACTTCTTCCGGCTTCATCTCGACGATCTTGTCGAGCGCGGCCCGCACGTCGGCCGCGTATTTCGCCAGCACCCGCTGCTCGTCGGTTTCGGGTACGAACGGCGGCACCGGCACCGGGTTGCCGTTCTCGTCGACCGCGACGAACACGACGAGGCAATCGGTCGTCTGACGCAGCACGCCGCCCTTCGGATCGCCGGCGTGCACCGACACGTGGATGTGCATGCTGGTACGGCCCGTCGCGACGACGCGCGCCTTCAGCTCGACCAGATTGCCGACCAGGATCGGACGCTGAAAACGGATGTTGCCGACGCTGACCGTCACGCAATAGCGGCTCGACCAGACGGCCGCGCACGCATACGCGACCTCGTCGATCCACTTCATCAGCGCGCCGCCGTGCACCTTGCCGCCGAAGTTCACGGACGAAGGCTCGGCAAGGAAGCGGAATACGGTTTCGGTGCGGTCGAGGGCAGCCGGCACGGGGGACGGTTGAGGCATTGTTCTGGCTCCAGGCGGCAGGGGCGCCGTCATCGGGCCATTATACGTTGCACTGCGGCAATACGGCGCGGCAAGCCCCGCGTGGCGGGGCTGCGGCGGCCATGCCGGCTCGCGCCGGACCGGCGCCGGTCAGCGGCGTACCGTGACGCCCTGGTCGATCGTTCCGTACATCTCGATACTGCCGCCGCGCTCGCCGGTCGGGCCCGCGCCGCCGGGTGCACACGCCGCGCACACGAGCGCCGCCGCCAACACACAGAAAATCGTCTTCATCGTTGCATCGCGTCTCATGCGGCGGCCCGCTGCCGCCGCGTCCGGCCATTCTACGCGTGCCCTGCAACGGGCTGCGGTTCGGTCCGCGCGGGGGCGGCACCGCTGCATCCGACATTTCATCCGAAAGCGAAACATCGAATGCGCATCCGGACTACACTGCCCTCATCCCGCTCGACGAGACACGACGATGACCGATCAAGACGACCACCATTTTCCGGGCCTGAGCCGCATCGGCGCGCTGATCGCCGATCCCGGCCGCGCCGCGATGCTATGGGTGCTGATGGACGGCAGCGCGCGACCGGCCGGCGAACTGACGATGATCGCGGGGCTGTCGCCGTCCGCGGCCAGCGCGCACCTCGCGCGCCTGACCGAGGGCGGCCTGCTGGCCCTCGACGTGCGCGGCCGGCATCGTTACTACCGCATTGCGTCGGCCGACATCGCGGCCTCGCTCGAAGCGCTGGCGAACGTCGCCCGCGCGGCCGCGCCGCATCGCCCGGTCCCGCCGCCGTCGCGCACGGTCCCGGCCGAGCTGCGCTACGCACGCACCTGCTACGACCACATGGCCGGCGAGCTCGCGGTACGTATCTTCGACGGTCTCACCGAGCGCCGCTGGCTGCTCGCGAACGGCGACGCGATCGAGGCCACCGAACTCGGCACGCAGGCGCTCGCGCAATGGGGCATCGACGTCGCGCAGCAACGCACGCGCCGGCGCCGCTTCGCGTGCGGCTGCCTCGACTGGAGCGAGCGGCGTTCGCATCTCGGCGGCGCACTCGGCGCGGCGCTGCTCGACAGCTTCTGCGCGCACGGCTGGATCGAGCGCGCCGACCGACCGCGCGTGCTGCGCGTCACGGTGCCCGGACAGCAGGTTTTCGACGCGTGGCTTACGTCCGCTTGACGCCGGCATTGCAGCTGCACGACAGCGGCGCGCGATGGACAGGTTTTGTTACATCGCGTGCCATTCGACTTACAAAACACCGTGCCTTGAAACAGGCCGAGCGGATATTGTGAACTGGACGGCACGAATCGACGCGCCGCGATCACAACGATGACGCTCACCATGGCCTCCCTCTTCACGCTCAAGCGCACCGCCCGCTACACGCTGCTCGCGTTCGTCGCGCTGGCGGCGCTGCCACCGGCCTTCGCGCAATCGGCCGATGCGCCGCCGAACCTGGCCGCGGCACGGCAACCGGGCGGCGATCCGCCCGGCCGCGTCGCACGGCTCAATTACCTGTCGGGCGCCGTGACGACCGAACCGGCCGGCACCGATACGTGGTCGTACGCGGCGGTGAACCGGCCGCTGACGACCGGCGATCAGCTCTGGAACGATGCCGGCGCGCGCTCGGAGCTGCACATCGGCTCGACCGCGGTGCGGCTCGGCCAATCGACGAGCCTGTCGGTGCTGAACCTCGACGACACGACGACGCAATTGAAGGTGGGGCTCGGCACCGTGTCGACGCACGTGCGCGATTTGCCGGCCGGCGGATCGTACGAAATCGACACGCCGAACCTCGCGCTCGGCATCGCCGGCCCCGGCGACTATCGCGTCGATGTCGCGCCGAACGGCGCGAGCACGACGGTGACGGTACGTAGCGGGAGCGCGACCGTCTACGGCAGCAACGGGCAGTATCCGCTGTCGCCGGGGCAGCAGGTGGTGTTCACCGGCACCGACCTGCAGGTCGCGCAGCAATCGGCCGCACCGGCCCCCGACACGCTCGATCAGTGGGCCGCCAGCCGCGACGCGGCCGAAGCGCGCTCGGTGTCGGCCCGCTACGTGTCCCGCGACATTCCCGGCTACCAGGATCTCGACGCGAACGGCACGTGGCGCGAAACCCCGAATTACGGCGCGGTATGGGTGCCGAACGACACGCCGGCCGATTGGGCGCCGTATCACGACGGCCACTGGATCTGGCAAGCGCCGTGGGGCTGGACCTGGGTCGACGACGCGCCGTGGGGCTTCGCGCCGTATCACTACGGCCGCTGGGCGTACGTGGACGACAACTGGGCCTGGGTGCCCGGCCCGATGGTCGTCGACCAGCCGCCCGTCTATGCGCCGGCGCTCGTCGCGTTCGTGGGCGGCGGGGGCGGCGGCGGTTCCGACTGGAGCGTCGCGCTCACGGTCGGCGGCGTCGCCGCGGCCGGCTGCGCATGGTTCGCGCTCGGCCCCGGCGAGCCGTGGCATCCGGGCTGGGGCGGCTGGAGCCCGCACTACTACGACCGCGTCAACCGCAACATCGTGGTGAACAACGTCAACGTGAACAAGACCGTGAACGTGACGAACATCACCAATATCACCAACATCAACAAGACGTACGTGAACTTCCGTGCGCCGCACGCGATCACGGCCGTGCCGGCCACTGCGTTCGTGCACGGCCAGCCGGTCGCGCACTTCTCGCAGCACGTCGATCCGCAGCAATGGCGCAACGCGCACGTCACGCCGGGCACGCCCGGCATCGCGCCGGTGCGCCAGAGCTTCACCGGCGGGCTGCGCAATGCCAGCTACCGCCCGCCGGCGGCGATCGCGCAGCATCCGTACGTCGCGACACGCAACCCGGCCGTCCCCGCCGCCTATCGCGATCAGGCCGCCGCCCACCTCGCGCAGCAAGGCGGGCGCGTACCGGGCGCCGGCGCGCCCGTCGTGAAGACGAACGTGCCGGCCGACTATACGGCTCGTCCGGTCCGCGTTCCGGGCCAGCCGCCGGGCGGCGGCGCATGGGCGATGCACAACGTGCAGCTCGTGAATCCGCACGGCCCCGTCGTGCAGCCGGCCCACGCGTCGCGCGAAGGCCAGCCGGCCGGCGAGCAGGCCGCGCGGCCGGGCGCGCCGACGCCGGGCATGTCGAATGTCGCGCGGCCGCCGAACGGCGAAAACCCCAATGCACCGCGCTTCGCCAACGGCGGCACGCCGCCGGCACCCGGCAACCCGATGCCGCATCAGGCGTTCTCGCCCGGCAACGGCGTCCCGCATCCGCCGGGCGCGAACAACGTTCCGGCCGCGACCGGCAACGCACACGCGGCCAACGCGCCGTCGCCCGTGTGGATGCAGCCGCACACGCCGATGGCGCGTCAACGCGCCGACTCGCCGACCGCACTGCACGCGGCAGGACAGAATGCGCTGCCGCCCGTGCGCAGCGCCGCGGCGCCGCATCCGGACGGCGTGCCGACGCCGCAAGGCGTACAGCCCGGCGGCCGCAACGAAGCGCCGCGCGCGCTGCCGCAACCGCGGGCCGACGATACCGCGCAGATTCAACAACCGCGTCCGCACCCCGACTTCCAGACGCCGGCCTGGCATGCGCAGCCTCAGCCGCAACCGGAACGGGCCGCCCCCGCGCCGCAACCACGCCCGGACTTCGCTCAACCGGCGCCGCATCGCGAGGTCGCGCCGCCGCGCGTGAACGAGTACCGTCCGCCGGCGCCCGCGGTGCACGACGTGCCGCGTCCGCAGCCGCAGGCGCCGCACATGGAGCCGCGACCGCAGCCGGCGCCCCGCATGGAACCGCGCCCGTCGATGCCCGCTCCCCGGATGGAACCGCGGCCGCAGCCGGCGCCGCACGTCGAGGCGCCGCATCCGGGCAATCCGCCGCCGCAGGGCGGCCACGAGGAGCGGCATCGCCAGTAAGGGCAGCAAAGATGAAACAAAAAGGCTCGACCGGCCAATACCGGTCGAGCCTTTTTTGCAGGGTATGGATCGACGAAACCGTGCGGCCTCGCCCGCGCGATCAGACTGCCATCGGCGCGGTCAGCGGCTCGTGGTGGCGATAGCCGACGAGCGAGAAATCGGACGGCTCGACCTGCTCCAGCCATTCGGGCGCATAGACGCCCGTTTTCGCGTACTCGGGCACGCGCTCGGCAATCTCGAGCCGCGGGCTTTCGTACGGCTCGCGCGTGAGCTGCTGCTGCAGCATGTCGAGCTGGTTCTCGTAGATGTGGGCGTCGCCGATGAAATACGTGAACCAGCGCGGCGTGTAGCCCGTCAGCCGGCCGACGAGCGACAGCAGCGCAGCCCCTTCCGTCAGGTTGAACGGCGTGCCGAGACCGACGTCGTTGCTGCGGATGTACAAGCACAGCGAGATCTCGCGCTTCGTCGCGTTCGGCAGGAACTGGTACAGCAGATGGCACGCGGGCAGCGCGATCTGGTCGAGCACGGCCGGATTCCACGCGTGAAACAGGATGCGACGATCGGACGGGTTCTCCATGATCGTGTCCAGGCACTGGCGCAACTGGTCGATCGCCTTGTACAGCAGCACCTTCGGCGCGCCATCCTCGTCGAAACGCGTGACGATCCGGAAGCCGCGGCGCGTCGCGTCGGCGATCTGCGCGTCGGCGCTCGCATCGAGCACCTTGTAGCCGGGCCACTGGCGCCATTGCACGCCGTAGACGTCGCCGAGATCGTCGACGCCCTGGCGATACGGGTTCGCGAGCCACTGCGCGTTCTCGTTCGCGTTCGCATCCCACACCTTGCAGCCGAGCGCACGGAAATCGGCCGCGCTGCGCGACGCACGCAGGAAGCCGACCAGCTCGCCGATTGCCGACTTGAACGCGAGCTTCTTGGTCGTCACGGCCGGAAAGCCTTGCTGCAGATCGAAGCGCAGCATCGCGCCCGGCATGCTGATGGTGCGGATCCCCGTGCGGTTCTCCTGCCAGGTGCCGGTATCGAGAATGGTACGAACGAGATCGAGATACTGTTTCATGCGGGTTCCTTCGGCCGCGAGAGGCGGCCGTACCCGCCGATTTTAGCAAGCGTGGCGCGGAAGCTCCGGCAACGGCGCCGAAAACCCTGCCAGCGTGTCGCCGCGATCGCGCATGCCGTGCGCGCACATCAGCCGGTAGAGCGTGACGCGCGACACGCCGAGCTCACGCGCGGCATCCGCAAAACGGCCGCGATGGCGCAGCAACGCCTGCTCGATCGCCTGCCGTTCGGCTGCCTCGCGCGCCTCCAGCAGCGACACCGGCGCGAGCGTCGCATAGTCGTTCAGCTCGAGATCGGCGGCGGTGATCATCCGGCCTTCGGACATCACGATCGCGCGGCGCACGCGGTTGATCAGCTCGCGCACGTTGCCGGGCCACGAATAGCCGTACAGCGACGCGACCGCATCCGGCGAAAAGCCGCGCAGGCGCCGATGCGCATCGCCCTTGAAGCGCTCGAGCATGTGGCGCGCGAGCACCTCGATGTCCTTGCCGCGCGCGCGCAGCGGCGGCTCCTCGATCTTCAGCACGCACAGCCGGTGAAACAGGTCCTCGCGAAAGCGCCCTTCGCGCAGCGCCGCTTCCATGTTCACGTGCGTCGCGCAGATCACGCGCACGTCGACCGGCATCGACACGTGCGCGCCGAGCCGCTCGATCTTGCCTTCCTGCAGGAAACGCAACAGGCTCGCCTGGCTTTCGAGCGGCAGATCGCCGATCTCGTCGAGAAACAGCGTGCCGCCGTTGGCGGCCTCGACGCGGCCGATCTTGCGCTGGTTCGCGCCGGTGAACGCGCCGCGCTCATAGCCGAACAGTTCGGCCTGCAGCAGCGTCGACGGGATCGCACCGCAATTGATCGCGACGAACGGCGCCTGTGCGCGCGACGAACGCTCGTGAATCGCGACCGCCGTCAGTTCCTTGCCCGTGCCCGACTCGCCGGAGATGAACACCGGTGCGTCGGTCGCCGCGACGCGGCGGATCGTCCTGAAGAGCCCGAGCATCGCATCGCAGGTGCCGACCATCTCGCCTTCGCTGCGTCCTGCGCCGACGGGCGGCAAAACGGGATCGGTCAGTGCGACCATGCCGTGCGCATGACCGACGGTCTCGACGATCCGCGCCGTTTCGTACGGCATCGTCACGTAGTCGAAGCAATAGTCGCGAATGAGATGGCGCAGCGTCGCGTCCTGCAACTGGCCGCGCCGCGTCGCCGCGATCCAGCCGATGTGCTGGATGCTCAGGCAGGATTCGAGTTCGCGCAGGTCCGACGGCTTGAAGCCCGGCGAGAAATCGAGCAGGCCGGCGGTCGCCACGCCGTGCTGCACGACGCGCCGCACATCGCGCACGGTCTCGGCCAAGTCGACGCGCCAGCCGCATTCGTCGAAATGGCCGCGCAACGCGTCGTTCGGTTCGCGCGAATAGTAGACCACGTGCCGCTGATCGGCTCCCATATGCTCACCCCGTTCATCAACCGTCCAACGATTGCCGCACACGTCGGATTGCGTGCAAAAGGATCGAATCGGGTCAGCCGGAGGTGGCTCGATTCGCCATGCCGATGCGCGGCAACGACACTGCCTCGCATGATGGCGCTTGTCTCGCGTCCAGTATTTTTTTGATCAAGACGATCTGGTTATAGGCACCGAATACGACAAATCCGTTTCAGTGCCGATGGCGACACGGCCGAATCGCTCAGCGGTCGATGCAGATCAATCATCTGCACATAGCCCATGTGCAGGAAGGGTTTCGTCATCGACACACGCGCCGATTTTCATCCTTGAAGCGTGTCGATTGAATCAGCAGTATTCCCGACCCCCATCGTTTCAGGCCTGAAACATTTTCAGTCGTTTTCAGCCACCATTCGCAACGCTCGAGCGCGAATCGCAAGGGCGGCAATGGCCCCGGTACGGTGGCATGTATTTCGCTGAATACGTACACGATCGGAGACATCCGCCATGCGAAAACCTTTTTTACTTTCTTTCGTGCCGATGACGCTCGTGCTCTCGGCCGCCGGGCCGCCTGCTCCGGCATGCGCGGACGAAGGCATGCAGCCGGATCGCGCCATGCTGCTCGCCGAAAACACGCCGAGCAGGCAGCCCGGCAACGGGTTCGGCATCCTGACCGTGTCGGCCCCGCAACCGCTGCCGGCCGCCAACGCCGCCGTGACGCTGTGGGACGAGATCCCGCCGCCGCCCCAGTTGCCGATGCCGCTGCCGGCGCCGCAACCGGGCGACATCCGGCATGTGATGGAAGGCAATGCGCGAGGCCATACGCATCCCTGATGCATGCGCCTCTTCAATTCGATCAGGATAACGTATTGAAATGACGAGCCGGTCGAACCGGATGCCATCGAGCGGAACCGGCCTCCCCGATCTCGCGACATGAAACGTTTTGGTGCTCCGTCCCCCGGCGGGCACTCTTTTTATTCGGACGGACCGTCGCGACGCGGGGCATCGCGCGTCGCGACGCCCGGCGCCGGAAACGCCGGTCGCCGTGCGGGCGTGCGGAATCCGGCGCACGCCGTCGTTCCGGTAAAATCGGCCCCGTTCCCCTCTTTCCCGACCTTCATGACGACGTTGACCTTGATCGTCGCGCGTGCCCGCAACGGCATCATCGGCCGCGACAACCAGTTGCCCTGGAAACTTCCCGAGGATCTCGCGTTCTTCAAGCGCACGACGATGGGCGCGCCGATCGTGATGGGCCGCAAGACCCACGAATCGATCGGCCGGCCGCTGCCCGGCCGCCGCAATATCGTCGTCACGCGCGACGCCACGCGCCGTTTCGACGGCTGCGATACGGTCACGTCGCTCGCCGACGCACTGGCGCTCGCCGCGCGCGACGGGGCGCCGGAGGTATTCCTGATCGGCGGTGCGCAACTCTACGCGGAAGGTCTCACACTCGCCGACAAGCTGGTCGTCACCGAGATCGACGCCGACTTCGACGGCGACGCGTCGTTCCCGGCGCCCGACGCCGCGCACTGGCAGGAAATCTCGCGCGACGCGCATCAGGCTGCCGCGCCGAACACGTTCGGCTATGCGTTCGTCGTCTACGCACGCAAGCGCGGCTGACGTCTTCTTCCGCACGATGAAAAAAGCCCGACCGGCTTCGCGCCGGTCGGGCTTTCGTTTTCCGGCGGCCTGCGCCGCGTGCGGCTTACTGCCCCGCGATCGTCATCTGCTCGATCAGCACCGAGCCGGTTTCCTTCGTCCCGCGCACGATCGAATCCGCACCGATCGCGACGATATGACGGAACATCTCCTGCAGCGTGCTGGCAACGGTGATTTCCTCGACCGGATACTGGATCACGCCGTTCTCCACCCAGAAACCCGCCGCGCCGCGCGAATAGTCGCCCGTCACGTAGTTCACGCCCTGCCCCATCAACTCGGTCAGCAGCAGCCCCGTGCCGAGCTTCTTCAGCATCGCGTCGAAGTCGTCGCCCGCCTGCGTGTTCGTGCTGCGCAGCGCGAGATTGTGCGAGCCGCCCGCGTTGCCGGTGGTTTGCGTGCCGAGCTTGCGTGCCGAATAGGTCGACAGGAAATAGCCTTCGACGACACCGTCCTTCACGACGCTGCGCGCACGCGTGCGCACGCCTTCCTCGTCGAACGGCGCGCTGCCCATCGCGCGCGGCACGTGCGGATCCTCGACGATCTGGATGTGCGGTGCGAACACCGGCTTGCCGAGGCTGTCGACGAGGAACGACGTCTTGCGATACAGCGCGCCGCCGCTCACGGCCTGTACGAATGCGCCGAGCAGGCCGGCCGCGAGCGGCGCCTCGAACAGCACGGGCACCTTGCGCGTGTCCAGACGGCGCGCGCCCATCCGCGCGAGCGCACGCTCGGCCGCGTAACGGCCCACGGCTTCGGGCGCGGCGAGGTCGATCGCGCTGCGCTTCGACGAATACCAGTCGTCGCGCTGCATGTGGCGGCCGCTGCCCGCGATCGGCGCGCAGGCGATGTAGTGGCGCGAATACGGATAGCCGGCCAGGAAGCCGCGCGACGTCGCGAGCACGAACTGCGAGTGCTGCGCCGACACGCTCGCGCCTTCCGAATTGCGAATTTGCGGGCTGACCGCAAACGCGGCGTCTTCCGCGCGGCGGGCAAGCTCGACCGCGTCGTCGGCCGTCAGCGCCCACGGGTGGTACAGATCGAGGTCGCGCGGGTCGGTTTCGAGCAGCTCGGCTTCGGCGAGACCGGCCGCTTCGTCCTCGGCCGTGAAGCGCGCGATGTTGTAGGCGGCGGCGACGGTATCCTTGATCGCGGCCGGCGAGAAGTCCGACGTGCTCGCGTTGCCGCGTTTCTTGCCGATGAACACGGTGACGCCGACCATCTTGTCGCGATTGTGCTCGATCGTTTCGACCTCGCCGCGGCGCACCGACACCGACAGGCCGTCTCCCTCGGAGATTTCGGTCGCGGCGTCCGTCGCGCCGAGCGCCTTCGCATGGCGAAGGATGTCCGATGCGATTTCTTTAAGCTGGTCCTGCGTGTGCGGGAAATAGCGCGCTTGTACGTCGAGATTGGCTGCCATCGTCTTGGTATCCGGTGGCGGGCGGGCGCCCGCATGGTCAAAATGTTGCGTATCCCGCGATCATAGCAAGGTCCGGGGCCGGGCACAGACAAGCTTGGGTATCCGCGCCGCGATACAATGCGGCCCATGACACGCAAAACCCGAATCCAGCCGATCGAACATGCCGTCGAGGACGACGACAATGGCTACGATCGCCCCAGCAAATCCCAGTTGAAGCGCGAAATGCACGCGCTGCAGGAACTCGGCCAGGCGCTCGTCGACCTGCCGAAGGACGCGCTCAAGCGCATGCCGATGCCCGAAGATCTCGCGGACGCCGTGCGCGAGGCCCGCCGGATCACCGATCACGAAGGCAAGCGCCGCCAGCTCCAGTACGTCGGCCGCGTGATGCGCTCGCTGACCGACGACGAAACGGCCGCGCTGCGCACCGCGCTCGACGCGCAACGCGGCGTGAACAAGGCCGCGACGGCCCGCCTGCACTGGATCGAGCGCACGCGCGAGCAACTGCTCGCGAGCGACGACGCGCTGACCGAATTCCTGCGCCAGCACCCCGACGCCGACATCCAGGAAGGCCGCACGCTGATCCGCAACGCGCGCAAGGAAGCCCAGCAAGGCAAGCCGCCGCGCTATTTCCGCGAGCTGTTCCAGTGGATCAAGACCGCGAGCGGCACGCCCGGCGGCGATGACGAAGCGGGCGACGACGCCGGGGACGACCATGACGACGAAGCGTAACCATCCGGACGAGCTCGTGGTCGGCCTCGTGTCGATCAGCGACCGCGCGAGTACGGGCGTCTACGAGGACAAGGGCATTCCGGCGCTGCAGGAATGGCTCGCCGGTGCGCTCGTCTCGCCGTGGCGCGCGCAAACGCGCCTGATCCAGGACGACGCGCCGACGATCTCGGCCACGCTGACCGAGCTGGTCGACGTCGCCGGCTGCGACCTCGTGCTGACGACGGGCGGCACCGGTCCCGCGCGCCGCGACGTGACGCCGGAAGCCACGCTGGCCGTGGCGACGAAGGAAATGCCGGGATTCGGCGAACAGATGCGGCAGATCAGCCTGAATTTCGTGCCGACCGCGATCCTGTCGCGGCAGGTCGCGGTGATCCGCGAAACGGCCGACCATGCGGCGCTGATCATCAACCTGCCGGGCCAGCCGAAGTCGATCCGTGAAACGCTGGAAGGGCTGCGCGATGCCGACGGCAAATCGACCGTGCCCGGCATCTTCGCCGCGGTGCCCTACTGCATCGACCTGATCGGCGGCCCGTATATCGAGACCGACGCCGCGGTGGTCGCGGCGTTCCGGCCGAAAAGCGCGCGGCGCTGAACGTGGCTCGAGCGCCGCGCGCGTGCCGGCCCGCTCAGGCGGCCGGCACGGAATCACCTGCCGGCGCCGATGCGGCCGGAATCAGGAAATGCTCGCGATAGTACTTCAGCTCGTCGATCGACTCGTGGATGTCGGCGAGCGCGGTGTGCATCGCCCGCTTCTGGAAACCCTTGTAGATGGCGGGCTGCCAGCGGCGGCACAGCTCCTTGAGCGTGCTGACGTCGAGGTTGCGGTAGTGGAAGAACCGCTCGAATTCCGGCATCCAGCGCGCCATGAAGCGGCGGTCCTGGCAAATCGAGTTGCCGCACATCGGCGACTTGCCCGGCGACACGTACTGCGCGAGGAACGCCTGCAGTTGCGCGGCGGCTTCCGCCTCGGTCACGGTCGATGCGCGCACGCGGTCGATCAGCCCCGAACGGCCATGCGTCGACTTGTTCCAGTCGTCCATCTTCGCAAGCGTCTCGTCGCTCTGGTGAATCGCGAACACCGGGCCCTCGACGGCAACGTCGAGCGTGGAATTGGTCACGACGACCGCGATCTCGATGATGCGGTCGTTTTCCGGGTCGAGGCCCGTCATCTCCATGTCGAGCCAGACGAGGTTCAACTCGTTGCGCACGAGCGCGGGCTGGCTGGCGGAAGCGGCGGTATCGGTCATGATTCATCCTGGAAAATGGCGGACCGGGCGCGCCGACGCGGCGCCGCCCGGGCGGCCGGCATCGCATCAGCGGGGCCGGTCCGCAAGAACATATAATTCTCGCATAGAACCCTTTGGCGCCTTCGATGTCACCCTTTTCGTTCACCCTGCTGTTCGCGATCGCCGTACTCGCGATGGTCGTCACCAAGCTGTGGCTCGCGTCGCGGCAGATCCGCTTCGTCGCCGCGCACCGCAACGGCGTGCCCGCGCAATTCAGCGCCACCATCCCGCTGACTGCCCACCAGCGCGCGGCCGACTATACGGTCGAGCGCACCCGGCTCACGATGCTCGAGATCGTCGTCAGCGCGGCCGTGCTGGTCGGCCTCACGCTGCTCGGCGGCGTCGGCGCGCTCGACACGCTGCTGACCGGCTGGCTCGGCCGCGGCTACGGGCAGCAGGTCGCGCTGGTCGCCGCGGTGCTCGTGATCATGAGCGTGATCGACGTCCCGTTCGAGTATTACCGCCAGTTCGGGATCGAGCAGCGTTTCGGCTTCAACCGGATGACGAAGCGGCTGTTCTTCACCGACATGCTGAAGAATTCGCTGCTCGGCGCCGTGCTCGGCCTGCCGCTGCTGTTCGTCGTGCTGTGGCTGATGAACCAGGCCGGCAGCCTGTGGTGGCTGTGGACCTGGATCGTGTGGGTCGCGTTCCAGATGCTCGTGCTGCTGATCTATCCGACCTTCATCGCGCCGCTCTTCAACAAGTTCGAACCGCTGAAGGACGACGCGCTGCGCGCGCGCATCGAGTCGCTGATGAAGCGCTGCGGCTTCGCGGCGAAGGGCCTGTTCGTCATGGACGGCAGCCGCCGCTCGGCGCACGGCAACGCGTACTTCACGGGCTTCGGCGCATCCAAGCGGATCGTGTTCTTCGATACGCTGCTCGCGCGCCTGTCCGGCCAGGAGATCGAAGCCGTGCTCGCGCACGAGCTCGGCCACTTCAAGCGCCGCCACGTGATGAAGCGGATGCTCGTGTCGTTCGTGCTGAGTCTCGTGCTGCTCGCGCTGCTCGGCTGGCTCGCCCAGCGCACGTGGTTCTATACGGGGCTCGGCGTCACGCCGTCGCTCGACACCAGCAACGCGGGCGCCGCGCTCGTCCTGTTCTTCCTCGCGATTCCGGTATTCCTGTTCTTCGCGACGCCGTTCAGCAGCCTCACGTCGCGCAAGCACGAATTCGAGGCCGACGCGTTCGCGGCCAGCCAGACCGACGCGCAGGATCTCGTCAGCGCGCTCGTGAAACTCTATGAAGACAACGCGTCGACACTGACGCCCGACCCCGTCTACACGGCCTTCTACTACTCGCATCCGCCTGCGTCGCAGCGGATCGACCGCCTGCTGCAACACGCATGAGCCGGCCGACCTCCCGCAAGCCGGCCCCGCGCGCATCGGGCGCGCAACGGGCCGAAGGCCGCGTGATCGCGGCACACGGCCGCCACTACATCGTCGCCCCCGACGACGGCGGCCCGATGCTGCAATGCTTCCCGCGCGGCAAGAAAAGCGACGTCGCGGTCGGCGACCGCGTCGCGTACGAACTCGCGTCGGCCGACCAGGGCGTGATCGTGGAGATCGGCGAACGGCGCAACCTGCTGTACCGCTCCGATCAGTTCAAGTCGAAGCTGTTCGCGGCGAACCTCGACCAACTGCTGATCGTGCTCGCGACCGAGCCCTATTTCAGCGAGGATCTGCTCGGCCGCGCGCTGATCGCCGCCGAAGCGAACGAGCTGAAGCCGCTCGTCGTACTGAACAAGATCGACGTGGAGGCCGCACTGCCGGTCGCGCGCGAACGCCTCGCGCCGTACCGCGCGCTCGGCTACGACGTGCTCGAGCTGTCGGTGAAAGGTGCGCCGGACGACGCGCGCGCGCAACTGATGCCGCACCTCGCCGGTCATTCGACGATCCTGCTCGGCCAGTCGGGGATGGGCAAGTCGACGCTCGTGAACCTGCTCGTGCCCGACGCCGAAGCCGCGACCCGCGAGATTTCGGCCGCGCTCAACAGCGGCCGTCACACGACGACGTTCACGCGCCTGTACCCGCTGGAAGGCGGCGGTGCGCTGATCGATTCGCCGGGCTTTCAGGAATTCGGCCTCTACCACCTGACCGAAGGCCGCCTCGAACGCGCGTTTCCGGAATTCCGGCCGCTGCTCGCGGACTGCCGTTTCTATAATTGTCATCATCTGCACGAGCCGGGCTGCGCGATCCTCGAAGCCGTCGCCGACGGCCGCATCGCGCCGTCCCGGCATGCGCTGTACGCGCAGCTCGTGCACGAGGCGAGCCAGATCGTCCGCTGATCGCGCGACGTGTGCGACGGCCGGCCGGCGCCAGACGGACCGGCCTTCATCGACAGGAGCGGCGATGCGTTTCAAGGCACCCGACCTCGCGACCGCGCAGCATTGGGCCAACGTGCTCCAGGTGGCCGGCATCGGTTGCGAACTGCACAACTGCTATGCGACCGGCGCGCTCGGCGGCCTGCCCGCCGATGCGTGCACGCCCGAACTGTGGCTCGACGACGAACGCGACGACGCGCTCGCCCGCCGGCTCCTCGATGCCGCATCGCACGGGCCGTCGGCCGGCGCCGCACCCTGGCGCTGCCGGCAGTGCGGCGAAGCGCTCGAAGCGCAATTCACCGCGTGCTGGCAATGCGGCGCCGTGCGCGATCCGCGCGACGACTGAACGCACTGCGCCGACCCACAGCGAAAAGGCCGGCATCAAGCCGGCCTGTTCATTTCGTCGGGCGCCGGGCTAGCGCGTCACGATACCCAGACCGCCAGCGTCAGCATCAGCAGCAGGATCATCCACAGGATCACCGCGCGCCACACGAGGCCGACCGCCGACTGCAGCGTGCGCGGCGTGCAATCGTCACCGACCGTCAACGGACCGCTGTCGCCGACCGCCAGCGCATCGAGGCTCGACGGCTCCGCGAGCGGCCCGGCGAGACGCGCGCCGAGCGCCCCGCTGCCGGCGGCCAGCAGCACGCCGTCGTTCGGGTCGGGCCACTGGCGCGTATGGTTGCGCCACGCGTAGATCGCATCCTCGAAATTGCCGACGATCGCGAACCCGAGCGCCGTCAGCCGGGACGGAATCCAGTCGATCACGAAGAACGCGCGCTGCGCGAACGTCGAGAAGGCAGCCGTGCGGTCGTCGCCCGGCGTCGACCAGCTGCGCGCGAGGTATTCGGAAATCCGGTACAGCACGGCGCCCGCCGGGCCGAGCGGCAGCACGTACCAGAAGAACACGCCGAAGACGTGGCGATGCGACGCGACGACCGCGTGGATCAGCGTATGACGGACGATTTCGCCGACCGGCATGTCGACCGTGTCGATACCCGTCCACTCGTGCAGGATTTCTCGCGCGCGCGGCACGTCGTCGTTGTTGAGCGCGAGATGGATATCGGTGAAGTAGTGGCTGAACTGGCGGAAGCCGAGCGTGAAATACACGACGGCGACGTTCCACAGAAACGCGAGCACGAAGCTCACCTTGTACAGCAGGAAATAGATCAGCGCGACGACCAGTACCCACGGCAGCACGACCGCGAGCCAGGCGAGGATTCCGTGCTTCTGCTTGCCGGCGTCGAGGCCATGCGCGACGGTTTCCGCATGAAACTGGAACAGCGCGAACACCGGATTGCTCGGCGACAACGCGCGGACCTGTTCGATGATGAGGGCGAGGAGAACCGAAAAGAAAGTCATGCGTGGCGCCGTCTTCGGAGTTATGTCATTTTTTGCATAACGATAGCACAGCGTCAGTCGCGCATGGCTGCGCGGCGCGGTTGCCGGGCAGCCGGTCGCGCGCGCCGGCCGGCGCGCCCGCCTAGCCGGCGGCCAAGAAGCGATACAAATTGCGAAACATGGCGGCAGTTGCACCCCAGATGAAGTAATGGCCGTCCGGTTTGCCATTCGGATAGGGCATGGCAAAAAAGCGACGCTCGCCGCCCTCCCATCGGAACACGCGCACCTGATGGTTCGCGGGGTTCATCACGAACGCGAGCGGCACCTCGAAAATCTCGGCAACTTCGAACGTGTCGGCCTGCACGGTGAACGGCGGATGCACGAGGCCGACCACCGGCGTCACGCAGAACCCCGTGCCGGTCAGGTAGTCGGGCAGCGCACCGAGAATCTCGACGCGTTCGGCGGCCAGCCCGATCTCCTCCTTCGCCTCGCGCAACGCGGTGGCGGTCGCGTCGCGGTCGAACGGCTCGCGACGGCCGCCGGGAAAGCTGATCTGTCCGGCGTGGTCGTTCAGGTGATCGGCGCGCTGCGTCAGCAGTACGGTGAGGCCCGACTCGCGGACGACGAGCGGCACGAGGACGGCCGCGCTACGCGGATCGACGCCTTCCTGCAGCCTCGCCTCGCCGGGTTCGACGCTCCATTCGAGCGTGCGCGCGAAGCGTTCACGCAGGCCGGACGGCGTCATCAGCCTGGAATCGATGACCGGCAGGCCGGCGCCGGTGCCTTCGACCGGCAATACTTCGGGATCGATGATGGGGCGGCGATTCAATGGGGCTCTCGGGTTCGTGTCGTATCGAGCATATTGTCGCGCCAGAATGAAAAAAGCACCCGGTTGGGTGCTTTTTCCTTACAGCTCTTACTCTTGGGAAGCTGCTGCGGCGCGATCCTTCGACACCAGCTTTTCCTTGATACGAGCCGACTTGCCCGAACGCTCGCGCAGGTAGTACAGCTTCGCACGACGCACATCGCCGCGACGCTTCACGACGATGCTTGCCAGCAGCGGCGAGTACGTCTGGAACGTACGCTCGACGCCTTCGCCCGACGAGATCTTGCGGACGATGAAGTTCGAGTTCAGACCACGATTGCGAATCGCGATCACGACGCCTTCGTAAGCCTGAACGCGCTTGCGGTTACCTTCAACCACGTTCACGTTCACGATCACCGTGTCGCCCGGGGCGAAATCGGGGATCGTCTTGCCGGCGAGCGCGCGCTCGATTTCTTCCTGCTCAAGTTTTGCGATCAGATTCATTACTGACTCCTTATGCCATCGTGTCGGCGTTCAACCCGCCTGCTTCCAGGCTTGGCCCCGATAGAGGATGGATTCACATCAGGCGCCGCACACGCATGTACGGCACCGCCAATTCCCGCTCGCGCAGCCGCCTCAGGAGGCGTCCTTCGCTTCGCGTGCGAGGTTCGCGAGCCACGCCTCGTCGGCGCGGCTCAACAACTTCTCGCGGCGCGCCCGGACGATCAGGTCCGGCCGCTTCCGCAACGTATTCCTCAATGCTTCCTGGCGCCGCCACCGCTCGATCTCGGCATGATGCCCGCCGAGCAGCACGTCCGGCACGCGCACGCCGGCGTATTCCTCGGGACGCGTGTAGTGCGGGCAATCGAGCAGACCGTCGGCGAAGCTGTCCTGTACGGCCGACAGCGAATCGTTCAGCACGCCGGGCAGCAGCCGCACGACCGCATCCATCATCGCCATCGCCGGCAGTTCGCCGCCCGACAGCACGAAGTCGCCAAGGCTGATTTCCTCGTCGACGCAACGGTCGAGCAGGCGCTGATCGATCGCTTCGTAGCGACCGCACAGCACGACGACGCCGGGCTCCTGCGCCATCCGCACCGCACGATCATGCGTGAGCGGCGCGCCTTGCGGCGACATCATCACGACACGCGTGCTCGCGATGCCCTGCTCCGCCTGCGCCGCTTTCGCGGCGTCGATCGCGGCTTCGAGCGGCCTGGCCAGCATCACCATGCCCGGACCGCCGCCGTACGGACGATCGTCGACCGTGCGGTAGTTGTCCGTCGTGAAATCACGCGGATTCCAGGTGCGCAGCCCGAAGCGCCCCTGCTTGACGGCCCGGCTGGTGATTCCCCAGTCGGTCAGTGCGCGGAACATCTCGGGAAAGAGCGTGACGACGTCGAACTGCACCGCGCTCTCGGTAACCTGGTTCATTTCAGTAATCGGCTTCCCAGTCGACGACGATGCGACGCGCCGCCTGATCCACCGTCTTGACGTAGACGCCGACGAACGGAATCAACCGCTCGTCGGTGGTCGGCCGACCGTCTTTGCCGGTTGCCGGATACTCGACGCGCATGATCGAATGCACGCCGTTGTCGATCATCCCGCTCACCGTCCCGAGCGCCACCGATTGCTCGTTGACGACATCGAGGCCGATCAGATCGACCCAATAGAATTCGTCCGCGGCCAGTGCCGGGAAATCTTCCCGGCGCACGAACACGCGAAAGCCGCGCATGGACAGCGCAGCATCGCGGTCGCCGACACCCGCGGGTTGCGCAACGACAGTGTCGCTGTGCGTCTTCGACTGCATGATGCGGACGGAAAGCCGCTCCGCACCGCGTTCCAGCCACCAGCGACGCGCGCTGAGCAGCGCGTCGCCACCGCGACCGGCATCGGCATGCGTCGCCACCTTGACCCAGCCCTTCAGGCCGTAGGCGTCGACTACCGCCCCGACCTCGACGGCATCGTCGGGCCAGGCTTGCGTCGCTTCGGGGCCGCCCTGTTCGGCAGCCTGACCGGCGTTCGCGACCGTGCCGCGCTCGACCGGCTTGCGGACGAATGCGCCGAATGACGCACGCCCGCGCCTTGCATTACCGGAATCGTGACCCGCCATCAATGCACCTCACAGCCGGCACGACCGGCACACCGTGCCACGTTAGGCAGCCGGTTGCGCCTTTTGCGCTTCCTTCACGAGACGCTGGACGGTCGGCGACAGTTGCGCGCCAACGCCTTGCCAGTACGTCAGGCGATCCTGAGCGATACGCAGCGATTCGCCCTTCGTGGCGACCGGGTTGTAGAAGCCGACGCGCTCGATGAAGCGGCCGTCACGACGGTTGCGCGAATCGGTAGCGACGATGTTGTAGAACGGGCGCTTCTTCGAGCCGCCACGAGCCAGACGGATGATAACCATATGATGTCCTTCGGGAAAACCGGGTTCGAAACTACTGAAACACGCGATTATAGCCGGAAACCAGAGGTACAACAAACACTTACGCGTAAAAATCCGCGGACGGCCCGCCAGCCGGACCTACAATCGTCGTATCGAGGATGCTTCCGACCGTCATGCCGCCCCTTCGCGCCACCCCGATGCGCCGCGTGCAGCGCCTATTGGCGGCGCTGCTTGCCGGCCTTGCCTGCGTCGCGTCCGCACCGGCGTTTGCCGCGCCGCTGCCGGTGAACGAACTCGTCGTGCCGCCCGGCTTCCATGTGAGCGTGCTGACCGACGCCGTACCGGCCGCGCGCGAAATGGCGTGGTCGCCGCGCGGCATTCTGTATGTCGGCACGCGAGACGGCCGCGTCCATGCGTTCGCGATGCACGAGGGCCGGATCAGCGCACACTACGTCATCGCGTCCGGGCTCGACCTGCCCGTCGGCGTCGCCTATCGCGACGGCGCCCTCTATATATCCGCCGTCTCGCGCATCCTGCGCCTCGATCGTATCGACGACCGGCTCGCCCGACCGCCCGCGCCCGTCGTCGTGACCGACGCGCTGCCGACCGACCATCATCACGGCTGGAAATTCATCGCGTTCGGCCCCGACGGCAAGCTGTACGTGCCCGTCGGCGCGCCGTGCAACGTCTGCCTCGCCGATCGCGACCGCTACGCGATCATCGCGCGGATGAACGCCGACGGCAGCGGGCGTGAAGTGGTCGCTCGCGGCATACGCAATACGGTCGGCTTTGCATGGCACCCTGACTCGGGCGAGCTGTGGTTCACCGACAACGGGCGCGACATGATGGGCGACGACGTACCCGACGACAAGCTGAACCGTGCGCCGCGCACCGGCCTCGACTTCGGCTTTCCATACTGCCACGGCGGCGATACGCCCGACCCCGAATTCGGCGGCGCCGACGTCTGCCGCCGTTATGTGCCGCCCGTCCTGAAACTCGGCGCGCACGTCGCGGCGCTCGGGATGCGCTTCTATACCGGGGCGATGTTTCCGGCGCCCTATCGCAACAACGTCTTCATTGCCGAACACGGCTCGTGGAATCGCAGCACGAAGGTCGGCTACCGCGTGATGCGCGTGGTCGCATCGGCGGACGGCAGCCACGCGCGCCAGACACCGTTCATCACGGGCTGGCTGCGGCCCGACGGCACCGTATGGGGACGCCCGGCCGACGTATTGCCGCTACCGGACGGCTCGCTGCTCGTCAGCGACGATTACGCGGGCGCGATCTACCGCGTGACCTATGCGGCACCTTGACGCAGGCGACGCGTGACCGGGCCCGACCGGGCATCGTAGAATGCGTGCCGGGCCGCTCGTCCGCGCCGGCCTGCCGGCCCCCGCCCATGCCAACGACAATACGCCGCCATCCATGTCCAGCAGCACCGCTTCGCCCCGCCGCTTCCGCTCCAAGACGCTCACCGCCGCCCTCGCGTTCCTGCTCGGCTCGCTCGGCGCGCACCGCTTCTACCTGTACGGCTTTCGCGATGTGTACGGCTGGGCTCACCTGCTCGCGACGATCGTTGGCATCCCGGGCTTCCTCCTGCTCGCCGCAACGCAGCGCAGCGCCGGCCTCGGCTGGTGGCTCGCGGTACCCGGCGCAATCTCGCTGCTGGCGGCGTTTCTTGCCGCACTCGTCTACGGGCTGCGCCCCGACGAAAAATGGGATGCGCAATTCAACGCGGACACCGGCAAGCACAGCCGGTCGGGCTGGACCGTGATCTTCGTCGTGATCTTCTCGCTGCTGATCGGCGCGTTCCTGTTGATGACCGCACTCGCGCTGTCGTTCCAGACCTACTTCGAATCGCAGGTCGAAGCAGCCAAGCAGATTTCGCAGTAAGCACGACCGATACGGTCGATACGGCACACCGGCGACTGCATGGCTCGCCGGTCAGAACAGGTTCAACTGCATGTCGTCGCGCGGCTTCGCGCCGGCTGCGCGCACCGCGACACGCGGCGCCGGCACCGCAGCGGCCGGCGCACCGCTGAACCGCGACAGATCGAGGATACCGTTCGTGCGTTCGTTCAACCCGAGCCGCTTGACGGCCTGGCGAAAGCGCTGCCGCAACAGGTCGGCCCAGATCCCCTCGCCCTTCATCCGTTTCGAGAAATCCGAGTCGTAATCCTTGCCGCCGCGCATGTCGCGCACGCGGTTCATCACGCGCTCCGCACGATCGGGAAAATGCGCGGCAAGCCATTGCTTGAACAACGGCGCGACCTCCCACGGCAACCTCAGGATGATGTAGCTCGCATGCGTCGCGCCGGCTTCCGCACAGGCCTCCAGCACGCGCTCCATGTCGGGCTCGGTCACGAACGGAATCACCGGTGCAATGCTCACGCCGACCGGCACGCCCGCATCTCGCAGCGCGCGAATCGTGCGCAGCCGCCGCGCCGGCGTGGCCGCACGCGGCTCCAGCGTGCGCGCGAGCTCGGCATCGAGCGTCGTGATCGTGACCGCCGCCATCACCTGCCCGCGTTCGGCCATCGGCGCGAGCAGGTCGAGATCGCGCTCGATCAGCGACGATTTCGTGATCGCCGCGAACGGCAGCCCGCGATCGTGCATCACCTGGATCACGCTGCGCGTAATGCGCAGGTCGCGCTCGACCGGCTGGTATGCGTCGGTATTGACGCCGAGCGCGATCGGCTCCGGCACGTAGCGCTTGCGCGAAATCTCGCGCTCGAGCAGTTCGGCCGCGTTCACCTTCGCGTAGATGCGGCTTTCGAAATCGAGCCCCGGCGACAGCCCGAGGTAGCTGTGCGTCGGCCGCGCGAAGCAGTAGATACAACCGTGCTCACAGCCGCGATACGGATTGAGCGACACGCTGAACGGAATATCGGGCGACTGATTGTGCGTCAGGATGCTCTTCGCCCGCTCCTCGAATACCTGCGTGCGCAGCGGCGCGGGGAAATCGGCGTCGTCGGACTCGTGCGTCCAGCCGTCGTCCACCGCTTCGCGCTGCGCGATTTCGTACCGCCCCTGGAGGTTGTCGACCGCACCGCGCCCCTTGCGGGGCACGGGCGGCGCTACCGGAAATTCGTTGTCGGACCGATCGTCCATGTGCCCACCCATTTGCCTGCGCCCAATACTGTACATTTATACAGTATTGGGCGCAGCATGCCAAGGACGGGATAAAGGGCCCGACAACGGGCCGTCGGCGCGTCACTCGCCGACGGCGATCGTCAGCGTTTCCTTGATTTCTTCCATCACGACGTAGCTCTTCGACTGCACGGCGCCGGGCAACTGCAGCAGGATGTCGCCGAGCAGTTTCCGGTAGTCGGCCATCTCGCCGATCCGCGCCTTGATCAGGTAGTCGAAATCGCCGGAAACGAGATGGCATTCGAGCACCTCGTCGATCTTCATCACTTCCCGGCGGAATTGCTCGAACATGTTGCCGCCCTTGTGGCCGAGCGTGATCTCGACGAACACCAGCAGCGCGGCGCCCAGCTGACCCGGGTCGACCCGCGCGTGATAACCGGTGATCACGCCGTCGCGCTCCATGCGCCGCACGCGCTCGATGCACGGCGTGACGGTCAGTCCGACCTGTTCCGCGAGATCTTTCATCGCCATCCGGCCGTCGTCCTGGAGCAGTTTCAGAATGCGCCGGTCGAGCTTGTCGAGCGAGCGTACGGGCTGACGTTGCGTTCTCATTTGTTTATGCTGAAAACCGAAAAAATACGATAACAAAAACTGCACATTCGACAATACCATAGCTCGAAAAACTAGATCAGCTAGAGGTTACACGGAGCCGCAGGTGCGCCCGGCCTCAACCTGGTCCCTTCCATCTGGAGCAGCTATGCGAGTCGTCATTCTGGGCAGCGGTGTAGTGGGCGTGGCAAGCGCGTATTACCTTGCGCGCGCCGGCCATGAAGTCACTGTGATCGACCGGGAAGCCGGCCCGGCGCTGGAGACGAGCTTCGCGAACGCAGGCCAGATCTCGCCCGGCTATGCCGCGCCGTGGGCCGCGCCCGGCGTGCCGCTGAAGGCCGTCAAGTGGATGTTCGAAAAGCACGCGCCGCTCGCGATCCGCCTCGACGGCACGCGCTTCCAGCTCCAGTGGATGTATCAGATGCTGCGCAACTGCACGGCCGAGCGCTATGCGATCAACAAGGGGCGCATGGTCCGTCTCGCCGAATACAGCCGCGACTGCCTGCAGGCGCTGCGGGCCGACACCGGCATCCAGTACGAAGGCCGCACGGGCGGCACGCTGCAACTGTTCCGCACGCAGCAGCAGCTCGACGGCGCGGCGAAGGACATCGCCGTGCTGCAGGAAGCGAACGTGCCGTTCGAACTGCTGTCGCCGGCCGAACTGAAAAAAGCCGAACCGGCGCTAGCCGCCGTCTCGCACAAGCTGACGGGCGGCCTGCGCCTGCCGGGCGACGAAACGGGCGATTGCCAGCTGTTCACGACGCGCCTCGCCGCGCTCGCCGAATCGCTCGGCGTCAAGTTCCGCTACAACACGCCGATCGATGCGCTCGCGATCGCGGGCGGCAAGATCGCCGGCGTGCAGTGCGGCAGCGAGACGGTGCGTGCCGACGCGTACGTCGTCGCGCTCGGCTCGTACTCGACGCGCTTCATCTCGAACCTGATGAAGATTCCCGTCTATCCGCTCAAGGGCTATTCGATCACCGCGCCGATCGTCAACGAAGCCGCCGCGCCCGTGTCGACCGTGCTCGACGAGACCTACAAGATCGCGATCACGCGCTTCGACCAGCGCATCCGCGTCGGCGGCATGGCGGAAATCGTCGGCTTCGACAAGACGCTGCGCGCGGCACGTCGCGAAACGCTCGAGATGTGCGTGAACGACCTGTTCCCGGGCGGCGGCGACACGTCGAAGGCCACGTTCTGGACGGGCCTGCGCCCGATGACGCCGGACGGCACGCCGATCGTCGGCCGCACGCCGGTGTCGAACCTGTTCCTGAACACCGGCCACGGCACGCTCGGCTGGACGATGTCGTGCGGCTCGGGCCAACTGCTCGCGGACCTGATCTCGGGCAAGATGCCCGCGATCCAGGCCGACGACCTGTCGGTGCATCGTTACCTGAAGGACGTGCCCGGCCAGACGCGCCCGGCATACGCGTAAATCGGAACGGCCCGCGGCGATGCGGGCCCGTTGCATCAGCAAGAAAGGCGCCCGAGGGCGCCTTTCTCGTTTCGGCGGCTGCGAGTGCAACCGCGACCGCGAGTGTCGATTCGGCACGACGCTTCAATCAACCTGCGCATGCCGCCGTCGCACGGCGCTCGAATCGACGCTACCCGTCGTGCGTGCGCGAGGATACGTTCCGCACGACACGGTACGATCCGGATTCTTCCCGCCGAGCGACGCTCGCGCCTCTTCCGCAACGACACAACAAAAAAGGGGCGCTCGTCGCGCCCCTCTTCCCGTGTGCTTACCGCTGAGGCGTCACGCCGCGTCAGCCGAGCTCGCTCACGAGTTCCGGCACGAGCGCGAACAGATCGCCGACGAGGCCATAGTCGGCCACGCTGAAGATCGGCGCTTCCGGATCCTTGTTGATCGCGACGATCACCTTCGAATCCTTCATCCCGGCCAGATGCTGGATCGCGCCCGAGATACCGACCGCGATGTACAGCTGCGGCGCGACGATCTTGCCGGTCTGGCCGACCTGGTAGTCGTTCGGCACGTAGCCGGCATCCACTGCCGCGCGCGATGCGCCGAGCGCCGCCGACAGCTTGTCGGCCAGCGGCTCCAGCACCTTCGTGTAGTTCTCGCCGCTGCCCAGACCGCGGCCGCCCGACACGATGATGTTCGCGCTGGTGAGTTCCGGACGGTCCAGCTTCGTCACTTCACGGCTGACGAATTGCGACTTGCCGGCGTCGGCTGCCGCTTCGATCTTCTCGACCGCTGCGCTGCCGCCTTCGGCCGCAACCGGATCGAAACCCGTCGCGCGTACCGTGATGACCTTGATCGGGTCGCTCGATTGCACCGTCGCGATCGCGTTGCCGGCGTAGATCGGGCGCTCGAACGTGTCGGCCGAATCGACTGCCGTGATGTCCGAGATCTGCGCGACGTCCAGCTTCGCGGCGATGCGCGGTGCGACGTTCTTGCCGTAGGCAGTGGCCGGCGCGAGGATGTGCGAGTAGTCCTTCGCGATGTTCAGCGCCGTCGCCTCGACGTTTTCCGCGAGGCCTTCGGCCAGTTGCGGCGCGTCGGCCAGCAGCACCTTCGACACACCCGCGATCTTCGCTGCCGCATCGGCAGCCGCTTGCGCGTTGTGACCCGCGACCAGCACGTGAATGTCGCCGCCGATCTTTGCCGCCGCCGCCACCGTGTTCAGCGTCGCGGCCTTGATCGACGCGTTGTCGTGTTCTGCAATTACCAGAATCGTCATTTCTTTCCGCTCCCTTTACAGCACCTTGGCTTCGGTCTTCAGCTTCTCGACCAGCGTCTTCACGTCCGGCACCTTCACGCCGGCCGCGCGCTTCGGCGGCTCGACCACCTTCAGCGTCTTCAGACGCGGCGCGACGTCCACGCCGAGGTCTTCCGGTTTCACCGTTTCGAGCGGCTTCTTCTTCGCCTTCATGATGTTCGGCAGCGTCACGTAGCGCGGCTCGTTCAGACGCAGGTCGGTCGTCACGACCGCCGGCAGCGTCAGCGACAGCGTTTCCGCGCCGCCGTCGACTTCACGCGCGACCGTCGCCTTGCCGTCGGCGATCGTCACCTTCGATGCGAACGTCGCTTGCGGCAGGCCTGCCAACGCGGCCAGCATCTGGCCCGTCTGGTTCGAATCGTCGTCGATCGCCTGCTTGCCGAGGATCACCAGTTGCGGCTGTTCCTTGTCGACCAGCGCCTTGAGGATCTTCGCGACGGCCAGCGGCTCGACGCTGTCGTTCGACTCGACGAGGATCGCGCGATCCGCGCCGATCGCCAGCGCCGTGCGCAGCGTTTCCTGCGCTTGCGCGACGCCCACCGACACTGCGATCACTTCGGTCGCGACGCCCGCTTCCTTCAGGCGCACGGCTTCTTCAACGGCGATTTCGTCGAACGGGTTCATCGACATCTTCACGTTCGCGATGTCGACACCCGTGTTGTCCGACTTCACGCGGACCTTCACGTTGTAGTCGACCACTCTTTTCACTGGCACCAGGATTTTCATGCACACGCTCCAAAGTTACGAATACGACCAGAGGCCATTTTATAGCGCGACCTCATGACTGCGCGGCCAGGCGGACCCAACCATCATGGTTGTCGAGGATACCGCTTCTTGGCGACGCGCCAATGATAGCGAACGGTCGTTCTATTTTAAAAGAGAAAAAACCCGGACGCAAAGCCCGGGTTTTCGATCATCGACTCTAATCCCGCCGGGCGTCCGCGCTCCATCGGTTACCAGGCGGCAACGACCGCGCCGCCGAACTTGCCTTCGATGAACTGCTTCACGTCGGCCGAGTGGTACGCCGCAATCAGCTTGGCGACCCACGGCTTGTTCCGGTCCGCCTCGCGGATCGCGAGAATGTTCGCATACGGGCCGTTCGGGCCCTCGATCGCGATCGCGTCCTGCTTCGGTTTCAACCCTGCTTCCATCGCGTAGTTGGTATTGATCGCGGCCGCGTCGACGTCGCCGAGCGAGCGCGGGATCTGCGCCGCGTCGAGCTCGACGATCTTCAGCTTGCGCGGATTGTCGACGATATCGAGCGGCGTCGCCTTCAGCCCCGCATCCGCGCGCAGCTTCAACAGCCCCTGCTTCTGCAGCAACAGCAGCGCGCGGCCGCCGTTGGTCGGATCGTTCGGAACCGCGACGCGCGCGCCCGGCTTCAGTTCGGCCAGCGACTTCACGCGCTTCGAATAGATGCCCATGGGGAACGTGACGGTGTCCGCGACCTTGAGCAGCTTGTAGCCGCGATCCTTCACCTGCGCCTGCAGATACGGATCGTGCTGGTAGCTGTTCGCGTCGAGGTCGCCCGACGCGAGCGCCGCGTTCGGCTGCACGTAATCGGAGAATTCGACGATGCGGATCTCCAGGCCGTCCTTCGCCGCGACCTTCTTCACCACTTCCATGATCTGCGCGTGCGGACCGCCCGTCACCCCCACCTTGATGGTTTCGGCCTGCGCATGCGCGCCCGCGAACAGCGCGGCCGCGCCCAGCGCCGCCGCAAATTTCAGCATGAAGCGTCGTTGCATCGTGTCTTTCCTGTCGGATCGGTTTGGTCTTATTTGTGGCTCAGCCGGCGCACCAGCCAGTCGCCGAACGATTGCACGATCTGCACGAACACGATCAGGATCGCGACGACCGTCCACATCACTTCCGGCAGATAGCGCTGGTAACCGTAGCGGATCCCGAGATCGCCGAGCCCGCCGCCGCCGATCGCACCCGCCATCGCCGAATAGCCGACGAGCGACACGAACGTGATCGTCAGGCCCGCGACGACGCCCGGCAGCGATTCGGGCAACAGCACCTTGAATACGATCTGCGACGTGGTCGCGCCCATCGACTGTGCGGCTTCGATCAACCCGCGATCGACCTCGCGCAGCGCCGTTTCGACGAGACGCGCGATGAACGGCGCGGCCGCGAGCGTCAGCGGCACGACCGCCGCGGCCGTGCCGATCGACGAACCGGTGACGAGCCGCGTGAACGGAATCACCGCGACCAGCAGAATGATGAACGGCGTCGAGCGGACCGCGTTCACGATGCCGCCGAGCACGCGATTCACCGCGAGGTTCTGCAACACGCCCTGGCGATCGGTCAGGTAGAGCAGCACGCCGAGCGGCAGGCCGACGAGCGCGCCGACCGCCCCGGAGATGCCGACCATGATCAGCGTCTCCCAGAACGACTGCACGAACATATCGAACATCTCACTCAACATACGAAAGCTCCTCTACCACCACACCTTGCTCGCGCAGGAACGCGAGCGCCTGCCCGACCTTGCCCGGCTCGCCGCCGGCGAGCACCGCGAGCGAACCGAATGCCTGCCCCTGGATCTCGTCGATCTGGCCGTGCAGGATGTTGAAATCGAGTTCGTACCGGCGGATCGTCTCCGACAGGATCGGCTGGTCGACACCCGAGCCCGTGAACGCGAGCCGCAGCAGATGGCCGCTGCCCGTCTTCAGCCGCTCGGCCACGCGCGCCTTCAGCGCGGGCGGCAGTTCCTGCGCGATCACGTCGCCGATCAGCGCGCGCGTGACTTCGTGATGCGGCTGCAGGAACACGTCGATCACGCGGCCCTCTTCGACCACGCGCCCCGCATCGAGCACCGCGACGCGATCGCAGACCTGCTTGATCACTTCCATCTGGTGCGTGATCAGCACGATCGTCAGCCCGAGTTCGCGGTTGATGCGCTTCAGCAGATCGAGGATCGAACGCGTGGTTTCGGGATCGAGCGCGGACGTCGCCTCGTCCGACAGCAGCACCTTCGGCTGGCTCGCCAGCGCGCGGGCGATGCCGACGCGCTGCTTCTGGCCGCCGCTGATCTGCGCCGGATAGCGATCCTTCTGCGCGGACAGCCCGACCAGGTCAAGCAGCGGCAGCACGGCGGCCTCGATGTCGGCACGGCTCGCGCCGGCCAGTTCGAGCGGCAGCGCAACGTTGTCGAACACCGTGCGCGACGACAGCAGGTTGAAGTGCTGGAAGATCATGCCGATCTCGCGGCGCGCCTCGCGCAGCGCACTGGCCGACAGCAGCATCAGGTCGCGCCCACCGACGACGACATTGCCTTCGGTCGGCCGCGTGAGCAGGTTGATGGTGCGCACGAGCGTGCTCTTGCCGGCGCCGCTTCGGCCGATGATGCCGAACACCTCGCCTTGCGGGATCGTCAGGTTGACGTTGCGCAACGCTTCGACCCAGCCGCCCGGGCCGGGGAAACGCTGCGAAAGATTGCGTAATTCGATCATGTAAACAAAACGGCGGCCGGCCGGCGAGTTGGCCCGCCAGTCGGCCGCCGATGCATCGGGAATAGCCGGCGATTTTACCGCAAACCCCTCATTCCCCTTAATAATCGATTTCGATCTTTTCATAACCAGACGAAATTAGAGGAGCGCCGCTTCGCCCACGCCGGGAGGCCGCGACTATGATCGGGAACACACTCGCCAACGAACCGGAGACACGCCAGATGAGCGCCACCACCACGCCGGCCGCCGCACCCGCCGCCATTGCCGGATCGGCGCCTTCGGCGCCCGCGCCGCACATGGGCCGGCTGCGTACCGCGGACGGGCTCGAACTGGCGTCGTACCGCTGGCCGGCCGGCGACGGCAGCGTGCCGCCGCGCGCGACGATCGCGCTGGTGCACGGCCTCGCCGAACACGCGGGCCGCTATGCCGCGCTCGCCGGCCGGCTGACCGCAGCCGGCATCGACGTGCTTGCGATCGATCTGCGCGGGCATGGCCAGTCGCCCGGCAAACGCGTGTGGGTCGAGCGTTTCGACGGCTACCTGAACGACGCGGATGCGCTGGTCGCCGAAGCCGCGCGCGGCGACGCGCCGCTGTTTCTGATGGGGCACAGCATGGGCGGCGCGGTCGCGGCGCTCTACGCGATCGAACGTGCACCGGCTCGCGGCCACGCGCTGGCCGGCCTCGTGCTGTCGAGTCCGGCGCTTGCGCCGGGGCGCGACGTGCCGCGCTGGATGCTTGCGCTCAGCCGCCTCATCAGCCGTGCGTGGCCTACTTTCCCCGCGATCAGGATCGATGCGGCCCTGCTGTCGCGCGATCCGGCCGTCGTCGCCGCCAATCGCGCCGACCCGCTCGTGCACCACGGCGCCGTGCCCGCCCGCACCGGCGCGGAGATCCTCGATGCGATGGCGCGCATCGAGCGCGGCCGCGGCGCGCTGCGCGTGCCGGTGCTCGTCTATCACGGCACGGAGGACAAGCTGACCGAACCCGACGGCAGCCGGGCGTTCGGCGCGCACGTCGGTTCGCCCGATCGTACGCTGACGCTGTACGAAGGCGGCTTCCACGAAACGATGAACGATCTCGAACGCGACCGCGTGATCGACGCGCTGATCGCGTGGATTCATGCGCGCGTGCCCGCGCGCTGAACGCGCCCGGCCCGGCCGGTCAATCGCGAATCAGATCCCGGCCAGCACGCGCAGGTGCGCGACGACGCTGCGCCCGAGCGCGGACAGGTTGTAGCCGCCCTCGAGGCAACTGACGATACGGCCCTGCGCATGCCGGCGCGCCACGTCGACGATTCGCGCGGTCAGCCATTCGAAGTCGGCTTCGACGAGCCCGAGATTGCCGATATCGTCCTCGCGATGCGCATCGAAGCCGGCCGACACGAACAGCATCTGCGGCTTGAACGCGTCGAGGCGCGGCAGCCAGAACATGTCGACGGCTTCGCGAATCGCCATCCCGTTGCTGCGTGCGGGCATCGGCAGGTTGACCATGTTCGGCGCCTGGTGATCGACGCCCGAGAACGGATACAGCGGATGCTGGAAGAAGCTGCACATCAGCACGCGCTCGTCGTTCGCGAACGCCGCCTCGGTGCCGTTGCCGTGATGCACGTCGAAATCGACGATCGCGACGCGCTCGATGCCGTGTACGTCGAGTGCGTGCCGTGCGGCGATCGCGACGTTGTTGAAGAAGCAGAAGCCCATCGCGCGCGCGGGCTCCGCATGGTGGCCGGGCGGGCGGACGCCGCAGAACGCATTCGCATAGCGGCCTTCGATCACCGCGTCGGTCGCCGCGATCGCGGCGCCGGCCGCGCGCAGTGCCGCGCGCCACGTGTCGCGATTCATCAGCGTGTCGGGATCGATCTCGACGTAACCGTCGACCGGCGTCATGCTCCGGATGTAGTCGATGTGCGCCTGCGTATGCACCCGGCCCAGCGCGACCTCGCTCGCGAACGGCGCGGTTTCGTGCACGATCAGGTCGTCGATGCGGCTCGCAATCAGTTGATCCTGGATCGCCGACAGGCGGGCCGGACATTCCGGATGCCATTCCCCCATCTCGTGCAGCATGCAGTCGGGGTGCGTATAGAAAGCGGTTGCCATAAGCTGTCATCCGCGGCGCACGGTGCGTCGCAGGTCTCCATCAATGATGTCCATCGTCTGCCGCGAATTCGCCGCTAACTTACCACAACGGGGGCCCGCTTCGGCCCGGTGCGCCGGATGCGTCGGGTATACTGCGCCGAACACAATCGCCCTGTCCGCCCGCTTCGACATGAATTCCAGCAAGCCTGCCGCCCTTCTTTCCGCGCTGTTCCGGGTTCGCGCTCCGCTCGTCGCCGCTGCCCTCGCCGCGGCCCTCGGCACCGCGCCTGCCGTCGCGCAGACGCAGCCGGCGAAGCCCGCCGGCACGCTCGTCGCCCAAGCCCAGCCGCAGCAGGAGACGCCGCAAGGCCAGACCTTCGAAGAGGAAATCGTTCCACAGCGTTACGCGAACAATGCGAAGGTCGACGCGTTCATCGACGAGATGGTGAGCCGCAACGGCTTCGATTCGGCAAGCCTGCATGCGCTGTTCTCGCGCATCAGCTACTCGGCGACGGCCGTCAAGCTCGTGAAGCCGGCCCCGTCGCCGACGGTCAAGAACTGGCGCGTCTATCGCTCGCGCTTCATCGAGCCGATCCGCATCAACGCGGGCGTGAAGTTCTGGAAAGCGAACCAGGCCACGCTTCAGCGCGCGTCCGAGCAGTTCGGCGTGCCGCCCGAGGTGATCGTCGGCATCATCGGCGTCGAGACCATCTATGGCCGCTACATGGGCAATTTCCGCGTGCTCGACGCGCTGACGACGCTCACGTTCGACTACCCGGACACGCCGAACCGCGACAGCCGCCAGGCCACGTTCCGCAAGAACCTCGAAGACTTCCTGGTCTGGACCCGCGACAACCAGCTCGACCCCACCACCGTGCTCGGCTCGTACACCGGCGCGATCGGGATTCCGCAGTTCCTGCCGAGCAGCATCCGCGAATATGCGGTCGACTTCGACGGCACGGGTCACGTCGATCTGCGCAGCAGTCCTGTCGATGCGATCGGCAGCGTCGCGAACTACCTGAAGCAGCACGGCTGGGAAACGGACCGTCCGGTGGTCTGGCAGATCACGCCCGATACAGGCAGCCTGGGCATCGCCCAGGCCGCCGCCGACGGCCAGCCCGAACCGCACTGGGCGCTGTCGCAACTGCTGCGCGCGGGCATGACGTTGAACGAGCCGACGGTCAACATCACGACCGAAGCCGGCACGCCGGTCACCGTGGTCGACTTGCCGACGCCGGGGCGCGCGACCGAATACATGCTCGGCCTGAAGAACTTCTATGTGCTGACGCGCTACAACCGCAGTTTCTTCTACGCGCTCACCGTGTACCAGCTCGGCGAGGCCGTGAAAGCGCAGATGGAAGCGAGCGGCGCGCTGCAACCCGCCGCTGCCGCGGCGCAGTCGCAGTAAGCACCGGTCGCCCAAAGAAAAAACGCCGCAGAAGCGGCGTTTTTTATCGATGCGCGGGCCGCGCCCCCTCTCGCTCAGGCGGGAAACACGCCCGTGGACAGGTAGCGGTCGCCACGATCGCAGACGATGAACACGATCGTCGCGTTCTCGACCTGGCGCGCGATGCGCAACGCGACTTCGCATGCGCCGCCCGACGAAATGCCCGCGAAGATGCCTTCGACCGCCGCGAGCCGGCGCGTCATCGTTTCCGACGCAGCCTGACTCACGCTCTCGACGCGGTCGACGCGGCTGCGATCGAAAATGGTCGGCATGTACGCTTCCGGCCACTTGCGAATGCCCGGAATACGCGAGCCGTCTTCCGGCTGCGCGCCGACGATCTCGATCGCCGGATTCTGTTCCTTCAGGTAGCGCGACGTGCCCATGATCGTGCCCGTCGTACCCATGGCGGACACGAAGTGCGTGATGCGCCCCTCGGTATCGCGCCAGATCTCCGGCCCCGTGCCTTCGTAGTGCGCGACGGGATTGTCGGGGTTGCCGAACTGGTCGAGGATCACGCCCTTGCCTTCGCGCTGCATCTGCTCCGCGAGGTCGCGCGCCAGTTCCATCCCGCCCTTCACCGGCGTCAGGATGATTTCGGCGCCATAAGCCGCCATGCTCTGGCGGCGCTCGACCGACAGATCCTCCGGCATGATCAGCACCATCTTGTAGCCGCGGATCGCCGCGGCCATCGCGAGCGCGATGCCCGTGTTGCCGCTCGTCGCCTCGATCAGCGTATCGCCCGGCTTGATGCGCCCGCGCGCCTCGGCCTTGCCGATCATCGACAGCGCCGGACGATCCTTCACGGAGCCGGCCGGATTGTTGCCCTCGAGCTTCGCGAGCACCACGTTGTTGCGGGCGCGAATCTCGTCGTCCGGCAGGCGGACCAGTTGCACGAGCGGCGTATTGCCGATCGTGTCTTCGATAGTTTTGTAAGCCATGGATATACCGTGAGTACGAGGCCGATCAATCGATCGATTGTAAACCAGCACCGACACGCGCGCCGGCAACCCCTTTGCGACGATGGAATACGCGCGCCGCGCGGTCGCGATCGCCGCGCATGCCGCTCCATGCAAAAAACCCGCGGCATGCCGCGGGAAGCCGTCGCAACGACGGCGACTGAAGGAGCCCTTTGTCGGGTACGTGCGAGCCGCTATTTCTGCGCGGTGCGAGCCGGTGCGGCGGCAGGCTTCGCCGCCGCCGGCTTGCCTGCGGCCGACGGCGCCGCGCCCGCCGCCGCACCGATCGTCAACCCTTCCTGCTGAAGCCGCTCGACGGTATGCCCGCCCATGCCCTTCACGCGCGCGGCGAGATCGTCTGCATTCCTGAACGGGCCGCGTGCGCCGCGCTCGTCGAGAATCGCCTTCGCCCGCGCCGGACCGATGCCCTTGATACCGACGAGCGCATCCTCGTTCGCGGTGTTGACGTCGACGGCCGCCCAGGCCGACGCCACTGCGCCGAGCATGACCGCCGCGGCAAACCATTTCCTGATCATGTGCTGGATCTCCGAAGAAAAACGGCCGGCGGCTGCCGACCGTGAGACCCAGTCTATCGATGCAACGCGCCGGTTTAAACCTGGCCGGATAGCCAACGGACGTAGCGGTCGACGCCTTCCTGCACGGTCAGGAACGGTGCGTCGTAGCCGGCCGCGCGCAGTTTCGTCTGGTCGGCCTGCGTGAAGCACTGGTACTTGCCGCGCAGCGCATCGGGGAACGGCACGTATTCGATCAAGCCCTGCTCGACCTGCTGCGCGAGCGTGAGCGGCGGCTGGTTGTCGAGTGCGCGCAGCGTATTCACGACCGTCGACGCGATATCGTTGAACGGTTGCGCGCGGCCGGTGCCGAGATTGAAGATGCCCGACTTCTCCGGATGATCGAAGAAGAACAGGTTCACCTTGGTCACGTCCTCGACGGACACGAAATCGCGCGTCTGCTCGCCCGGCGCATAACCGTTGTACTCGCCGAACAACTTCACCTTGCCTTCCGCGCGGAACTGGTTGAAGTTGTGGAACGCGACCGACGCCATGCGCCCCTTGTGCGTCTCGCGCGGGCCGTACACGTTGAAATAGCGGAAGCCCGCGATCTGGCTCTTCGCGCTCGGCAGCACGCGACGGATCACCTGGTCGAACAGGAACTTCGAATAGCCGTATACGTTCAACGGCGCCTCGACGTCGCGTTCCTCGACGAAACGCGTCGAGCCGCCGTAGATCGCGGCCGACGACGCATACAGGAACTGCGTGCCGTGCGCGAGGCAGGTATCGAGCACCGCGCGGCTGTAGCGGAAGTTGTTGTCCATCATGTAGCGGCCGTCGGTTTCCATCGTGTCCGAACAGGCGCCTTCATGAAATACCGCGCGTACTTTGCCGAAATCGCCGCGCGCGAAGCGTTCGACGAATTCGGTCTTGTCGAGATAGTCGTCGATCTCGCAGTCGACGAGATTGCGGAACTTGTCCGCGCGCGTCAGGTTGTCGACCGCGATGATGCGCGTCTCGCCGCGCTCGTTGAGCGCCTTGACGATGTTCGCGCCGATGAAACCGGCTGCGCCGGTAACGATGAGGGTCATGATCGTCCTGCCTGAAAAGTGCGAGCCACTCGTGCGGCGCGCTCGTCGCGCCGCCGAATGCACTCAGTGAAACAGTTCGTCGTAGTCCACCGTGGCCGTGCCGAGCTTGCCGACCACGATGCCGGCCGCGCGATTCGCGAGCACCACGGCGTCGACGAGCGGCACACCGGCGCCGAGCATCGTCGCGACCGTCGCGATCACGGTGTCACCCGCGCCCGACACGTCGAACACTTCGCGCGCGAGCGCCGGCGCATGCAGTTCGCCGCCCGCGGAAAAGAGCGTCATGCCCTCTTCCGAGCGCGTGAGCAACAACGCGTCGATGCCGAGCGCCGCACGCAGATTCGCGACGCGCGCGCGCAGGTCGTCTTCCGATTTCCACTGCCCGACCACCTCGCGCAGTTCCGCGCGATTCGGCGTGATCAGCGATGCGCCGCGATAGCGTTCCCAGTCGTCGCCCTTCGGGTCGACCAGAACCGCCTTGCCGGCCGCACGCGCCTTCTCGATCATCGTCGTGACGTGCGTCAGGCCGCCTTTCGCGTAATCCGACATCAGCACGACGTCGTGCTGCGGCAACAGCGCATCGAAGCGCGCGAGCCCCGCGAGCAGCACCTCGTGCGTCGGCATCGCCTCGAAGTCGACGCGCAGCAACTGCTGCTGACGCGCGAGCACGCGCAGCTTGATCGTGGTCGGCAAGGCCGGATCGCGCTCGAGATGCGGCGTCACGCCGCTGCTGCCGAGCAGCTCGACGATCCGCTCGCCGGGCTCGTCGCAACCGACGACGCACAACAGCCCGGCCTGGCCGCCGAGCGTCACGGCATTGCGCGCCACGTTGGCCGCGCCGCCGAGCCGCTCCTCCTGACGCTGCACGTGCACCACCGGCACCGGCGCTTCAGGCGAAATGCGATCGACGTTGCCGAACCAGTAACGGTCGAGCATCACGTCGCCGACGACGAGCACACGCGAGTGCGCGAGTTGCTCGCGCGGCACCGGAACGACTTCGCGAAGAGTATTCATCGTACGTTCAGCCACGGGGGAACGACTGGGGATCGACATACGGCCGGCCGATCGCGTAGTAATCGATGCCCAGTTCGGCCATCGCGTCCGGCTCGTACAGGTTGCGCCCGTCGAAGATCACCGGTGCATTCAGTTCGGCCTTCAGGCGCGTGAAATCGGGGCTGCGGAATTCCTTCCATTCGGTCACGATCACGAGTGCGTCCGCGCCCGTGACCGCGGCATCCTGCGTGTCGACGAGATGCAGTCGCGCCAGCATGTGCGCATCGTCGCCGAAATCCAGCGCGAACACGCGCCGCGCTTCGTCGACGGCGACCGGATCGTAGGCGCGCACGGTCGCACCGCGTTCGAGCAACGCGGCGATCAGGCGGCGGCTCGGCGCCTCGCGCATGTCGTCGGTGTTCGGTTTGAACGCCAGGCCCCAGACCGCGAATTCGCGCCCCGTCAGGTCGGCGCCGAAGCGCTGCTCGATCTTGCCGATCAGCACGTCCTTCTGTGCATGGTTGGCGGCCTCGACGGCCTCCAGGATGCGCAGCGGCTGGCCGTTCTCGCCGGCGGTGCGGATCAGCGCCTGCACGTCCTTCGGAAAGCACGAGCCGCCGTAGCCGACGCCCGCGTACAGGAAGTGATAGCCGATGCGCGGATCGGAGCCGATCCCGCGGCGCACGGCCTCGATGTCGGCGCCGACCTTGTCGGCGAGATTCGACATCTCGTTCATGAACGAGATGCGCGTCGCAAGCATCGCGTTCGCCGCATACTTCGCGAATTCGGCCGAACGCACGTCCATGTAGATCGTGCGCTCGTGGTTGCGGTTGAACGGCGCGTAGAGCTTCTTCATCTTCTCGCGCGCGATCGTGCCGGTGTCGTCGTCGTCGACGCCGATGATGATCCGGTCCGGGCGCATGAAGTCTTCGACCGCGGCGCCTTCCTTCAGGAATTCCGGGTTCGACACGACCGAGAAGCGATGCGCAACGCTGCCCGCGAGCCCGCGTGCGGCCAACGCCTCGTCGACCACCCCGCGCACGCGCCGCGCGGTGCCGACCGGCACCGTCGACTTGTCGACGATCACCTTGAAGCCCGTCATGTGGCGGCCGATGTTGCGCGCGGCCTCGAGCACGTATTGCAGGTCGGCCGAGCCGTCCTCGTCGGGCGGCGTGCCGACCGCGATGAACTGGATCTCGCCATGCGCGACGCTCGCCTCGATGTCGGTCGAGAAGCGCAGACGCCCCGCCGTGCGGTTGCGCGCGATGATGTCCAGCAGCCCCGGTTCGTGAATCGGCATCCCGCCGTTGTTCAGGATATCGATCTTGCGCGGATCGACGTCGAGACAGAAGACGTCGTGACCGATCTCCGCGAGGCAGGCGCCCGTGACGAGGCCGACATAGCCGGTGCCGATGATGGTGATTTTCATAGATGTTCCGGTACTTCCCGGTAATTGACTAACTTGGCCGCCGGGGCGAGCCCGGCGGCAACCGCAGCGCGTTGGCTCCGCGTGCCGGGATCAGCCCGGCATCGCAGGTTCGACGCGGCGCGGCGCATAGGTTTCCCAGCCGCTGCATCCGGGGCACTGCCAATAGAAGAGCCGTGCCCGGAAACCGCAATTCTGGCACGTATACCGTGGCAGATTTTTCGTGCGCTGCTTGATCAGCGCACGCATCATTTCAAGTTCCTTACGACGCGGCTCCTCGGCCGCCGCGATCTGCGCATCGAGCAGGTGCAGCATCCCCGACAGGTTCGGCGACTTTTCCATCTGCGTCCGCGCGAGCGTGTGTGCCGCATCCTGGCCGCGCAACCCGGCGATATGCTGATAGGCGATGTCGAGCAGGTCGTTCGACGGATAGCGATCGACGTACCCCATCAGCAACTCGGCGCCTTCGACGTTCTTGCCGAGCGCGACGTATGCCTTCATCAGCTTGTCGGCCACGAGCGGCAGATACGCCGGGTTCTGCGCTTCGACGCGCTTCCAGTGCTCGATCGCGCCCGCGTGATCGCCCGCCGCTTCCGCCGCGTCGCCGGACAGGACCGTCGCACGCACGTTCTGCGGATTCACGCTCAGCGCAAGGCGCAACTGTTCGGCCGCCGCGGCGGCATTCTTGCGCTGCAGCGCGTCCTGCGCGAGTTCGCAGTGAAACTGCGCGATTTCGACGCCGAGCGGCTTGTCGCTCATCGACTCGATGCGTTTCGCCGTATCGATCGACTTGTTCCAGTCCTTCTCGATCTCGTAGATCGTCAGCAGCGCGCGCTGCGCGCCGAGCGCGTAGTCGCCGTCGGCGAGCTTGTGGAACGCCTCTTCCGCGCGATCCAGCAGGCCGGCCTTCAGGAAATCCTGACCCAGTTCGTACAGCGCGTGGTCACGTTCGTTGACCGGCAGGTCGGTGCGGCTCAGCAGGTTCTGGTGCACGCGGATCGCGCGGTCGGTCTCGCCGCGACGGCGAAACAGGTTGCCGAGCGCGAAGTGCAGCTCGACCGTTTCGGGGTCGAGCTTGGCAACCTCGATGAACGCATCGATCGCCTTGTCGGGTTGTTCGTTCAACAGAAAATTCAGGCCGCGAAAATACGAACGCGGCAGGTTGGCGCTCTCCGACAGGAGATTCTTCAGGTCATAGCGTGACGCCGCCCAACCGAGCGCGAACGCGACCGGAATCGCGAGCAACCACCAGAAATCCAGATCCATGCGAAATATCGAAGCAGAGACGAAAACCGCGCGATGATCGCGCGGCGTCCGTGTTAAATGACGGGCGGCATCGGCGGCTGGTCGATGACGGCAGGCGTTTCACGCGCAGCACGCAGATCGCGCTTCAAACGCCCGTTCTCGAGACGCAGGCGGAAGATCGAAGGCAGCGCGGACAGCAGGCCGGCCAGCAGCCCCACGGCGAAGAATGCCAGGCCGATCAGGATCAGCGGCGCTTGCCATGCGTAGCCGGCAACGAAATTCAGCGTCGCGGTTTGCGTATTGGCCAGCGCAAGCACCAGCAGCAGGACGAACACCAATACCCGGATCAGCCAGACGATAAACTTCATGAAGCCCTCTCTTTGTTGAGGTTTGCCGCGGCGCGCGACTCCCCTTCGTCGCACCGAATCGACCCGTATTGTAAAGGAAGCGTTTCCGCGGCTGCGCACATCCTGTGCGCGGCGTGGCGCGCGGTGGCCGGAAATGAAAAAAGCGCCCGCAAGGGGCGCTTTTCTTTTCAGCCTTCGCCGGACAGGTTCCGGGCACACCGAACGACGTTCAACGCTCGTCGTCCGGATCGTCAGCCTTCAGCGGTTCACCGGCGCGGCCGTCGACGCGTTCACGCAATTCCTTGCCAGGCTTGAAGTGCGGCACGAACTTCTCGGGCACCTGCACTTTCTCTCCCGACTTCGGGTTGCGTCCGACGCGCGCCGGGCGACGATTGAGGCCAAAGCTGCCGAAACCCCGAATTTCAATGCGATGCCCTTTCGCCAGGGCGTCGGACATCGCATCGAGCATCGTTTTCACCGCGAAATCCGCATCCTTGAGGACAAGTTGCGGAAATCGCGATGCCAGCTGCGCGACCAACTCGGATTTGGTCATACTTCAGCAGACCTCGTAAGGCTTACTGGTTTTGGCCGTCGAGCTTCGCCTTCAGCAGCGCGCCGAGGTTGGTCGTACCGGTCGCAGCAGCGCTGGAGTCCGACTGCAGGCCGCGGATCGCTTCCTGTTGTTCGGCCGAATCCTTCGCCTTGATCGACAGGTTGATGCCGCGCGACTTGCGATCGATGTTGATCACCATCGCGTTGACCTTGTCGCCTTCCTTCAGCACGTTGCGTGCGTCTTCGACGCGATCCTGCGAGATTTCCGACGCACGCAGGTAGCCTTCGATGTCGCCCGTCAGCGTGACGACCGCACCCTTCGCATCGACCGTCTTCACGACGCCGTCGACGATCGAGCCCTTGTCGTTCATTGCAACGTAGTTGCTGAACGGATCGCCTTCGAGCTGCTTGATGCCGAGCGAAATGCGCTCCTTCTCGACGTCGATACCGAGCACGATCGCTTCGACTTCGTCGCCCTTCTTGTACTTGCGAACGGCTTCTTCGCCGGCTTCGCTCCACGACAGGTCCGACAGGTGGACCAGGCCGTCGATGCCGCCCGGCAGACCGATGAACACGCCGAAGTCGGTGATCGACTTGATTGCGCCCGTGATCTTGTCGCCCTTCTTGAAGTTGCGGCTGAAGTCATCCCACGGATTCGGCTTGCACTGCTTCATGCCGAGGCTGATACGACGGCGGTCTTCGTCGATCTCGAGGACCATGACTTCGACTTCGTCGCCCAGCTGGACAACCTTCGACGGCGCAACGTTCTTGTTGGTCCAGTCCATTTCCGACACGTGGACGAGGCCTTCGATGCCCGATTCCACTTCGACGAATGCACCGTAGTCGGTGATGTTCGTGACCTTGCCGAACAGGCGCGTGCCCGACGGGTAACGGCGCGAGATGCCTTCCCACGGATCGTCGCCCAGTTGCTTGATGCCCAGCGAGACGCGGTTCTTCTCTTGGTCGAACTTGAGGATCTTCGCGGTGACTTCCTGGCCAACCGACAAGACTTCGCTCGGGTGACGCACGCGACGCCATGCGATGTCGGTGATGTGCAGCAGGCCGTCGATGCCACCGAGGTCGACGAACGCGCCGTAATCGGTGATGTTCTTGACCACGCCGTTGACGATCGCGCCTTCCTTCAGCGTCTCGAGCAGCTTCGCGCGCTCTTCGCCTTGCGTTGCCTCGATCACTGCACGACGCGACAGCACGACGTTGTTGCGCTTGCGATCGAGCTTGATCACGCGGAACTCGAGCGTCTTGCCTTCGTACGGGGTCGTGTCCTTGACCGGACGCGTGTCGACCAGCGAACCCGGCAGGAACGCGCGGATGCCGTTGACCATCACGGTCATGCCGCCCTTCACCTTGCCGGTGATCGTGCCGGTGACGAGTTCGTTGTTGTCGAGGGCCTTTTCCAGCGACAGCCACGATGCGAGGCGCTTTGCCTTGTCGCGCGACAGGATCGTGTCGCCGTAGCCGTTTTCGAGTGCGTCGATCGCGACGGACACGAAATCGCCCGACTGCACCTCAACCTCGCCCTGATCGTTCAGGAATTCCTCGATCGGAATGTAAGCCTCGGACTTCAGGCCTGCATTGACGACCACGAAGTTGTGGTCGACGCGCACGACTTCGGCGGAAATCACTTCGCCGGCGCGCATGTCTTGGCGGGTCAGCGACTCTTCGAACAGAGCCGCAAAGGATTCGGTATTCGGGGTGGAGGTTTGCAGGTCGGACATAAAAATCTGATTGTGCATGGCTCGCTGTGCCACGCCGGCCGGAATGGCAGGCTGAAAGGGCCAGATCGAAGACCACACGGGGTTAAGGGTTCGAAACACGCTCCGCACTCACGCGCGGAGCACCTACTGCCGCCCAGCCTTCTCAGGCTGGCTGGCCGAGCGCCCGGTACCACTGCAGCACCTGATCGACGGCTTCATCGACCGAAAGCGCCGACGTATCGAGCAACTTGGCATCTGCCGCAGGCTTCAGCGGCGCGGCTGCGCGATTGCTGTCGCGCGCGTCACGTTCACGAAGATCCCGGAGCAAGTCATCTATATTAGCAGAAAAACCTTTTTGCATCAATTGCTTATGCCGTCTGGTCGCGCGCGCCTCGGCGCTGGCGGTCAGGAACACCTTCAGCACGGCGTCGGGGAAGATCACCGTGCCCATGTCGCGCCCGTCCGCCACGAGGCCCGGCGTCTTGCGAAACGCCCGCTGGCGCGCGACGAGCGCGGTGCGCACGGGGCCGTGCACGGCAATGGCCGACGCGCGGTTGCCGACCGCTTCGGCACGAATGTCGTTCGACACGTCGACGCCGTCGAGCTGCGCGCAACCTTCACGGAACGTGATGTGCAGATCGTCGATCAGCTTCACCAGCGCGTCGATGTCTTCCGCGGCGATTCCGTAGCGCACGCTCGCGAGCGCCGCGAGCCGGTACAGCGCGCCGCTGTCGAGCAGGTGGAAGCCGAGGTGCGCGGCGACGAGCGCCGCGACGGTGCCCTTGCCGGAAGCGGTCGGGCCGTCGATCGTGATGACGGGAGTCGGGTGAAAGGGTCGGGTCGATTTCATCGGAACAGTCGGATCAGGCTTTGGCGAGCGCGGCGAAGCGGTCGAAATAGTCGGGGAACGTCTTGCCGACGCACTTCGGATCGTTGATCCGCACGGGCACGCCGCCCAGGCTGACGAGCGAGAAGCACATCGCCATCCGGTGATCGTCGTACGTATCGATCGCCGCGTTCGGCGTGAGCTTTGCGGGCGGCGTGACGACGAGATAGTCGGGGCCTTCCTCGACGATCGCGCCGACCTTGCGCAGCTCGGTCGCCATCGCGGCGATGCGGTCGGTCTCCTTCACGCGCCAGCTCGCGATGTTGCGCAGCGTGCTCGTGCCGTTCGCGAACAGCGCCGCGATCGCGATGGTCATCGCCGCGTCGGGAATCAGGTTGAAGTCCATGTCGATCGACTCGAGCTTGCCGTGATCGTGGCCGATGCCGCGCACGTCGATCCAGTCGTCCCCCATCGTCACGTTCGCGCCCATCTGCATCAGCGCATTCGCGAAGCCGACGTCGCCTTGGATACTCGCCCGCCCCACGCCCTCGACCCGCAGCGGGCCGCCGCCCAGCGCGCCGGCCGCGAGGAAGTACGACGCGGACGACGCGTCGCCCTCGACCATGATTCGCCCCGGCGAGCGGTAGCGCACGCCGGCCGGCACGACGAAGCGCTGCCAGCCGTCGCGCTCGACGCTCACGCCGAAGCGCGCCATCAGCCGGATCGTGATGTCGATGTACGGCTTCGAGATCAGCTCGCCGTCGACTTCGACGACGGTCCGGCCGTCCTTCGCCTTCACGAGCGGCAGCGTCATCAGCAGCGCGGTGAGGAACTGGCTCGACACGTCGCCGCGCACGCGGATCGGCGCATCGACCGAGATCGGCGCGGGCTTGATCCGCAGCGGCGGGTAGCCTTCGTTCAGCTCGTAGTCGATCTGCGCGCCGATCTGGCGCAAGCCGTCGACGAGATCGCCGATCGGCCGCTCGTGCATGCGAGGTACGCCGTGCACCCGGTAGTCGCCGCCGTTTACCGCGAGCGCGGCGGTCAGCGGCCGCACGGCCGTGCCCGCGTTGCCGAGGAACAGGTCGGCCGTCTTCGCGGTAAACGCGCCGCGCGTGCCGGCGACGACACAGGTGTCGCCGTCGCGCGCGAGCTTCACGCCGAGCTTGCCGAGTGCGTCGAGCATCACGCGCGTGTCGTCGGAGTCGAGCAGGTTGGTGATCGTCGTTTCGCCTTCGGCGAGCGCCGCGAGCAGCAGCACGCGGTTCGAAATGCTCTTCGAGCCGGGCAGGCGCACGGTGCCCGATGCGCTGGAGTACGGGCCGAGATCGAGGTAGTCCATGGGAATCGTCCTGTTATTTCTTGACCGGTTCGGCAGCGGGCGCGCCGCCGCATTCCTGCCATGCCTTGCGCGCGGCGCGCGAGCGCGCGAATACGGCTTCGAGCGCCGCGCCGTCGCCGGCGTCGATCGCCGCGCGCAACCGCGTGAGCACGCGTGTGTAGCCGTCGAGTTCGTCGAGCAGCGCCGCGCGGTTCGCGACGCACACGTCGCGCCACATTTCCGGGTTCGACGCCGCGATGCGCGTGAAATCGCGAAAACCGCCGGCCGCGTACGAGAATTTCAGTTCCGCGTCGGCCTCGCCGAGAATCTGCTCGACGAGCGCGAACGACAGCACGTGCGGCAGATGGCTGATCGACGCGAATACGCGATCGTGCTGTTCGGTGGTCATCGTGCGCACGTCGGCGCCGGTCGCGCGCCACATCGCGTCGATCCGGGCCACCGCTTCGGGCGCGTTCTCCGGCAGCGGGCACAGTACGACGTTGCGGCCGACGTAGAGGTCCGGCAACGCCGCCTCGACGCCGCTCGACTCGCGCCCGGCGATCGGATGACCCGGCACGAACTGCACGATCCGCGCGCCGAGCGCGTCGCGCGCAGCCGCAACGACATCGGACTTGGTGCTGCCCGCATCGGTGACGATCGTCGCGCCGTCGAGCCACGGCGCAATGCGCGCGAGCAACGGGCCCGTCTGGGCGACGGGCGCGGCCAGCAGGACGAGATCGGCGCCGGCAAGGGCGTCGCGCACCTGCGCGTCGTCGTCGAGCGCCGCCGCGCGGTCGACCACGCCGAGCGACAGCGCGCGCTCGACCGACGCACGCGAACGGCCCACGCCGACGATCTCGCCCGCACCGCCCGGCGCGCGCTCGCGCAGCGCGCGGGCCAGCGATCCGCCGATCAGGCCGACGCCGAAGATGACCAGTTTGTTGAATGCAAAGCCTGACACGACAAGAGCCAAGTTACGCATGCGGGACGACGCCCCGCACGCGGAATTCCAGATTCCGGGCAACGGGCCCGCACCCGGCGCAACCTGCGCCGGATACCGCCCGCTCCCGCCTTCGGCAGCGCCGATCGGCCTGCCCTGCCCGCTTCTTCGCGCGCCGCCTGCGCACCGCAGGCGACGCGCCGCCGCGTCAGCGTGCGCGCGGATACGAACCGAGTATCTTCAGGAACGCGGCCTTTTGGCCGAGTTCCGTCAGCGCGGCCGCCACCGCCGCATCGTCGCGATGCCCTTCGATGTCGATGTAGAAGTAGTACTCCCACGTGCCCACGCGCGCCGGACGCGACTCGAAGCGCGTCATCGACACGCCGTGCCGCGCGAGCGGCTCGAGCAGCTTGAACACGGCGCCCGGCTCGTTCTTCACCGACACGATCAGCGACGTCTGGTCGTGACCGCTCTGGCCGGCCGGCTGCTTGCCGACGATCACGAAGCGCGTGCGGTTGTGCGGATCGTCCTGGATCAGCGAGAACGCGATCTGCAGGCCGTAATGCGCGGCCGCGCGATCGCCCGCGATCGCGGCGACGGTCGGATCGGCCGCGGCGAGACGCGCGGCCTCCGCGTTGCTCGCCACGGCCTGCCGCTCGAGCTGCGGCGCATTCGCCGCGAGCCACTGCTGGCATTGCGCGAGCGCCTGCGCATGCGCGCAGACACGCTTCACGCCGTCGAGCGTGCCGCTCTGCGTGAGCAGGTTGTGATGGATCGGCAGCGCGAGCTCGCCGCTGATCACCAGTTGGGTCTGCAACAGCAGGTCGAGCGTGCGCGATACCGCGCCTTCGGTCGAATTCTCGACCGGTGCGATGCCGAACGCGGACGCCCCGGCCTCGACCGAGCGGAACACCTCGTCGATCGACGGGCACGGCAGCCCTTCGATCGACTGGCCGAAATACTCGAGCATCGCCTGCTCGCTGTACGTGCCGACCGGCCCGAGGAACGCGACGTGGATCGTCTGCTCGAGCGCGCGGCTCGCCGCCATGATCTCGCGCCAGATGGCGCTGATGTGCTCGCTCGCGAGCGGCCCGGCACTCATGTCCTGCAGCCGCGCGATCACCTGCAGCTCGCGCTCCGGCCGGAACACCGGCGCGTTGAAATGCTTCTTGACCTCGCCCACCTCCAGCGCCACCGCGGCGCGCTGGTTCAGGAGCGCAATCAGCTGCGCGTCGATCGCGTCGATGCGGTCGCGCAGCGGTTTCAGGCGGGAATTCAGTTCGTCGTCCATGCGTTTTGCCGTGCTGTTTGAACAGCGCCGCCGTCAGGCGCCGCGCTGCTCGAAGTCCTTCATGTACTCGACGAGCGCCTTCACGCCCTCGAGCGGCACCGCGTTGTAGATCGACGCCCGCATGCCGCCGACGGACTTGTGGCCCTTCAGCTGCAGCAGCCCGCGCGCCTTTGCGCCGGCGAGGAAGTCTTCGTTGCGCGTTTCGTCGGCCAGGAAAAACGGCACGTTCATCCGCGAACGTGCTGCCGGCTCGACCTTGTTCAGATAGAAACTGCTCGCGTCGATCGTGTCGTAGAGCAGCTTCGATTTTTCGATATTGCGGGCCTCGATCGCTTCGAGGCCGCCCTGCCGCTTCAGCCACTGGAACACGAGGCCCGCGATGTAGATCGCGTAGGTGGGCGGCGTGTTGTACAGCGAGTTGTTCGCGGCGATGGTCTTCCACTCGAATGCGGACGGGCAGATCGACAGCGCGCGATCGAGCAGATCCTCGCGCACGATCACGACCGTCACGCCGGCCATCCCGATGTTCTTCTGCGCACCGCCGAACAGCACGCCGTACTTCGCGACGTCCATCGGGCGCGACAGGATGTGCGACGAGACATCCGCGACCAGCGGCACGTCGCCGAGATCGGGGATCTCGAACGTCTCGACGCCGTCGATCGTCTCGTTGGTGCACAGATGCACGTAGGCGGGATCGTCCGACAACTGCCATTCGGCGCGCGCGGGCGCACGCGTGAAGCCGTCCTCCGTCTTGCCGGTCGCGGCCAGATGCGGCGTGCAGAACTTCTTCGCCTCGCCGAACGATTTCTGCGACCACGAACCCGTCACGACGAAGTCGGCCGTCTTGCGCGAGCCGAGCAGGTTCATCGGCACGATCGCGTTTTCCGCGATGCCGCCGCCCTGCAGGAACAGGATCCGGTGGCTCGCCGGCACGCCGAGCAGGTCGCGCAGGTCGGTCAGCGCGGCCTCGTGGATCGACATGAACTCCTTGCCGCGATGGCTCATCTCCATCACGCTCATGCCGCTGCCGTGCCAGTCGAGCATTTCGTCGGCGGCCTGCCGCAGTACTTCCTCGGGCATCGCCGCGGGGCCGGCGGAGAAATTAAAGACGCGCATCGTGAAAACCTCGGGAGGGACGCGACCGGCTGGCCGCCGGCGGAACGCGCCAGAAAAGAAATGGCCGCTTGCGCTCGCGCGCAAACGGCCATTATCGCACTGTCGTCAGGCTCCCGCCAAACCCGGCCGAACGGCCGGGGGCGTGCCCGGACAGCTTACTTGCCCGGCTTGACTGCTGCGACTTCCTTGTCAGCCTGCGTACGCGTTGCCTGGATCGCTTGCGGCATGTACTTCTGCATCAGGCCGTTGACCACGTCGCGACCGACCTGATCCTGAACCTGGATGAACTTGCGGCCCGTCGGGCTCTTGTAGAACGTCGTCAGATCCTTGATCTCCGACGTGCTGTAGTACTTCGCGTACGCGTCGTACTGAGCCGACATCGCGTCGCTCTGGAACTGTTGCGTGCCGAACACCTTGCCTGCGCCGTCGACCAGCTTCGGCACCGCGTTCTTCTGCAGCGTCGGAACGGCAGCCTGCTTCTGCTTGTCGTTCAGCGTCTTGTTTTCCGACAGCGCGTCCGACAGGATCGCCGGCACGAGTTGCTTGGCCTGCATTTCGGCGCTGTTGCCGATTGCCGACACGAGCTTCGGCGCGTCGATCGCGTCGAGCAGATCCTTGATCGCTGCCTTCTTGTCGGCGTCGATCGGCGCAGCTGCCGCCGGAGCAGCCGGTGCGGAATTCGACAGCGCCTGCGCCATCGCGAACGTCGGCACCAGTGCAGCCAGCAGAACCAGTTGCTTGAATTGCTTTTGCATCATCACTCCCTTTTGGAAATATGAATGGTTGCTCGCCGGCCGCGGCGCATTTCGCCCGCGGCGGCCAGAGTCTCATCCGTTCTTCAGGCTTCGCCGTCCGACGCCTCGTCGGCCTCGCCCTCTCCCTCTTCGGCCTCCGCGATCTGCTGCAGGCCAGAGAGCTTGGTACCCTCATCGAGACTGATGAGTGTAACACCTTGCGTGGCGCGTCCCATCTCGCGTATCTCGGAAACACGGGTGCGAATCAACACGCCGGCCGTCGTGATCAGCATGATCTGATCCTCGGCGTCGACGAGCGTGGCGGCCACGACCTTGCCGTTGCGCTCGGACGTCTGGATCGCGATCATGCCCTTCGTGCCGCGGCCGTGACGCGTGTACTCGGTGATCGGCGTGCGCTTGCCGTAGCCGTTTTCGGTTGCGGTGAGCACCGTCTGCTCCTCGCTGCCCGCGACCAGCATCGCGATGACCTGCTGCCCGTCCTCGAGCTGCATGCCGCGCACGCCGCGCGCCTCGCGCCCCATCGGACGCACGTCGTTCTCGTCGAAACGCACGGCCTTGCCGGAATCCGAGAACAGCATCACGTCGTGCGCGCCGTCGGTGATCGACGCACCGATCAGGTAGTCGCCATCGTCGAGGCCGACCGCGATGATGCCCTTCTTCATCGGGCGGCTGAATGCTTCGAGCGGCGTCTTCTTCACGGTGCCGAGCGACGTCGCCATGAAGATGAACTTGTCGGCCGAGAATTCCTTGACCGGCAGCACGACGTTGATCTTCTCGCCTTCCTGGAGCGGGAACATGTTGACGATCGGGCGGCCGCGCGAGTTGCGCGAGCCCTGCGGCACTTCATAGACCTTGACCCAGTACACGCGGCCGCGGTTCGAGAAGCACAGGATGTAGTCGTGCGTGTTCGCGATGAAGAGCGTCTCGATCCAGTCGTCTTCCTTCATCTGCGTCGCCTGCTTGCCGCGACCGCCGCGCTTCTGCGCGCGGTACTCGGACAGCGGCTGCGACTTCACGTAGCCTGCATGCGACATCGTGACGACCATGTCCTGCGGCGTGATCAGATCCTCGGTGTTCAGCTCGGTCGCGTTCAGCTCGATCTTCGAGCGGCGCGCGTCGCCGAATTCGGCCTTCACCGCGGTCAGCTCCTCGCCGATCATCGTCGTGATCCGCTCGGGGCGCGCGAGGATGTCCAGCAGGTCGGCAATCTGCGCCATCACTTCGCGGTACTCGCCGATGATCTTGTCCTGCTCGAGGCCGGTCAGGCGCTGCAGACGCATCTGCAGGATTTCCTGCGCCTGCGTGTCGGACAGACGGTACAGCCCGTCGGTCTGCATCCCGAACGCCGGGTTCAGGCCTTCCGGACGGTACGCGGAACGGCCGCCGGCCGCCGCGTTCTCGCTCTCGGCACGCGTCAGCATCTCGCGCACGAGCGACGAATCCCACGGCTTCGCCATCAGTTCCTGCTTCGCGATCGGCGGCGTCGGCGCGGCCTTGATGATCGCGATGAACTCGTCGATGTTCGCGAGCGCGACCGCGAGACCTTCGAGCACGTGGCCGCGCTCGCGGGCCTTGCGCAGTTCGTAGATCGTGCGGCGCGTCAGCACTTCGCGTCGATGCGACAGGAAGCACTGCAGGATTTCCTTCAGGTTCAGCAGCTTCGGCTGGCCGTCGACGAGCGCGACCATGTTCATGCCGAACGTGTCCTGAAGCTGCGTCGCCTTGTACAGGTTGTTCAGCACCACTTCCGGCACTTCGCCGCGCTTGAGCTCGATCACGACGCGCATGCCGCTCTTGTCGGACTCGTCGCGGATGTCGGAAATGCCTTCGAGCTTCTTCTCGTTGACGAGCTCGGCGATCCGCTCGAGCAACGAGCGCTTGTTCACCTGGTACGGCAGCTCGTCGACGATGATCGCCATCCGCTGGCCGCGGTCGATCTCCTCGAAGTGCGTGGCCGCGCGCATCACGACGCGGCCGCGCCCGGTGCGGTAGCCGTCGCGCACGCCGGCGACGCCGTAGATGATGCCGGCCGTCGGGAAGTCCGGCGCCGGGATGATTTCGATCAGCTCGTCGATCGTCGCCTCCGGGTTGCCGAGCAGATGCTGGCACGCGTCGACGACTTCGTTCAGGTTGTGCGGCGGGATGTTGGTCGCCATGCCGACCGCGATGCCCGACGAGCCGTTGATCAGCAGGTTCGGAATACGCGACGGCAGGACCGACGGCTGCGTTTCGTTGCCGTCGTAGTTCGGCTCGAAGTCGACCGTTTCCTTGTCGATGTCGGCGAGCAGCTCGTGACCGATCTTCGCCATGCGAATTTCGGTGTAACGCATCGCCGCGGCATTGTCGCCGTCGATCGAGCCGAAGTTGCCCTGCCCGTCGATCAGCATGTAGCGCAGCGAGAAGTCCTGCGCCATCCGCACGATCGTGTCGTAGACCGCGGTATCGCCGTGAGGGTGATATTTACCGATCACGTCACCGACGATACGCGCCGATTTCTTGTACGCGCGGTTCCAGTCGTTGTTCAGTTCGTGCATCGCGAACAATACGCGCCGGTGCACGGGCTTCAGGCCATCGCGGACATCCGGAAGGGCACGTCCGACGATCACGCTCATCGCGTAATCGAGATACGAACGGCGCATTTCCTCCTCGAGGGAGGTGGGCAGGGTCTCTTTGGCGAATTGATCCATGTATCCGTATCGTTTCGGAGCGAAGACGGCGAACGCCTTTCGCGTGGGCGCTGCATGCGCAACGCAACGCGAGATTCTAACATGCGCCCATCAGCCGCCAATCCGCTCCCCCTCTATATGTAAACAGCAAAAATCGCGGCGGCGGCGAATCGGCCGCAATCGATCGGCCGAAATCGCGCGCGACGCTCGAGACGTCGCACGCGATCGCATCCGCCGTGTTTCACGCGCGCGAGTAAACGACGGCATGCATTCGTGCGATTTCCCGGCCACGCTCTTGACAATCTCTAAAAGTTACGGCAGGCCGGTGTTGCGCATGCACCACAAAGTTGAAGCGATCTTGGGGTGGGGAGGATTTTTTTTCGTAGGAAGGGAACGATATGGCAAAATGCCAACGCACTGAAAGTTAGACGCTGCTCGAAGTCTACACAGAGCGGTGCCGCGTTTTTTGTGCCGCACCAATGTTATACTTCGAGCAATGTATGACTTGTCACCGTCAACAGGCTCGCAGTAAACCTGCGGTAATCTCAATTTCGAGAGGAGAAATATGAATAAACTTTCAAAGCTCGCGTTCATTGCAGCTACCGCAGTTATGGCTGCATCCGCTTCGGCACAGTCGGTGCCGGCGTCGCGTCAAGCCGTCAATGACAACTGGGTGAACGGCACGGGCGAATGGGTGTGGATGAACGGCACGAACGAGCTCTGCTGGCGCGATGCGTTCTGGACGCCGGCCACCGCCAACGCGAAGTGCGACGGCGCACTGGTCGCCCAGGCACCGCAGCCGCCGGTCGCTCCGGTCGCTCCGGCCATCACGAGCCAGAAGATCACGTATCAAGCTGACGCACTGTTCGACTTCGACAAGGCAACGCTCAAGCCGCTGGGCAAGCAGAAGCTGGACGAACTGGCATCGAAGATCCAGGGCATGAACACGGAAGTGGTCGTCGCAACGGGCTACACGGACCGCATCGGTTCGGACAAGTACAACGACCGTCTGTCGCTGCGCCGTGCGCAAGCCGTGAAGTCGTACCTGGTCAGCAAGGGTGTGCCGGCCAACAAGATCTACACGGAAGGCAAGGGCAAGCGCAACCCGGTCACGACCGGCTGCAACCAGAAGAACCGCAAGCAACTCATCGCCTGCCTCGCACCGGACCGCCGCGTGGAAGTCGAAGTGGTCGGTACGCAAGAAGTGCAGAAGACGACCGTTCCGGCGCAGTAAGCCGCGGTTTTCGACTGCTTCAAAGCCCCGCTCCGGCGGGGCTTTTTCATTGACGCCCGTCCAGGCGCTCGCTGGCCTCGTCGTCCGCCCGCTTATATACTCGGGGCTGACGCACCGAAGCATCGCCCTCCTCTCGTAGCCCGTTTGCCGACATGACCAACGCCGATCCGCACGAACTCCAGAAATTCAGCGACCTCGCTCACCGATGGTGGGATCCGAATGCCGAATTCAAGCCGTTGCACGACCTGAACCCGGTGCGGCTCGGCTGGATCGACGCGCATGCGCACCTGGCCGGCAAGCGCGCGCTCGACATCGGCTGCGGCGGCGGCATCCTGTCCGAATCGATGGCCGGGCTCGGCGCCCAGGTGAAAGGCATCGACCTGTCGACCGAAGCGCTCGGCGTTGCCGACCTGCACAGCCTCGAAAGCGGCATTTCGGTCGATTACGAGGCGATCGCAGCCGAAGCGATCGCCGCGCGCGAACCGGGCGCCTACGACGTCGTCACGTGCATGGAGATGCTCGAGCACGTGCCGTCACCCGGCGATATCGTGGCCGCGTGCGCGACGCTCGTGAAACCGGGCGGCTGGGTGTTCTTCTCGACGCTGAACCGCAATCTGAAGTCCTATCTGTTCGCGGTGATCGGCGCGGAATACATCGCACAAATGCTGCCGAAGGGCACGCACGATTACGCGCGCTTCATCCGCCCGTCGGAACTGGCCGGCTTCGTGCGCGCGACGGATCTGCACATCGTCGAGATCAAGGGCATCACGTATCACCCGATCGGCAAGCGCTTCGCGCTGTCGAGCGACACCGACATCAACTACCTCGTCGCATGCCGACGCGGCGCATGATCTTTCGACCGGCATGACGACTCCCCTTTCGACCGCGCGGATCGCAGACGAACCGCGCCTGCTGCACTGCGATGCGGTCCTGTTCGATCTGGACGGCACGCTCGCCGACACGGCGCCCGATCTCGCGGCAGCCGTCAACAAGATGCAGCGCGAGCGCGGCCTGCCCGAAACGTCGCTCGACGTGCTGCGGCCGCTGGCCTCGGCCGGCGCGCGCGGCCTGCTCGGCGGTGCGTTCGGCATCGATCCGCACACGCCCGGCTACGAAGCGATGCGCGACGAGTTCCTGGCCAACTACGCGGCCGATCTCTGCGTGCATACGACGCTGTTCCCCGGCATCGGCGACGTGCTCGACGAACTCGATGCGCGCGGCGTGCGCTGGGGCATCGTCACGAACAAGGCGATGCGGCTTACGGCACCGCTCGTCGAGCTGCTCGGTCTCGCGCCGCGCGCCGCGTGCGTCGTCGGGGGCGACACAACGCCGCACTCGAAGCCGCATCCGGCCCCGTTGCTGCATGCGGCCGACCAGTTGGCGCTCGCGCCTGCGCGCATCGTCTACGTCGGCGACGACCTTCGCGACATTCAGGCCGGCAGCGCCGCCGGCATGGCCACCGTGGCAGCCGCGTACGGCTATTGCGGCGACGGCGTCGCACCGGTCGACTGGCAGGCCCGGCACCTCGTCGACACGACGCAGGAACTGCGGGACCTGCTGCGCGATGTTGGGCTATAATGTTTGATCTTATCCGCGGGGGCGACCTGGTTTCGACAGGGGTTGTGAAGCGGCTAGGGCATGTCGAGGACCCGTCACCTCGTTAATCAATGGGAAAATCGTAACTGCAAACGACGATACGTTCGCACTGGCAGCCTAAGGGCCGCCGTCCTCTGCCTAGTTCACTGACGGGCTAGTGTCGCAAGACCGGTAGCAATACCGCCAGAGGTCATTTACGTCAGTTAAGCCCTGTCGGCGTCGCGACGCCAGGGTCGAAAACCTAGCGAATCGCCGTAGTGCAGCGTGTTCGTCCGCGTCGCTGCGGTTAAATCAAAAGACTGGACTAAACATGTAGAACTAGTCGTGGAGCGCTTCTGGACGCGGGTTCGATTCCCGCCGCCTCCACCAAATTCCGCGCTCGTCGCACGAACCCCGCATGACGCAAGTCTGCGGGGTTTTTTGTTGCCGGCGAAACGCACGTCCGACGCCTTCCGAAAAAGCGCCCAGCCCCCGATGGGCCGGGCGGAATGCCGCCGATATGCGGCGGCAGGAGGTGACGGATGTTCTGCCGCGCCTGCCCCATCATCGGCTGCGCCGGCGATGACCGGTCCGATGGTCCGGCGTCGGGCGCGACGCCGCGCCCGTACCCGCCCATAACGGGCGATACGCGGCTTAACTGCCGCGATACAGCGACTTCATTTCTTCCGCGCTAGCCGGGCGCACGCCCATTGCGCGCGAACCCGACGCCGATGCGCCCTGTGCCTGCGCACCGTAGCCGCTGGCGTCGGCGCCTCGAGCTTGTGCGAGCGCGCTGCGCTGCTGCTCCGCGATACGGGCCGTGGCGGCCTGGATCGCTTCCGGATAGTGCGGATCTTCGCCGCGGGCTGAGTTGTAACCGGCCTGCTGGAGTTGAACCAGTTCGGCGCGCACCTGCGCTCGGGTGATCGTCGAACCCGACTGGGCGAACGAAACGACCGGGGCAACGAGAGCAGCAGCCACGACAACGGCTTGAACGAGCGACTTCATGATGACCTACCTCCAGATTTGTCTGATGCGGCGGTGAACACCTTGATCAGCGCCGACAAACCGAAGTTTATGTAGGTGGATGCTTAAGAATAAGGCAGGTTTCAGGAAGACATCCTTCCTGATTTACGGGTTAACCCTAGATTCCTGTCGGAACCGCAATGCGGGCGAACGGCCATTTCGTCCGCCCCGTATTGCATGAAGGACCGCAAAAGCGCGAGCCCCGCGAAGCGGCAGGCTTCGCGGGGCTCGAATGGAAGAGCGGAATCGGGCGGAACGTCTGCCGCCGTCTATTGGTCGATCGAACCGATGCACAGAAGACAGGCGCGCCCGCTCGGGCGCAGACACGCCGCGTGCCCGTTACCGGGCATCCATCGGGCACTTCAGGTTGCAGCCGTTCGGGTCGCCCAGGTCACCCTTGCGGCGCAATGCCGACTTCTTGCCGGTCTGGTATTTCTCCGACGGCGCCGACGCCGCGAACGGCATCTGCGGATGCTCGTTCAGACGGAACTGTTCGCTCAGGATGCCGCCGGGCACCCCCGGGGAATTCTGCGCGAACGCAAACGGCGAAGCGACGACCAGCAGCCCCGCGGTCAACGCTGCCGCGGCAAGGGGAACGGAAAATTTCATGGCGGGATGACGCCTGAACGGCGTGCTTGTTGGAACGTTGATCAAGCGGCAAGCGTAGCGCAATTCCCCCACTGCTGCAGCGCGGCTCGATCGCGTCTTCGTTACCGGGCATTGCCGTCCGGGCCGCTCGCGTCGTCGCGGCCGGCCAGCCCGGTCGCGATGCGCTCCAGCGCGCCGCACGCGGCCGGATCGTAGCCGTCCAGATGCGCGACGCGCTCGACGAAGCGTGCGTCACGCAGCAGTGCCAGCACATCGGCGAGCGGCCGCCCATCGAGCCGTGCGCGTTCGCATGCGAAGTAATAGTCCTCGTCGACGACCGGGATGAAGTCGAGCCCGAAATGACGGGCGGCCGGCTCGACGCCGAACCCGAGATCGGCCATTCCGCTCGCGACGAACGCCGCGATCGCCGAATGCGTGAGTTCGGCCGACGCATAGCCGTCGATGCGCTCCGGATCGATGCCGATCGCGCGCAACGCGAGATCCAGCAACATGCGCGTGCCCGATCCCGGCTGGCGGTTGACGAAGCGGATGTCGTCGCGTGCCAGATCCGCGAGCCCGCGCACCTGCTTCGGGTTGCCGCGCGGGACGAACAGCCCTTGCTGTCGGCGCGTCAGATGGATCAGCACGTGGCGCGTGTCGTCGAGCCAGGGCCGGTAGATTTGCGCGCACTGCGCGCGAAACGCGCCGCGCGGCAAATGGAAGCCCGCGAGGTCGCATTCGCCGCGCGCGAGCGCCTGCACGGCCTCGACGCTTTCGCGATATTTGATGTCGACGGCCGCCTGCGCCTCGACGAGCGCGGAAACGAGCGTCGCGACCGCGTAACCGTGCGACGCATGAATGCGCACGGCGCCGTCGCGCTGCGCGAGCCGCCGGTTCAGGTCGCTGGCCACCTCGGCCGCCAGCGTGCGCAGGTTCCCGTCGAGGCGGCTGCGCGCCAGACGCTGCGCATCGACGACCGCCTGCCCGAGCGCCGACAACGTCGAACCCTTGCCGCGCGCGGTTTCGATCAATTCCCCGCCGATGCACGATTCCAGCGCGCGGAGCATGCCCCACGCGTGCCGGTACGACAGCCCCTTGGCTTGCGCGGCCTGCGCGATGCTGCCCGTCTCGGCCACGAGCTCCAGCAACGGCGCGACGTCGGACAGACTGGCCGAACGGCCTTCCGTGTCGCGTACGGTCAGATACGCGTCGCATTCGATCCGAATCAATTATGCACTCCGATTTCCTATTGCGACCGCGAAATCTTCCGCTTATCGTTGGTCAAAATCAATCAGAACCGAGTCCCGCTGCGCCATATATGAATTGCGAGCGCATATGAGACTTTGGAGGAGCATAACGATGTCCCCGAATTCCCCTGCGCCCGACGCGCTCGTCGAGCGCCATGCGCGCGCCGGCCGGTCGCTCGTCGCGATCCTGCACGCGATCCAGGACGACGCGGGCTACGTGCCGCCGGGCTGCGTCGCGCCGCTCGCCAAGGCGCTGAACCTGTCGCGCGCGGAAGTACACGGCGTCCTGACCTACTACCACCACTTCCGCACCACGCCGCCCGCCCGCGTGACGATCCAGATGTGCCGCGCCGAAGCGTGCCGCAGCATGGGCTGCGAAACGCTCGCCGCTCATGCGGAGGCCCGAACGGGCTGCCGGTTCGACGCCGCGCACGGCGATGCCGCCGCAGCGCACACGCGTGACGACGTCGCGCTCGAATCGGTCTACTGCCTCGGGCTGTGCGCGCAATCGCCATCGATGACGATCAACGGGGTGCTCCACGCAAAGGTCACGCCGGAGAAATTCGACGCACTGCTGGCCGACGCGGTCGCCCGCACGCCGGAGGCCGCATGACGACCCGCATCTACGTTCCGCGCGATTCGTCCGCGCTGGCGCTCGGCGCCGACACGCTCGCCGCCGCGATCGCGGCCGAAGCCGAACGGCGCGGCGTCGCGATCGAGGTGATCCGCAACGGTTCGCGCGGGCTGCTGTGGCTCGAACCGCTCGTCGAAGTCGGGACGGCCGCGGGCCGCGTCGGCTATGCGAACCTGTCGGCCGCCGACGTGCCGGCCCTGTTCGACGCCGACTGGCTCGACGGCGGCACGCATCCGAGCGGCGTCGGCCTCGTCGACGCGCTGCCCTATCTGGCGCGCCAGCAGCGGCTCACGTTCGCGCGCATCGGCCTGACCGATCCGCTGTCGATCGACGACTACCTGAAGCATGAAGGCCTCGCCGGCCTGAAGAACGCCTTGGCGCTCGACGGCGACGCCGCATGCGACACGCTGATCGAGTCGGGGCTGCGCGGCCGCGGCGGCGCGGCGTTCCCGGCCGGCATCAAGTGGCGGACCGTGCGGCAAGCACGCGCCACGCAGAAATACATCGTCTGCAACGCGGACGAAGGCGATTCGGGCACGTTCTCCGACCGCCTGCTGATGGAATGCGATCCGTACTGCCTGATCGAAGGGATGATCATCGCGGGCGTCGCCACCGGCGCGACGGTCGGCTACATCTACGTGCGCAGCGAATACCCGCACGCGATCGCCACGCTCGAAGCCGCGATCGAACGCGCGCGCGAAGCCGGCTGGCTCGGCGAGCACGTGCTCGGCTCCGCGCACGCGTTCGAGCTGCACGTCGCGAAAGGCGCGGGCTCGTACGTATGCGGCGAGGAAACGGCGCTGCTCGAATCGCTCGAGGGCAAGCGCGGCGTCGTGCGCGCGAAGCCGCCGCTGCCCGCGCTCGCGGGCCTGTTCGGCCAGCCGACCGTGATCAACAACGTGATCACCCTCGCGACGGCGCCGGTGATCTTCGCGCGCGGCGCCGCGTTCTATCGCGACTACGGGATGGGCCGCTCGCGCGGCACGCTACCGTTCCAGCTGGCAGGCAACATCCGTCACGGCGGCCTCGTCGAGCTCGCGTTCGGCGTCACGCTGCGCGAACTGCTGTTCGACTTCGGCGGCGGCACGGCCAGCGGCCGGCCGGCACGCGCCGCACAGGTCGGCGGCCCGCTCGGCACCTACCTGCCCGACCACCAGTGGGACGTGCCGCTCGACTACGAGGCGTACACGGCGATCGGCGCGGTGGTCGGCCACGGCGGCATCGTGCTGCACGACGACACGTCGAATCTCGCCGAACTCGCCGAATACGCGATGAAGTTCTGCGCGATCGAATCGTGCGGCAAGTGCACGCCGTGCCGGATCGGCTCGACGCGCGGCGTCGAGACGATCGCGCGGATTCGCGACGGCGATACGTCGGAGCGGCAGGTCACGCTGTTGCGCGACCTGTGCGACACGATGCTCGCCGGCTCGCTGTGCGCGATGGGCGGCATGACGCCGTACCCGGTGCTGTCCGCGCTCGACCATTTCCCCGAAGATTTCGGGCTCGCTGCCGGCAAGAATGCCGCGTCGGGCCCGGTCAAGGCTGCGGCCTGACCCAGAAGGAGCCCTGCATGTCCCTCGACACGAACAACGTCCGCCAAGGCGGCTGCGGCTCGGGCCAATGCGCGTGCAAGAGCGCCGCACAGGCGCGCGCCCGCGATCCGTTGGACGATACCGACTACGGCACGCCGCAACGGCATGCCGATACCGACGTCACGCTCGAAATCGACGGCCAGCCGGTCACGGTGCCGGCCGGCACGTCGGTGATGCGCGCGGCAATCGAAGCCGGCATCAACGTCCCGAAGCTCTGCGCGACCGATTCGCTCGAGCCGTTCGGCTCGTGCCGGCTGTGCCTCGTCGAGATCGAGGGCCGGCGCGGCTATCCGGCGTCGTGCACGACGCCCGCCGAAGCCGGCATGAAGGTGCGTACGCAGTCGGACCGGCTGCAGTCGCTGCGCCGCAACGTGATGGAACTGTACATCTCCGACCACCCGCTCGACTGCCTCACCTGCCCGGCCAACGGCGACTGCGAGCTGCAGGACATGGCGGGCGTGGTCGGCCTGCGCGAAGTGCGCTACGGCTTCGACGGCGCGAATCACCTGAAGGACGCGAAGGACGAATCGAACCCGTACTTCACGTACGATCCGTCGAAATGCATCGTCTGCAATCGCTGCGTGCGCGCGTGCGAGGAAACGCAGGGCACGTTCGCGCTGACGATCGCCGCGCGCGGCTTCGAATCGCGCGTCGCCGCGGGCGAAAGCGAATCGTTCATGGCGTCGGAATGCGTGTCGTGCGGCGCGTGCGTGGCCGCCTGCCCGACGGCCACGCTGCAGGAAAAATCCGTCGTGCAGCTCGGGCAGGCCGAGCACTCGGTGATCACGACCTGCGCGTACTGCGGCGTCGGCTGCTCGTTCAAGGCCGAGATGAAAGGCACGCAGGTCGTGCGCATGACGCCGCACAAGAACGGTCTCGCGAACGAAGGCCACGCATGCGTGAAGGGACGCTTCGCGTGGGGCTATGCGACGCACAAGGACCGCATCACGAAGCCGATGATCCGCGAGAAGATCACCGACCCGTGGCGCGAAGTGAGCTGGGACGAAGCCCTCACCTACGCGGCGACGCAATTCCGCAAGCTGCAGCAGAAGTACGGCCGCGATTCGATCGGCGGCATCACGTCGTCGCGCTGCACGAACGAGGAAACCTATCTCGTGCAGAAGCTCGTGCGCGCCGCATTCGGCAACAACAACGTCGATACCTGCGCACGCGTGTGCCACTCGCCGACCGGCTATGGCCTCAAGGCGACGCTCGGCGAATCGGCCGGCACGCAGACGTTCGCATCGGTCGGCCAGGCCGACGTGATCGTCGTGATGGGCGCGAACCCGACCGACGGCCACCCGGTGTTCGGCTCGCGGCTGAAGCGGCGCGTGCGCGAAGGCGCGAAGCTGATCGTGATCGACCCGCGCCGCATCGACGTGGTCGACGGCCCGCACGTGAAGGCCACGCACCACCTGCAGTTGCGTCCGGGCACCAACGTCGCGATCGTCAATGCCCTGGCGCACGTGATCGTCACCGAAGGGCTGGTGGCCGACGCGTTCGTCGCCGAGCGCTGCGAAACGCGCGCGTTCGAGCAATGGCGCGACTTCGTCGCGCAGGCCGACAATTCGCCCGAGGCGACAGCGGACGTGACGGGCGTGCCGGCCGAGCTGGTACGCGCCGCCGCGCGCCTGTACGCAACGGGCGGCAACGCCGCGATCTATTACGGGCTGGGCGTGACCGAACACGCGCAGGGCTCGACGACGGTGATGGGCATCGCGAACCTCGCGATGGCGACCGGCAACGTCGGCCGCGAAGGCGTCGGCGTCAATCCGCTGCGCGGCCAGAACAACGTGCAGGGTTCGTGCGACATGGGCTCGTTCCCGCATGAACTGCCCGGCTATCGCCACATCGGCGACGCAGTCGTGCGCACGCAGTTCGAGCAGGCGTGGGCAGCCACGCTGCAGCCGGAGCCCGGATTGCGCATCCCGAACATGTTCGATGCGGCACTCGACGGCAGCTTCAAGGGGCTTTACTGCCAGGGCGAGGACATCGTTCAGTCGGATCCGAACACGCAGCATGTCGCGGCCGCGCTGTCGGCGATGGAATGCATCGTCGTGCAGGATATCTTCCTGAACGAAACCGCGAAATACGCGCACGTGCTGCTGCCGGGCTCGACGTTCCTCGAGAAGGACGGCACGTTCACGAACGCGGAACGCCGGATCTCGCGCGTGCGCAAGGTGATGCCGCCGCTCGCGGGCTACGCCGACTGGGAAGTCACGCTGCTGCTGTCGCAGGCGCTCGGCTACGACATGCACTACACGCATCCGTCGGAAATCATGGACGAGATCGCACGGCTCACGCCGACCTTCGCGGGCGTGTCGTACGACAAGCTCGACGCGCTCGGCAGCATCCAGTGGCCGTGCAACGAACACGCGCCGGAAGGCACGCCGACCATGCACATCGACACGTTCGTGCGCGGTAAGGGCCGGTTCGTGATCACCAAGTTCATTCCGACGCCGGAGAAGGTCACGCAGCGCTATCCGCTGATCCTGACGACGGGCCGCATCCTGTCGCAATACAACGTCGGCGCGCAGACGCGCCGGACCGAAAACGTGCGGTGGCACGAAGAGGATCGCCTCGAGATCCATCCGCACGACGCGGAGGATCGCGGGATCCGCACCGGCGACTGGGTCGGCATCGAATCGCGCGCGGGGCAGACGGTGCTGCGCGCGCTCGTGACGGAGCGCATGCAGCCGGGCGTCGTATACACCACGTTTCACTTCCCCGAATCGGGCGCGAACGTGATCACGACGGACAGCTCCGACTGGGCGACGAACTGCCCCGAATACAAGGTGACTGCCGTGCAGGTGATGCCGGTGGCGCAGCCGTCCGACTGGCAGCGCGCATATGCGCGCTTCAACTCGGAGCAGCTCGACTTGCTCGAGCGCCGCGCCGCCGCGCCAGCCGCCGTGACGACAGGCAAGTGAGGCCGCAATGGACAACGACCACCTGATCGACATGGCCAACCAGATCGGCGCATTCTTCGAATCGATGCCCGATCGCGACGAAGCGCTGACCGGGATCGCCGAGCATATCCGGCGCTTCTGGGAGCCGCGGATGCGACGCGCGTTGCTCGCCGCGCTGGACGATCCGTCGAGCGAAGCCGGGCAACGCGCGATGCCGATCGTGCGCGATGCGATCGCCGCGCATCGCGCGTCGCTCGTCCCTGCCGCGGCGCCCGCCTGACCGCCCGGCTACGCGGACACCGACAGGCCCGCGAACCAGCTTTCGCAGTGGCGCAGCAACGCGTTGGCGTCGGTCGCCGTGCGCCCCCGCGCGGCGACATAGCCGTCGGGCCGCAGCAGATAGAACGACGGCCGCGAGCGGCCGTATTCCTGCGCGAGCCCCGCCGCACCGTCGCCTTCGGCATCGGTGACGCGCCACACGCGCACCGCTTCCGGCATGATCCGTTCGAGCCCCTGCACGAGCACCTGCGCATCGGCCGGGATCGGCGGCACTTCGCCGGCGTCGGTATTCACCGGCTCTTCCAGCAGCAACAGCGTGAAACTGCCCGGATCGTGCAGATCGTATAGCCGCGCCGTGCCGGGCGCCCGACCGAGCGGCCCGTCCAGCACGTGCACGAGCGCATCGGGCGCGCGCTCGCCCGCGCGCGGGCCGCCGTCGAGCACCCGCTCGAGCGTGAGCGGACTCTTCCGGTACTGCACGCCGAGCTCGCTCACCGTGCGCCTGAGCGCGTCGCGCATCGGCCCGAACGACGCCAGCAGCGGCACGACATGATCGCGCAGCAGCTTCATCGCACCGCGCTCGGCTTCGACCACCTGGGTGACGAAACCGGTCTGCCGCAACACATCGCGCTCGATCGGATGGCGCTCCGCGTGATACGTGTCGAGCAACCGTTCGGGCGCGCCTGCGCCGAGGACGCGCGCGAGCTTCCAGCCAAGGTTGAACGCCTCCTGGATGCCGGTGTTCATGCCCTGCGCGCCGGCCGGGCTGTGGACGTGCGCGGCGTCGCCCGCGAAGAACACGCGGCCATGACGCAGCCGGTCGACCATCCGGCTGTGCAGGTGGAAATAGGACGACCACGCGAGATCGCTTGGCGAGATCGACGCGCCGACGCGCGCGCGAACGATCGCGTCGCATTCCGCGAGCGACGGAGCCGGTGCGTCGGGCGACGCACCGCTGCCGGGCGGCCGGTCCGCCACGAGCCGGTAACGGCCGCCTCCCATCGGAAACAGCCCCGCGATGCCGGCGGGCGTCGTGAACAGATGGATCTCCTCGTCCGGCCAGTCGGGTATCGCCGCGAAATCGGCAAGCAGGAAAGTCTGTTCGAACGCATGCCCGGCAAAGCCGAGGCCGAGCAGATGCCTGACCGTGCTGTGCGCGCCGTCGGCGGCAATCAGGTATGACGGGGTGAACGACTCGTCGCGGCCGTCGGCGCGGCGCAGCGTCACGTCGAGCGACGTGCCGCCCGCGTCGCACGCGGTCAGCGTCGTCCCGCGTTCGACGGTCACGCCCATCGTGGCCAGGTGTTCGGCGAGCAGCCGCTCGGTGATGCTCTGGTCGAGAAACATCAGATACGGATAGCGCGTTTGCAGCGGATCGAAATCGAGCCGTGCGATCACGCGGCCGTCGGCATGCAGCTCGGCCGCATGCGCGCGATGGCCGAGCGCGAGAAACGGTTCGACCGCACGATGCTGCTCCAGCAGCTCGAGCGTGCGCGCCTGGATGCCGATCGCACGCGAAAACGGCGCCGGCGCGACGAGACGATCGATGATGCGCACCGGCACGCGGGCCCGCGCGAGGCTCATCGCCGCGGCAAGGCCGGTCGGCCCCGCGCCGACGATCAGCACGGGTGGGATATCGGACAGTGTGTCAGCCATGAGACCCTCGATGACACGCGACTCTGCAAGTCTACGCCGCTCCGCGTCACGGGGCCATATGCCGACCGGCCGATACGCGCCCCCGCCGCGCGGTGTGGGAAAATACGCGCTTTCCGCCAGTTTTCGCGTCATGGATTCCGCATTCGACCGGGCGTACGCCGCGCACCGCGCGGGTCGCCTCGCCGAGGCCGAGCACGGCTATCGCAACGCGCTCGCCTCCAACCCCGCCGACGCCGACGCGCTGCACCTGTTCGGCGTGCTGCGGCACCAGCAGGGCCAGCACGCCGAGGCCGCCGATCTCGTCGGCCGCGCCGTCGCGCTGCGTCCGGACGATGCCGCGCTGCAGCTCAATCTCGGCAACGCGCTGAAAGCGCTCGGCCGGCTCGACGAAGCAATCGACCGCTTTCGCAACGCGCTGACGCTCGCGCCCGAGTTTCCGCTCGCGCACTACAACCTCGGCAACGCCTATGCGGCGGTGCAGCGTCACGACGATGCGATCGACGCCTTCGGCCGCGCGCTGCAGCTCACGCCCGACGACGCATCGATCCACAACAATCTCGGCAACGCGCTGAACGCGCTCGGCCGCCACGACGACGCGCTCGCCGCGTTCGGTCGCGCGCTCGAGCTCCGGCCCGGGCATGCGGGCGCGCACAACAATCTCGCGATGGCACTGAGCGCGATGGGGCGCGCCGACGAGGCGATCGCGCACTTCCAGGCCGCGATCGCCGCGCAGCCGCGGTTCGTCGCTGCGCATTTCAATCTCGGCAACACGCTCGATGCGGTCGGCCGGCATGCCGAGGCGGCGGCGGCCTTCGAAGCCGCGCTCGCGCTGCACCCGCCGTTTCCGCTCGCACTGTTCGGGCTCGCGAACGCACTCTGCGCGCAGGCGCGCCACCGCGACGCGCTGCCCTACTACGAACGCGCCGTCGGGCTCGATCCGTCGTTCGGGCTCGCATGGCTGAATCTCGGCAACGCGCATCACGCGCTCGGCGCGCACGAGATGGCGCTGCGCGCGTTCGACCAGGCGCTGCGCGTCGCGCCCGATCTCACGCTCGCGCGGCTGCATCGCGCGGTCACGCTGCTGACGCTGCGCGACTTCACGCGCGGCCTGCCCGCCTACGAAGCGCGCCACGAGACGCCCGGCGCGACGTCGCTCGGCGCGCTGCCGCGCTGGCAGGGCGAGCCGATTGCGTCGCGCACGTTGCTGATTCGCGCGGAACAGGGGTTCGGCGACACGCTGCAGTTCGTCCGCTTCGTGCCGCTGGCCCGCGCACGCTGCGCGCGCGTCGTGCTCGAAGTCCAGCCGGAACTCGTCGCGCTACTGACGCCGGCCGCGTCGCGCTGGCGCGTGACGCTCGTCGCGCAAGGCGCCGCGAAGCCGCCTGCCGCGGACGTCGGCTGCACGCTGATGAGCCTGCCGTTCCTGCTCGGGCTTCAGCCGGAAGACATCGTCGGCTCGCGCTATCTCGATGCGCCCGACGGTGCCCGGCGGCGCTTTCGCGGGTCGCTCGGCGGGCAGTCGAAGCGCAAGTTCGGCCTGGCATGGTCGGGGCGCCGGCAGGCGCAGGAAAACCGCTCGATGCCGTTCGACGCGCTCGCGCCGTTGCTCGCGCTGCCGGACATCGACTGGATCGTGCTGCAGCCCGCGCTGGACGACGACGAACGGGTGCGCGTCGACGCGCATCCGCGCGTGCATCGCCTCGACGGCCGGCTGAACGACTTTGCCGATACGGCGGCGCTGATCGAGCGCCTCGACGGCGTCGTCACGATCGACACGGCCGTCGCGCACCTCGCGGGCGCGCTCGGCAAGCCGCTGTGGGTCATGCTGCCGTTCGCGCCCGACTGGCGCTGGTTCACCGGAAACGACTGCCCGTGGTATCCGCAGGCCAGGATCGCCCGCCAGCCTGCGCCGGGCGCATGGCCCGACGTGGCGGCGGCGGTGGCCGACATGCTGCGCGACGCATGACCGTCAACGAGAAAGGGAGCGCATGGCGCTCCCTTTTTTCGATGCGATGCGCGGCCGACGCCGCGCGATGGACCGGCCGCCGTCAGGCCGACTTGTACTGGTTGCGCGCGTCGGCGGTGCGATAGAGCGCGAGCGTCGCGATCAAGCCGCAGATCGCGGCCACGCTCAACCACAGCCCCGGCGCCGCTTTGTTGCCCGTCTGGTGGATCAGCAGCGTCGAGATCGCCGGCGTGAAGCCGCCGATCGTCGTTGCCAGGCTGTACGCGAGCGAGAAGCCGGCCGTACGCACGTCGGCCGGCATCACCTCGGTCAGCGCGACGACCATCGCCCCGTTGTACGACGCGTACAGGAACGACAGCCACAGCTCGACCGCGAGCAGTCGCAGGAACGACGGATCGCCGACGAGCCACAGCACGGCCGGGTAAGCCGACAGCAGCGTCAGCACGGTGAACGCGATCAGCACGGGGCGACGGCCGATGCGGTCGGACAGCGCACCGGACAGCGGCAGCCACACGAGGTTCGAGATCCCGACGCAGACGGTCACGACGAGCGCGTCGAGCGACGACAGGTGCAGCACTTCCTTGCCGAAGGTCGGCGTGTAGGCGGTAATCATGTAGAACGACACCGTCGTCATGATCACCATCCCCATGCCGGCCACCACGACACCCCAGTTGTCGAGCATCGAGCGCATGATCTCGCCCATCGTCGGGCGGTGACGCTTTGCAAGAAATTCGTCGGTCTCCTTCAGCGAACGGCGGATCAGGAACAGGAACGGCACGATCAGGCAGCCGATGAGGAACGGAATGCGCCAGCCCCACGCGGTCATTTCCTCGACCGGCAGCGCGCGGTTCAGCACGACGCCGACGAATGCGGCGAACACGACGGCCACCTGCTGGCTACCCGACTGCCACGACGTGTAGAACCCCTTGTGGCCCTTCGTCGCGATCTCCGACAGGTAGACCGACACGCCGCCGAGTTCGACGCCCGCCGAGAAACCTTGCAACAACCGGCCGAACAGCACGAGCACCGGCGCCAGCACGCCGATCGTCGCGTATCCCGGTATCGCGGCCACCGTGAGCGTGCCGATCGCCATCAGCCCGAGCGTCAGGATCAGCCCCTTGCGGCGGCCGTGATGGTCGATATACGCGCCGAGCACGATCGCACCGACCGGCCGCATCAGGAAGCCCGCGCCGAATACCGACAGCGACAGCATCAGCGACGCGAAGGCGTTGCCGCTCGGAAAGTACGTTTTCGCGATGGCCGACGCGTAATACCCGTAGACCATGAAGTCGTACATTTCCAGGAAGTTGCCGCTGACGACCCGGAAGACGGTGCGGACTTTGGATTCCTGCGCGATGGCAGGGGATGCAGTGGACATGTTTTCTCGCTCAGCTCGGACGGCGCATACCGCACCGCATGAATCCGACGATGTACGACGCGCCGGGCCGAGCCGGCGCGCACGGGCATCGCTGCCCGCCGGCGGCGCGGCGCGTAACGGCGCGCCGCCGGCATGATTCGCGAATCATGCCACGCCAAGCCGACATTTGCCTTGTGGCGCCCTGTCATGACCGTCGCAGTATCCATCTCGTACACGTCGCCCCGAAACGGACACGAGAATCAGATCGATCCGATCGATCTGCATTCGCCTGCCGACCACAATGTCAGGATTTGCGACGACATTTCCGCGCCGCGCCGGCACGGTCGCCCGTGTCGCACGGCGCTCCCGTTCATGACCCCATCGCCTCTCGTCCCGGTCGAGGGCGCGCTCGCCCGCCCGCGCGCCACCCCGCTCGATCACGTCCCGCCGTTCGGCCGCGAATGGCGACTCCCCGGTGCGTCCGGCACACGGCCCGGCAAGACCTGCCTCGCGACACTGACGACGTCCTGCATCGACGTCGACCGGCCACACCGCGCGTGCCGATGGCAACCGCTGCCCGCGGTGGCATCGTTGCCGGCTTCGGTCGAGGTGGCGGCCACGCCGGTCGCGGCAACCGCCCGTCGCGCACGCGCCCCTCACGATCGGCGCGCGATGTACGCCGTCTGCTGGAGCATCGGCGCACTCGGCATCATCGGCTGGCTGATCGGCGCGTACGACCCGCCCGCGGGGTTCGGTCCGGCGTCCACGACCCGAGCAGCCGGCAGTGCGGCCGATCTCGTCACGATATCGACCGGCACGATTCATGCCGCTGCGGCACAACCGGGTACGTCGACGCACGCCGTGCCGCAGCGCAACGTGGCGATGCCTGTCGCGAACACGACCGGGTCGCCGCCAGCCACGCATCGCGTCGCACTTCACCCGGCGCCGCCTCACCCGCAAGCGACGGCCGACGCGCGGCACCTCCCCCCCGCCTCGCCACGTCGGGCATCCGGCCAACGCGCAACGGAAGCCCCGCCCCGCACACCGGTCGTGCCGCGGCTCGCCGCACATCCGTCGATCCAGCGCAGCGCGCCCCCCACCGGCACACGCAACCGGCTCGCTCCGCCGCCGCACCTGGCGGACACCCTCGATACCCGCGACTCGCTCGACGATCCGGCCACGTTGATTGCCATGGCGAACGCGCTGCGCGCCACGCAGCCCGCGCGCCCGACGCCGCGGCCCGCGGCCGGTTTCGACTGGACGGCGCACCTGTTGCACCGTCGCGTGACCGACGCGCCAAGCGTGTTCGCGCACTGACGCCCGCGCAATAAAAAACCCGGCGAAGATCGCTTCGCCGGGTTTTTGCTCGTCTCGCTCCGTCCGTTCGACGAATCGTTACTTGTGCGCGGGTAGCCCCGTCTCGGTCTGCTTCTCGAGTTGCCGCACCTGCTCCTGCAGATCGCGCAACTGCAGTTGCGCAGCCCGCTTCTCGACCTGCAGCGCCTGTGCCTGCTCCTGCGCCGACTTCTGCCGCTGCGCGACTTCGGCCTGCTGGCTGCGCGCGACGCTCAAGTCGGCCTGCAACTGTTGCGCACGATTCGCCTGCAGCGCGATCACGCGTTCGAGAAAGGCCTTCTGCGCCTGCAGCTCGGTCCGGCGGATCTCGATATCGGCGAGCTGCGTCGTCTGCTGGACGAAGTTCGCGTACACCATCTCCGCGCGATTCTTTTCCTGCGAACGGATCACGCGCCACAGGTTCTTGTCCTGGAACAGCGCGACGTAGTACGTCATCTCGCGCGGATCGAACATCAGGCTCGCGCCGTAGCTGCCGTTGTACGTCGTGCGCATCTCGACGATCCGGCCGTCGTGCAGCATCTGCGTCAGTTCGGCGACGTTGCCTTGCGCGGCGGCGTCCGTCGCGGCCGCGGCCGATGCAGACGGCTGCGCGCCGCCGCTCAGGCTCGTGACCGCCGGACGCGTACCGGCGACGGGTGCGGTCGCATCGGCGGACCAGGCCGTGCCCGCTTGCGCGCAGGCAACCAGCGCAACGATCCACGTCGCGCATCGTGCTGGAAAGAAGTTTCGGAAAGCCAACGTCGGACTCCGGCGAACGAATCGGAACTCGCGATTATCGTTCAAAACGAAACGGCCGCATCTCGAATTTATCGGGATGCGGCCGGCCGTCGTGCGACGCGAAAAATACTGCGTACTACAGACGCGTTTCGCGCGCCGCGCGCAGGAACGCATCGAGCAGCGGCGTGCAGTCGAGCAGTTCCGAGCCGCCCGCGCGATGGAACTCCGGATGCCACTGCACGCCGACGACGAACGGCGAACGCCGATGGCGAATGCCTTCGATGATCCCGTCGCCGGCCGACACGGCCTCGATGTTCAGATCGCGGCCAAGATCGCGGATCGCCTGATGGTGTATCGAGTTGACGATCGCTTCGCTGCGCCCCGGGAACATGCTCGCGAGCGTCGACGAGTCGGGGAAGCGGATCGCGTGACGATGCTGGTCGTAATGCTCGCTCACGTGCGCGTTCGCGGTCGGCACGTCGGTGGCGATGTCCTGGTACAGCGAGCCGCCGAACGCGACGTTGATCAGCTGGCAGCCGCGACACACGCCGAGCACGGGTTTGCCGGACTCGACGAATTCGTGCAGCAGTTCGAGCTCGTACATGTCGCGCACGCGATCGCCCGGCCATTCGGGGCGCGCATCCGACGCCGCGTAGGTCTGCGGCGACACGTCGGCGCCGCCTTGCAGCAGCAGGCCGTCGAGATGCTTCGCGTAATCGCGCAGGCGGATGTTGCTCGGATGGATCATGCCTTGATGGCCGACGGTCGGAATCATGAACACGAGCACGTCGCGCGACATCACCCAGTGGGCGATCGATTCCTCGAGATACTGCAGCGTCTTGCCGCGCAACCCCTTCGCGCCGGGCTCCGGATGGAAGATCCGCGCCGACACGCCGATGCGCAGCGTGCGCTGCGTGATGCGCTGACCGGCGCGGTCGAACAGCCGTCGCGCGCGGGCCGCGACGATCCGGCCGAACACCGACCACGGCGTGTCGCTCTGCTTCAGGTAGGCCGGCGGCGCATTCTGCGCGTTCGCGGGCGGCGGCCGAGGCGTGTCGAAATCGGGCGGCGCGCCGAATCCGGGCGGCGGCGAGCCGGGCCTCGGCGGCGCGGCCGTGGCGACGCCATCACCGGGTGCGCCCGCCGCGCCGGGCGCACCCGGCTCGGAGGCGGCCGTGACGGGCGACGCGCCGTCGTCGGCGACGTTCTCCGCGGCGGCCTGCGTGGCCGGCGCAGCGGGCGTTTTCACCGGATCGGGACGGGGGGAATCGGAAGAAGCGGAAGAGGTGCCGGGCAGACCGGCCGGGGAAGGCGTGTTTTCGCTCATGACGATGGTCTGATGCGTCGCTCGCGCGTAGGGATAGACGAGGATTCATTATGCTTCAGTGCACGATCGCGCGGCAAACCTGCAACATCCTGTCGATATTGTTGCAAGTCGTCGGCAAGTCGCGCGGCAGAACGGCTCGGTCACGCGCCTGCCGCGTATCGACCATGCTGGACATCACTGATATATCACAATAATATCCAGAGATCGTCCATGCTTCCCGAGCCATCCGCGCCATGATCGCGCCCCATCCGGCCCTGGCGCCGCGCCCCGTATGAGCCCCCTCACCGACGTCGCCCGCGACCGCGCCGCCGCGTCGCCGGCCAGCCTCGCCGAGCGCGCGTACGCGCTGATTCAGCGGGACATCATCACGATGCGCCTGAAGCCGGGCGCCGCGCTCAACGAAGCCGATCTCGTCGCCCGCACGGGGATCGGCCGCACACCGGTGCACCAGGCCGTGCATCGGCTCGTGCTCGAAGGATTGCTGTCCGTGATGCCGCGCAAGGGCTTGATGGTGCAGCCGCTGTCGCTCGACGACATCGTCGCGGTGATCGACGTGCGGCGCATCAACGAAGCGCACTGCGCCGAACTCGCCGCGCGCCATGCGACGCCCGACGATCTCGCGCGCCTGGCCGCGTTGCTCGACGACGGGCAGGCCTGCGTCGACACCCACGACGTCGAGGGCATGATGGCGCTCGATCGCGCGTTTCATCAGACGATCGCCACGGCCGCGCGCAACGCGGTGCTCGCCGACATCCTGCGCGCGCTGCACGATCGTTCGCTGCGCTTCTGGTTCGTCACGCTGTCCGAACCGCACCATCTCGCCGACGTCCAGCACGAGCACCGCGCGCTGTTCGATCGGCTGTCCGCACGCGACGCCGCCGGCGCACGCGCGGCCGTCGAAAGCCATATCGATTCGTTTCGCTCCACGCTTGTTCAACATCTTCGCCCCTGAGCCGCCATGATCACTTTCACGCCCTTCCCCCCGCTCGCCCAGCTCGCCGCCGACCTCGCCGCCGGCCGGACCACGAGCCGCGCGCTCGTCGACACCGCACTCGACCGGATCGCCGATCCGTCGGGCCAGGGCGCCGTCGTCTTCACCGAAGTCGACGCGGACAACGCCCGCGCGGCCGCCGACGCACACGACCGGCTGCGCGCCGCGGGCACCGTGCTGTCGCCGCTCGCGGGCATTCCCGTGTCGGTCAAGGATCTGTTCGACGTCGCGGGCCAGGTCACGCGCGCGGGTTCGCGCGTACTCGACGGCGCGCCGGCCGCGCGCACCGATGCGGTCGCCGTCGCCCGGCTCAAGCGTGCGGGCGCGGTGCTGGTCGGCCGCACCAACATGAGCGAGTTCGCGTTCTCGGGGCTCGGGCTGAATCCTCACTTCGGCACCCCGCGCTCGCCGTACCGCCGCGACGTGCCGGGCGATGCACGGATTTCGGGCGGCTCGTCGTCGGGTGCGGCCGCATCGGTCGCCGACGGGATGGCCGCGGTCGCGCTCGGCACCGACACCGGCGGCTCGATCCGCATCCCGGCTGCGCTGTGCGGGCTGACCGGCTTCAAGCCGACCGCGAGCCGGATCCCGACGCAAGGCGGCGTGCCGCTGTCGACGACGCTCGACTCGTTCGGCCCGATCGGCCTGACGGTCGCGTGCTGCGCACTCGTCGACCGGATGCTCGCGGGGCTCGAACCGCACGTGCCGGCGGCCCGGCCGCTCGAGGGCGTGCGGCTCGGCGTGCTGACGAACTACGTGACGGACGGCGTCGATGCCGACGTCGCGGCCGCGCTCGACACCGCGCTCAAGCATCTCGAAGCCGCCGGCGCGATCGTCACCGAAGTGCGCTTCCCCGCGCTCGACCGGCTGCCGGAGATCAACCGTTTCGGCTTCTCGCCGATCGAGGCGTACGCATGGCATCGCCCGCTGCTCGCCACCCATCGCGACCGGTACGACCCGCGCGTGCTGACGCGAATCCTGAAGGGCGAGCCCGCGACGGCCGCCGACTATCTGGACCTGCTCGCCGCACGCGCCGCGATGCTCGACGAAGCCGCGCACACGGTCTGGTCGCGCTTCGATGCGCTCGTCGCGCCGACGGTGCCGGTCGTGCCGCCGCGCATCGCCGAACTCGAAACCGACGACGACGCGTTCACCCGCACCAACGCGCTGATCCTGCGCAACCCCAGCGCATTCAACTTCCTCGATGCGTGCGGGCTGTCGCTGCCGTGCCATCCGCGCGACGCCGCGCCGGTCGGCCTGATGCTCGCGGCGGCGCCGCATCGCGACGACGCGCTGCTCGCGATCGGCCAGTCGGTCGAGGCCGTGCTGAACACGATCCGCTGACCGCGCCGGCTGCTGGCCAGCCGATGGCGAGCCGATCGCCGGCGGCCCGCGCGCGGTGCGGCAGGGTGCCGCACGCGCGCCGTCAGTTTCGTGCCAGACCGTTCGCGCTAAAATCGCGCGATTGTTTTCCGGACCGACCGACGAGGAACCCCGCCGACATGAACGACTACACGCTTGCACTACGCCGCGAACGCCGCCTGCTGATGCTGCTCGGATGGGTGTGCATCGCCCTGTTGGCCGGCGCGCTGTACCTGCAGTACGTGAAGAACGAAGACCCGTGCCCGCTGTGCATCATCCAGCGCTACTTCTTCTGCGCGATCGGGATCTTCGCGTTCCTGGCCGCGGGGATCCGCAGCTGGCGCGGCGTCTGGGTGCTCGAACTGCTGATCGCGATCGCCGCGGCCGGCGGCGTCGCCACGGCCGCGCGGCACCTGTCGATCCAGATGAATCCGGGCTTCAGCTGCGGCTTCGACACGCTGCAGCCGATCGTCGACAGCCTGCCGCCCGCGCAGTGGTTCCCCGGCATGTTCAAGGTCGCCGGGCTGTGCGAGACCGTCTACCCGCCGATCTTCGGCATCCTGCTGCCCGGCTGGGCGCTGATCGGCTTCGCTGCGATCCTGATCGCGGTCGTCGCGAGCCTCTGGCGCCATCGCCGCAAGCTCGCGAGCTGACCGGCCGGCCGTTTTGCCGGCCCATGGCCGGCGCGGCCCGGCCGAATGCGCCGCGCGGCGCCGACGAGCCGCCACCCGGTCGCGGCGGGCGCCTGCGCCGGCCCTGCCCGGTCGTCGCGTGTAAACACCTACCCCGCCGCCGCCCGGATCGCCGGGCCGGCATGCGTCGCGCGATCGCCGCGCTCCCGCCCGCCGCGCGGGCGTTTCCGCCCGATGCGCATGCGTCGGCGCCCCGATCCCGCGCAGCGCGCCTATGATCGACATGATCGCCGCCTGATAGCCCGGATCACCGCTCGCCCATGTTCCCGGCGCGTGGCGGTGCTATCTTCGGGACTGGATGGCGATCTACGTGCGCGAGGCCAGGCGGTCTCACCGCTGCCTGCGTAACGCGCGCCCGATCCGCAATGTCGACTGGATTCATCATGACAACGCAAACCATCCGCATCCGTCACCCTCATGGCGTCCGCGCGTCCGGCGGCGCCGTTCGCGCACGCCGTCGGTCCCCGGCCGCCGCGCCGCATCGGCCGTGCAGCCGGCCCGCCCCGCTCCCGTCCGTCCTCGTTGCCGCCGCGCCCGCCAGCCCGCGCCGCGTGTCGTGCCGCGTCGTCCCGAACGGAGCGTGCTGATGGAAGCCTGGCTCGGCGATCTGCAGCAACTGCTCGCGCACGGCGAAGCGGCCGTGCTCGTGACGGTCGCGCACACCGACGGCTCCGCGCCGCGCGAGGCCGGCACCAAGATGCTCGTCACGCGCGACACGGCACGCCATACGATCGGCGGCGGTCATCTGGAATGGAAGGCGATCGAGATCGCGCGGCACCTGCTGAAGGACGGCGCGCACGTGCCGCACGCCCGCCGGCTCGAGCGGCTCACGCTCGGCCCGAGCCTCGGCCAGTGCTGCGGCGGCGCGGTGGTGCTCGCGTTCGAGCGGCTCGACGTCGGCGATCTCGGCTGGATCATGTCGCTCGCGAAGCGTGTCGCGGCCGGCGCCGCGACCGTCCGTAGCGCATCATTCGGCCCCTCGCCGGGCGCGCCGCTGTTGAGCGAGCCCGAATCGGAAGCCGCGCGCGCCGACTGCCTGCTGTGGGAAACCGGCGGCGTATCGCTGATGACCGAAACGATCGCCCCGTACGCGTTCCCCGTCATGCTGTTCGGCGCGGGGCACATCGGCAGCGCGCTCGTGAAGGTGCTGGCGACGCTGCCGTGCCACGTGCGCTGGATCGACCGGCCCGATGCGGCATTCCCGCCGGCCGACGCGCTCGCCGGCATCGGCAACCTCGCGATCGACACGCCCGCTTCCCCGGCGGACGCGGTCGACGCAGCGCCGCCGCAGTCCTACTTCGTCGTGATGACGCACGACCACGCACTCGATTTCGTGCTGGCCGAGCGCATCCTGCGACGCGGCGACTATGCATACTTCGGGATGACCGGCTCGCGCACGAAACGCGTGCAGTTCGATCATCGCCTCGCCGCGATCGGCATCGACCCGGCCCAGCTCGCGCGGATGCACTGCCCGATCGGCGTCGAAGGCATCGTCGACAAGGCGCCCGAAGTGATCGCGATCTCGGTGGCCGCGCAGTTGCTGCAGGCCGTCGAGGCGAATGCGTCCGCGCAGGCTTCCCCATCCTACTGACCGACCAAGAACGACGCCATGACCCCGACATTCAAGAACAAGATTGCCCGCGCACCGAAAGCGGAGCTGCACATCCATATCGAAGGCTCGCTCGAGCCCGAGCTGATCTTCGCGCTCGCGCAGCGCAACGGCGTGAAGCTCGCCTACGATTCGATCGATGCGCTGCGCGCCGCGTACGCGTTCACCGACCTGCAATCGTTCCTCGACATCTACTACGCCGGCGCGAGCGTGCTGCTCACCGAGCAGGATTTCTACGACATGACGGCCGCGTACTGCGAACGCGCGCTCGCCGACAACGTCGTCCACACCGAACTGTTCTTCGACCCGCAGACGCACACCGAGCGCGGCGTGCCGATCGAGACGGTCGTCGCAGGCATCGAGCGCGCACTCGCCGATGCCGAACGACGCGGGCTGTCGAGCAAACTGATCCTGTGCTTCCTGCGCCACCTGTCCGAAGAAGATGCGCTCGCGACGTTCGAATCCGCATTGCCGCTGTTCGAACGCTATCGTCATCGCCTGATCGGCGTGGGCCTCGATTCGTCGGAGCTCGGCCATCCGCCGACGAAGTTCGCACGCGTGTTCGAGAAGGCGCGTGCGCTCGGGCTGAAGCTGGTCGCGCACGCGGGCGAGGAAGGTCCGCCCGCGTATATCTACGAAGCGCTCGACGTGCTGAAGGTCGACCGGATCGACCACGGCGTGCGCAGCATCGAGGATGCGGCGCTCGTCGAACGGCTCGCGAAGACGCGCACGGCGCTCACCGTCTGCCCGCTGTCGAACCTGAAGCTGTGCGTGTTCGACGACATGGCGAAGCACACGCTGAAGGCCCTGCTCGACCGTGGCGTGGCGGTGACGATCAATTCCGACGATCCGGCCTATTTCGGCGGCTACGTCAATGAAAACTACTTCGCGACGGCCGAAGGGCTGCAACTCACGGATGCCGAAGTCCATGCGGTGATCCGCAACGGCTTCGAGGCGTCGTTCATCGAGCCGGCGCAGCGCGACGCACTGTACGCGCGCCTCGACGCGTACTGGAACGCCGCGTGACGACCCGCATCGAGGAACGCTGACGGATGAAACACGACAACGGCATCGGCTTCGCGATCACCGGTTCGGCCTGGCGCCGCGCCGACCGGCTGCGTGCATGCGGAGCGACGGCGCGGCGCGTCGTCGCCCGCATGCACCGGCCGTCGCGGCTTGCCGTGCCGTTCGCCGTCGTACCGGGTGCGGGCGCACCGGTTGCGGACGCAACGGTTGCGGACGCAACGGCCGCGAGGTGTGCGGGCAACCACTCGTTGGCGGCTTCGGCCGCCACGTCCGCCCACGCCGTCGCCGCCGGCCGTGCCGCACGTCGCGCGACGCCGCCGCTCGCGAAGCACCGTCCCGCCGCCACGCGGCGTCGATCGCTTTCTTCCGTTCGCCTTACCTTGATGCAGGACCCTTCGTCATGACGCAAACCGCTTTCCGTTCCCAACTGCTGACCTTCAACGGCGACCCGGCGCAATCGAGCCAGGCCGCGAATTACGAGACCGACGGGCTCCTGATCGTCGACGCCGGCAAGGTCGTCGCGGCCGGCCCGTATGCACGGCTCGCCGCGACGCTCGCGCGCGACGCGGTGGTCCACGACCTGCGCGACAAGCTGATCGTGCCCGGCTTCATCGACACGCACATCCACTATCCGCAGACGGACATGATCGCGTCGCCGGCCCCGGGCCTGTTGCCGTGGCTCGACCAGTACACGTTCCCGACCGAGCGCCGGTTCGGCGACCCCGAGCATGCACGCGAAGTCGCCGACTTCTTCGTCGACGAACTGCTCGCCTGCGGCACGACGAGCGCGCTCGTCTACTGCACGGTGCACAAGCAGTCGGCCGATGCGCTGTTCGCGGCGAGCGACGCACGCAACCTGCGGATGATCGCGGGCAAGGTGCTGATGGACCGCAACTGCCCCGAATTCCTGCGCGACACCGCGCAATCGGGCTATGACGACAGCGCCGAGCTGATTGGCCGCTGGCACGGCAAGGGCCGCCAGATGTACGCGCTCACGCCGCGCTTCGCGCCGACGTCGACCGAGGCGCAGCTCGAGGCGTGCGGCGAACTCGCGCGCCGCCATCCGGACGTGTTCGTGCAAAGCCACGTCGCGGAAAACGTCGACGAGGTGAAATGGGCGGCCGAGCTGTTCCCCGGCCACCGCAGCTATCTCGACATCTACGACCGCTACGGGCTGCTGCGTCCGCGCGCGGTGTACGGCCACTGCATCCACCTCGACGACGAGGATCGCCGCCGGATGGCCGAAACGCGCACCGTCGTCGCGCACTGTCCGACGTCGAACTTCTTCCTCGGCAGCGGGCTGTTCGATTTCGACAAGGCCGGCGAATACGACGTGCCGGTCACGCTCGCGACCGACGTCGGCGGCGGCACGTCGTTCTCGATGCTGCAGACGATGAACGAGGCGCACAAGGTCGCGCGGCTGTCGGGCCATCACCTGAGCGCCACGCGGATGTTCTGGCTCGCCACGGCCGGCGCCGCGCAGGCGCTCGACCTCGCGGACACGGTCGGCACGCTCGAGCCGCGCACCGAAGCCGACTTCGTCGTGCTCGACCCGCAGGCGACGCCGCTGCTCGCGCGGCGCACGAAGCGCGCGGCGTCGCTCGAGGAACTGCTGTTCGCGTTCGCGCTGCTCGGCGACGACCGCGCGGTATACCGCACTTATGCGGCCGGCGAACTCGTGCACGAGCGCGGCGCCGCTCGTCGCCCCGCTGCCGCGTAACGCCCGGCGGGCACGCCGTGCCGGCAGCGCGGCCGCTTCGCCGCCGTGCATGCCGGCAATCGAATGCACGGCGGCCGGGCCGCTTTCCCGCGTGCAATGCGCCGTGCTAGAATTCGCCGCTCATTGGGGAGTAGCCGCTCCGCTCGATGTCCCGCACCACCGGCGCGCATCGTGACGGAGGCGTCCGTCAACAGACTTGGCCGTTCGGCCATGGCGGACGCAGCCACGTTGGCCTGGCGAGACCGATGGTTCACAGTGCGCCGCATCAGGGCCCGGCGCGCGGTGGATCGTCGCTCGCACGCACAACAACGGCCCGTGGAACCCCATTCGTGTCTCAAGCCTTCCTGATCTCCACCGGCGCCGTCGCCCTCGCTGAAATCGGCGACAAGACCCAACTGCTTTCCCTCGTTCTGGCCGCGCGCTATCGCAAGCCGATACCGATCATTCTCGGCGTGCTCGTCGCGACGCTCGTGAATCACGGGTTCGCCGGCGCGCTCGGCGAATGGCTGGGTGTACTCGTCACGCCGTCGATCATGCGTTGGGCGCTCGCGTTCTCGTTCATCGCGATGGGGCTGTGGATTCTCGTGCCGGACAAGCTCGACGAGAACGAAGCCAATGCGACCCGCTCGCGGCTCGGCGTGTTCGGCGCGACGCTCGTCGCGTTCTTCCTCGCGGAAATGGGCGACAAGACGCAGATCGCGACCGTTGCGCTGGCCGCGCGCTTCCAGGATTACATCGGCGTCGTGGCCGGCACGACGTTCGGGATGATGCTCGCGAACGTGCCGGCGATCCTGCTCGGCGACCGCTTCGCGCACCGTCTGCCGACGAAGCTCGTGCACGGCATCGCGGCCGTGCTGTTCGTCGTGCTCGGCGCGCTGGCGCTGCTGGGTATCGGGATCTGACGGAAAGGCCGGTAGCCGGCGCGGCCGGGCGCCTGGGTCTGACGGAAAGGCAGGTAGCCGGCGCGGCCGGCCGGCCGCGCCACGATGGATGCGGGGTTACTTCGCGACGGTCGCGCCCGCCGGCGGCGCGGCCGGTACCGCGCGCTCGTTGGCGGCCGGTGCCGCCGGCCCGCCGCGCTTGTCGACCGGCAGCCGGACCGAGCGGACCGCCCCGTTCGACAACGGGAAATCGGCGAGCGCGCTGCGCGCGAGGAACGGCATCGCGTACAGCAGCGTGCCGTTGTCGCCGGTCGTGCGCGCGGACACGTTGTAGACCTCCTTGCCCGTCGCGCGCTCGGTGATGCGGATGCCGAGCACGTAGTCGAACACCTGGTACGTCTGCGCGACGTAACCGGCCGGCATCGGCCCCCAGGGACCCCACGGGCCCCAGGGATTCCACGGCCCGCGCCGCCAGTACGGCCCGGGCGCGAACCACGGATCGTAGTAGACCGGCTGCGGCACCGTCACGAGATCGCTGCCGACCGCATAGGTCAGCCCGACGAGATAGCGCGCCTGCGACTGCGGCACCTGCCGGAACGCATACGCGGACAGCTCGTTCGCGACGATCGGCTCGTAGGTCGACTGCTCGATGCTGTTCTTCTGCGCGTCCGTGCGCGTGAACGCATAGGTGCGCGTCGCGTCGCTGCCGCTCCAGTCGGAGAAGGCCGTGACCTGGGTGGTCACGTAGCTGGTGCAGCCGGTCAGCAGTGCGACGCACAGCGCCGCCGCCCAGCCCGCACCGCGGAAAATCCATTCGCGTTTCATGATGATCCTCGTCGATCCGTCACCCGTTCGTCGCACCGCGCGAACCACAACGGGATGCCGATAATACGCGGACTCCCGGGATCGGTAAAAAGTTCGCCCGACACGCAGCCGCCAGCCTTTGTACAATGGCCCGGTTCGCCTGGCCCGCGCGACGGGCCCGTCCCCCACTCCACCGATCTCGACGACCATGTCCGACAACGCCTCCTCCACCGTGATCCGCCGCGCCGACTACACGCCGCCGGCCTTCCTCATCGATTCCGTTGCTCTCGAATTCGACCTCGCGCCGGCCCGCACGGTCGTCAGGAATACGATGCGCGTACGCCGCAATCCGGATGCCGCGCCCGCACCGCATCTGGAACTGATGGGCGAGGCGCTCGAATTCCTCGGCGCGCGGCTGGATGGCGCACCGCACGGCGCGGTGCGCGCGCACGAACACGGCCTGACGGTCGAGAACGTGCCCGACGCGTTCGAGCTGACGCTCGAAAGCGCGTGCGCCCCCGATCAGAATACGACGCTGTCGGGCCTTTACGTGTCGAGCGGCAACTTCTTCACGCAGTGCGAAGCCGAAGGCTTTCGCCGCATCACCTACTTCCTCGACCGCCCCGACGTGATGGCGTCGTACACCGTCACGCTGCGTGCCGACAAGGCCGCGTACCCGGTGCTGCTGTCGAACGGCAACCTCGTCGATTCGGGCGACCTGCCCGACGGCCGCCACTTCGCGAAATGGGAAGACCCGTTCCGCAAGCCGAGCTACCTGTTCGCGCTGGTCGCGGGCAAGCTCGTCGCGATCGAGGAAACGATCACGACCGGCTCCGGCAAGGAAAAACTGCTGCAGGTATGGGTCGAACCGGCCGATCTCGACAAGACGCGTCACGCAATGGACTCGCTGATCCACTCGATCCGCTGGGACGAAAAGCGCTTCGGCCTCGAGCTCGATCTCGATCGCTTCATGATCGTCGCGGTCGGCGATTTCAACATGGGCGCGATGGAAAACAAGGGGCTCAACATCTTCAACACGAAGTATGTGCTGGCGAACCCCGAGACCGCGACCGACACCGATTTCGCGAACATCGAGTCGGTGGTCGGCCACGAGTACTTCCACAACTGGACCGGCAACCGCGTGACCTGCCGCGACTGGTTCCAGTTGAGCCTGAAGGAAGGCCTGACGGTGTTCCGCGACCAGGAATTCTCGGCCGACATGGCCGCGGGCGACGACGTCGAATCGGCGGCCCGCGCGGTGAAGCGCATCGAGGACGTGCGCGTGCTGCGCCAACTCCAGTTCGCCGAGGATGCCGGCCCGATGGCGCACCCGGTGCGCCCGGAGAGCTACGTCGAGATCAACAACTTCTACACGATGACGGTCTACGAGAAAGGCTCGGAAGTCGTGCGGATGTACCAGACGCTGTTCGGCCGCGACGGCTTCCGCAAGGGGATGGATCTCTACTTCAAGCGCCACGACGGCCACGCGGTGACCTGCGACGACTTCCGCCTCGCGATGGCCGACGCGAACGGGCGCGACCTCGCGCAATTCGAGCGCTGGTACAGCCAGGCCGGCACGCCGCGCGTGTCGGTGCGCACCGCGTACGACGCGGCCGCGCGCCGCTATACGATCACCCTCGCGCAAGGCTACGGCGACGCGTCGCCGGCCGCGCGCGAAACGCAGCAGGGGCCGCTGCTGATCCCGTTCGCCGTCGGGCTGATCGGCCGCGACGGCCGCGACCTGCCGCTGCGTCTCGACGGCGAAGCCGCCACATCGGGCACGACGCGCGTGCTCGAGTTCACCGATACCGAGCAGACCTTCACCTTCGTCGACGTGCCGGAAGCGCCGCTGCCGTCGCTGCTGCGCAACTTCTCGTCGCCGGTGATCGTCGAGTACGACTACAGCGACGACGATCTCGCGTTCCTGCTCGCGCACGACAGCGATCCGTTCAACCGCTGGGAGGCCGGCCAGCGCCTCGCGACGCGCGCGCTGCTGACGCTCGCCGCGCGTGCCGCCGCCGATGCGCCGCTCGCGCTCGGCGAGAATTTCGTCGCCGCGTTCCGCCGCGTGCTGACCGATGAAAGCCTGTCTCCGGCGTTCCGCGAACTCGCGCTGACGCTGCCGTCGGAAACCTATCTCGCCGACCAGATGGCCGAGGCCGACCCCGCCGCCGTGCATCGCGCGCGCCAGTTCGTGCGCCGCCAGCTCGCGAGCGCGCTACGCGCCGACTGGCTCGCCGCGTACGAACGGCACCAGACGCCCGGCGCCTACGAACCGACGCCGGAAGCCTCGGGCCGCCGCGCGCTGAAGAACCTCGCGCTCGCGTATCTCGCCGAACTCGACGATCCGGCCGATGCCGTGCGCCTCGCCACGGCCCAGTACGACGCGGCGAACAACATGACCGATCGCGCGGCTGCGCTCGGCGCGCTGCTGTCCGCGGCCGCCGCGGGCGCGGGCGCGAACGGGCCGGCCGAGCACGCGCTCGACGACTTCTACCGTCGCTTCGAGAAGGAAGCGCTCGTGATCGACAAGTGGTTCGCGATGCAGGCGGCGCAACGCGGCACGCCCGCGCAGCCGACGCTCGCGAAGGTGCGCAAGCTGCTCGCGCACCCCGCGTTCAACCTGAAGAATCCGAACCGTGCGCGTTCGCTGATCTTCAGCTTCTGCGCGGCCAACCCCGCGCAATTCCATGCGGCGGACGGTTCGGGCTACGCGTTCTGGGCCGAACAGGTGCTCGCGCTCGATGCGATCAACCCGCAGGTCGCGGCACGTCTCGCGCGCTCGCTCGAACTGTGGCGCCGCTTCACGCCGACGCTGCGCGACCGGATGCGCGAAGCGCTGGAACAGGTCGCCGCCAGCGCGAAATCGCGTGACGTGCGCGAGATCGTCGAGAAGGCGCTCGCGTAAGTCACGCGATCGCCCTGTCGCGTCAGCGCGATCGAGCCGGCGCCCGCTGACGCGGCGCCGGCTTTTTTATTGCGCGGGCACGGCTGTAATCGCCCGCACGCGCGGGGTCGGACCGCGCGGCGCACCTGCGTCGCGATGCGCGCCCCGCCCGTCACCGCCACCCGACTCCGGCCCGACCCGGCGGCCCGGCCATGTAACCGGACGAAAAAAGCCGGCGGCACCGGAGGCGCGACGGGTAAAATTGCGGCCATTCAAGGATTCTTTGGCCTTTCGGAGTCTGTCATGTCCATTGCCCGCCGCACCACGCTGTCGAAGTTCCTGATCGAACAGCAACGTGAGACCAACAACCTCCCCGCCGACCTGCGCCTGCTGATCGAAGTCGTCGCCCGCGCGTGCAAGGCGATCAGCTACAACGTGTCCAAGGGCGCGCTCGGCGAGGCGCTCGGCACCGCCGGCAGCGAGAACGTCCAGGGCGAAGTGCAGAAGAAGCTCGACATCCTGTCGAACGAAATCCTGCTCGACGCGAACGAATGGGGCGGCAACCTCGCCGCGATGGCGTCGGAGGAAATGGAAACGTTCTTCCCGATCCCGGCGAACTACCCGCGCGGCGAATACCTGCTCGTGTTCGATCCGCTCGACGGCTCGTCGAACATCGACGTGAACGTGTCGATCGGCACGATCTTCTCGGTACTGCGCTGCCCGGACGGCAAGCAGGCAACCGAAGAATCGTTCCTGCAGCCCGGCACGCAGCAAGTCGCGGCCGGCTACGCCGTCTACGGCCCGCAGACGGTGTTCGTGCTGACGACCGGCAACGGCGTGAACTGCTTCACGCTCGATCGCGAAGTCGGCTCGTGGGTGCTCACGCAGAGCAACATGCAGATCCCGGCCGACACGCGCGAATACGCGATCAACGCATCGAACGCCCGCCACTGGTACGACCCGGTCAAGCGCTACGTCGACGAGCTGAACGCCGGCAAGGACGGCCCGCGCGGCGACAATTTCAACATGCGCTGGATCGCGTCGATGGTGGCCGACGTGCACCGGATCCTGAATCGCGGCGGCATCTTCATGTACCCGGCCGACAAGCGCACGCCCGATCGTCCGGGCAAGCTGCGCCTGATGTACGAAGCGAACCCGATGTCGTTCATCGTCGAACAGGCGGGCGGCGCCGCGACGACCGGCACGCAGCGCATCATGGAAGTGCAACCGACCGGCCTGCACCAGCGCGTGCCCGTGTTCCTGGGCTCGAAGAACGAAGTCGAGCGCGTGACCGGCTATCACGACGAAGCAAAATAATTGCACTGCAGCACTGGACGGAGGCGCGAGACATCAGTACAATCGCGCCTTCGCGATGTGGCCCTAACGGGTCGCGTCGCAGTGAAGTGAAAGCGGAAAGTCCGCCGGATTGAGGGTTTCGCGAAGCAGCCGCAGCAAGCTGAAAAAAATTCGCAAAACCTATTGCCAAGATCGCGGATTTCACCATATAATTTCATTTCTCTGCTGCCGGTGTAGCTCAGTTGGTAGAGCAGCGCATTCGTAATGCGAAGGTCGTAGGTTCGACTCCTATCTCCGGCACCAAGACATAAAGGCCTGACAAGCATCGCTTGTCAGGCCTTTTCTCTTTTCCGGCGCCGAAATCCCGAAGTCGTTCGACGACGCACCGCCCGATCGCCGATCGCGCCGCACGCGATCGCATACGCGTTCGGCAACCGCCGCGCACGCTGCTTTGCTCGTCGCCGATCGTCGCACCAGCCGTTCCCCGCGCAATCTCGCCGACACATCGGCACGACGTTTCCACGCACGCGACGGCTACCCGCGATCGCATCGCACGCGGTGCGCAGCGCACGGCCTGCATGGCGACGACGGCCAGATCGACGACCTCCACGGCGCACGCACCGGCACCGTCCATCCCGGGCTCGGCCGCTGGCACGACGCACGCACCGACAACATGGCCGCCACGGTCGATCTCCCGCTCCATCACATACCGTGACCGAAGCCTGTCCTTCAGGATACCGAACGATGACGGACATCGGATACGCCCGCCCTACACCGATCCGCGCCACACGACGCCCTGGATCGGCGATGCGACGCACCGTGCTGCCTCACCCGTTTTGCACTGCTTTCGATCGAGGCGATCGACGACGCGCGACCGTCACGCACTGATCGCCGACGCAGCCGATAGACTCCAGCGGCAGCCAATTCTTACAAATTCATTTCGCCAAACCTGAGTGTGCACGGATCGTGCCGTACGCAGACAAATCCCCCTGGCAAATCTGCTTAAGGGTGCATAACATTACTTAACGATCCTGACCCGTCTATCGCGTTACATTGCGTGGGCGGCGCGGCGGTCGCAGTCGCTTTCAATCGGCTTTTCGGCGTGCGGCAGCCGACGCGCGGTCATTTCGACTCAACCCCAAGGAGAGGACCACCATGACTCATGGCTTGATTATGTGGCTCATCATCGGCGCGATCGCCGGCTGGCTTGCCGGCTTGCTCGTGAAGGGCGGCGGCTTCGGGCTGATCGTCGACATCATCGTCGGCATCGTCGGCGCGGTGATCGGCGGCTGGCTTGCCGGACTGCTCGGCATCAGCATCGGCAGCGGCTTCATCGGCTCGGTGATCGTCGCGGTCATCGGCGCGGTGATCCTGCTGTTCGTGATCCGGCTATTCAGGCGAGCGGCCTGACGTTTCTCTCCACGCGCCTTCGGGCGCGTTTTCGCATCGGGCCGGCGCGCGGCCGGTTCGCCGCGCGCCGCCGGCTTGGTCGGCGCTTCGCGTACGGCAACCAGCCGTCGAGCACGTCGGCCGTCAGCAATCCGCTGCGCGCTTCGCGCGCCCACCTTCGCGCCCGATCCATACGGTGCGCGACATCTCCCCTCTCCATCCCGCATCGAACGACATCGACCACGACACGCATACCGCGCGCCCGGCCGGGCTCGTCGCGAGCCTCGGGCGATTGTCGGCGCGCGTGCAGATCCGCTCCGGTACCGCGTAGACGGTGACGGGCACGGACAGCGTGCGGCCCGCATCGTCGCCAGGGTCGACGACATGCGCGCCGCCGACCCAAGCAACCCACAGCAAGCGCCGCGCGTCGAACGCGGCGCCGGTCGCGAGCGGCTGCTTCCTGCGCGGACGCAGCCCGATGCTCATATGCGCGACGAGCGTCTCGGCGGCCTCGGCCCACCGCACGCATCGTGCGCGCCGGCGGGCGACGACAGGTTCGCGAACGGCGGCGCACGGTCTGCCGCGAACGATTTCACAGCGACCATTTCAGCTCTCCATAGAAAGTACGGCCCGGATACGGGTGGAACGTGTAGTAGCGGCGGTCCGTCAGGTTGTCGATGCCGGCCGACGCGCTCCAGTGACGATCGAAGCGGTAGCGCGCCTTCAGATCGACGACCGTGAACGAACTCGTCCCGCCGTAGACGTCCGGATTCACGTCGCTGTTGTCGAGTGTGTTGAACTGGCGTCCCGAATAGCGCACGCCGACGCTCGCGAGCCAGTGCTCGTCGAAGCGATACGACGCGAGCAGGTTCGCGCGCATGCGCGGAATGCGCGGGAAACGCGAACCGACGTAGGCCGGGTTCGCCGCATCGGCGAGAATCTGCGCGTTGCTCGCCGACACGTTCGCATCGACGTTGAACCCGCGCAGCCCGACGTTCTCGCCGCTGAACGCGAGTTCGACACCGCGTACGCGTACGCGGTCGACGTTCGAGATGTTCGTGACGGTCGTGGCGCCCGACACCGTCGTCTGGCTGTAGATCGAATCGCGCAGGTCGCTCTGGAACACGCTGGCGCGCACGACGCCGACGCCCACGTCGCGCTCGGCGGTGAAATCCCAGTCGATCGCCTTTTCCGGCCGCAGGTTCGGGTTGTTGTTGACGATCGCGTTGTTCGAAATCGTGCCCTGGAACAGCTCGCCGACCGTCGGGAATCGCGTGCCCGTCGCGAACGACAGCCGGAAGCGCCAGACCTCGGTCGCGTCCCACTGCAGCGCGACTTTCGGCGACAGCGCATTCGCGCTGCGGTCCGCATAGCCGAGCGTGCCGCTCGCATTGCCGAGCGCGCCGCCGTATGCATCCCAGCGCTCGTAGCGCAGCCCGAGCGTCGCCAGCCAACCCGGCGCGAAGCGCCACGCGTCCTGCCCGAACAGCGCCTGCGCGCGCGTGTCGCCGCGATAGACGCTCGCGAGCGACGTGGTCGGTCCGGCCAGCCAGTCGGCCGTGTTGTACGTGACGTTGCGCAGGAAGTAGTTGTCGTAGTGATAGCCGAACGTGAACGCATGCCCCTTCACTTCGGGCGCCTCCGCCTTCAGGTCGAGCGTGCGCCAGCCGGTGCCGTCGCCCTGGAACAGCGTGCCGGCGCCGCCCTGCACGGTCGAGGCCGCGCGCAGCACGTCGCGCGAGACGTCGTACGCGGACACGACGCCCGACAGCCGCCAGCCGGAATCGAGCCGGCCGTTCAGCCCGAGCGCATACAGCCAGTTCTCCTGGTCGCCGCGCTGCGGCGCGAACGCGTTCGGCGCGACGGTCATGTTCCGGCCGCCGATCGACACGTTGCCGCCGTAGACCGGATGGCCGGCCGCATCGCGCAAGAAGGTCTCGCCGTGCTGCCGGTAATGGTTCTCCCAATGCCCGAGCGTCAGCGTCGCGTCGACACGTTCGGTGAACGCATAGCCCATCCGGACCGTCTCGTTGAGCTGCTCGGTTCGCTCGATCGTCTGTGCGCCGACGATCGTCCGCGGCTTGCCGTTGGGTCCGATGTCGGTCGCGGCGCCCGTCACGGGCACGGCGGCGCCCAGTTTCGGGTTGTAGGCCGAATTGGGGCTCGCATACTGCATCGGCTGGCCGTCGTTCTCCAACCGGTCGAGCGACAGCGCGAACCAGAACCGGCCGACGCGGTTCGCGATTCGCGCGGTCTGGTGATTGCCGCCGAAGCTGTCCGCGAACCCGTAGCCGTCGTGGTAGCGCTGCGTAAAGAACTGCGTCGACAGCGACGCCTCGAGCCGCTCCGGGCGGCGCGTAGTGAGCAGCACGGTCGAGCCGATCGCATTGCCCGGATACAGCGCGGAAAAAGGGCCATAGAGCACGTCGACGCGCGCGATGTCGTCGGGCGGAATCAGCGACCAGCGCGGCGGGTACGCATAGCTCGACCCGAGCAGGTTCGACAGCAGCACGCCGTCGGCATAGACGAGCCCGCGCGCGCTCTGCAATTCGTTGAAGTCGCGGCCTGCGAATACGCTGTTGCGGTCGCCGATGTAGCGCTTGCGGACCATCAGGTTCGGTGCGTACTTCAGCGCGTCCTCGGTGGTGACGTTGGTGTGCGCATCGATCTGCTCGCGCGTGATCGACGTGACGACGACCGGCGTATCCGGGTCGACCGGTTGCCGTTGCGCGGTCACGCTGACGGCGGTCAGCGTGTCGCCGGCCGGCGCGGCCGACGCAGCGACGCCGGCGGCACCCGGCGCAGCGGTGGCGAGATGACCGACGCCACCGCTGCGGGCGGCCTCGGCGCGTCCATCATCCATCGAAGCCGCGTGAGCGGCCGGCCATGCGAAAGCGGCCGCGCATGCGAGCGCGAGCCGGCCGCGCGACGGCCGCGCGGCAAGAGTAGACGACATGAGTGAATTCCTGAAAACGTGATCGGACGCCGCCGGACACGAGCGCGCGAGCCGCGCACGAACGGCGCGACACGCGGACCCGGGCCGCGGGCGGCTCGCGCGCCACCGGCGCGCGCGGACGACATCAATCAGACCGGAACGTTTTCAGGCGGGGCGCGCGGCTGCGCGAGACGGATGCCCTTGCGGGGCACATCGGGAACGATCGGCGCGGCTACCCGATACGCGAACGTGCGCACGAAGCCCGGTATCGCGGGCAGGCTCGTACCCAGCGCGACGTTCGCCGCGAAGCCGGGGCAGTACACGCAATGCGGGACGCCGGCATGGTCGAACGACGACGTGTCGCGGTCGTCGCCCGCTTGCGCGAGCACGACCTGACGCGCGCCCGCTGCACTGCACAATTCGAGCGTGAGCGCGCCGGAGCCGCTCGACGCGAGACGCGCGTAGCCGACGACGGGCGACAGTACGTTCAGTACCAGCGCCAGCCATACGAGGCCGATCCATCGCGTCGTTCGTCTCATCGCGGTCCAGGAAAAAGTGCGCGCAAGTATAACAAGCAGCCCGATTGTTGCCGATCGTGCAGCGTGCAATACCGGGGATCGCAGCGCGCGCCGGAACGCATGTGCCGTTAATACAACAGAGACAAAATCTAACGATTCGCCGCTGGCATAAATCCGAGCGCGAGGTTGATAATCATTGCACCTGCTGGAGAAACGATCATGGACGAAAGACCAACTCGCATGCCACCGCCGGAGCAAGTGATGAGCCCGGATCCGGAACCTGTCGGCGTGGAATTTCTCGCCGAATTGCCCGAGCACGTTCGGGCGTTCTTCGACGAGCAGCACAAGCTGTACGCGCCGAAGTGAACGTCAGTTCGGTTCTGTAACCGCCACGTGTCGATCATCGCTATCGTGCGGTTCATTCGTGCGCTTCGCGCGCAATTCGCCTCGCACCCGGGCCGCAACAGCCTGACGGTGCCGGATCGGCTCGCCTGCTGATTCTGCTGTCGCGACGCTACGCCGCGCGACTGTCTTCGTCTATCCTTCTGGTTTTCCACGTCCGGCCCGCCCGGCCCTCCCGATCGCTCCGATGAAGCAAGCCATTCGTGCCAGCCTCGCTGTCGCCGTGCTCGGCGTCGCCCTCTTTTCGTCTCCTCACATCGCTCGCGCCGACGGCGACGACACCGCCCTCACCAACGTCGTGGCGCTCGCGTCGCAGCGCCTCGCGCTCGCCGAACCGGTCGCGCGATGGAAATGGGCGAATCACAAGGCCATCGAGGACCGGCCGCGCGAAGCGGCATTGCTCACCGCAGTCGAAAAACGCGCCGTACAGGCCGGCGTCGATCCCGCATTCGCCCGCACGTTCTTCGAGGATCAGATCACCGCAAGCAAGGACGTGCAGAACGCACTGTTCGCGACCTGGCGCACGACGCGGCCGCCGGAAGGCACGCCGCCCGATCTCGCGACCAGCACGCGCCCGGCACTCGATCGGCTGACGCAGAAAATGCTCGCCGGTCTCGCGCAGGTCGCCCCGCTGCGCGATGCGCCCGACTGCCAGGCGCGGCTCGCGCGCAGCATCGCAAACTGGAAGACGCTCACGCGCTACGATTCCACGCAGACGCAGGCACTCGATACCGCGCTGTCGCATGTCTGCGCCGCCGGCGGGGCCAGCGCGATCGGCTGACGCGGCGGGCGCGGATCGCGCCGTGACGCTTGCATGTTCAAGCCTGACCAGTGCGATAAAGACTGAACGTAACCCAGACTAGACCGTGCAGTTGTCGGGTACTCAGTCCGCCGGCGTCAGCGCCATGAGCGGAATCACCTGCAACCCGCGCGCGAGATGCGTCTGCAGCAGGCGATGGGTGAAGGGTTCGAACGCGCCGCCCGCCGCGTCGGCCACAAGCCGTGCGGCTGCATCGAGCGATTCCGCCGAACCGAGATAGCACCAGCCGTCGATCACATGAAACAGGCGACGCTCGCCGCTCGCCTCGAACGCGACCGCGCCTTCGAACGGCCAGGGCGCTCCACCGCCGCGAGCGCCGTCGGCCGCCGGGCGCCGGTTGTACGACGGGCGCAAGCGGGCGATCCATTGCGCTTCGGCAAGCATCGCCCCCAGTTCGTTGCCGGTCTCGCGCCATTCGACGCGGCGCACCTGCTGCGCCAGCCGCATTTCCTTCGACGAGCGGCGCTCGCCGGTCAACAGCGCGCGCAGCCGCTGCCGTACGCGCACGCTACGGCCGACATACAGCGCTTCGTCACGCTCGCCGAAGAGCGCATACGCGCCACACCCTGCCGGCGCGGTATCTAGCCAGGCCTCGGTCAGGTCGCCGCCCAGACGGAAGTGGCGGGTCGTCCGCGCGATCTGGTCGCGCAGCCGCTCGAGCGGCACGATGTCGTGCAGTTGGCGCCAGAACTGCCAGAGCAGGTCGGCATCGGCCAGCGCCCGGTGGCGCGCGGCCGGAACGAGCCCATGCCGCTCGATCAACGCATCGAGCCCGTGCCGCGATTCGCGTGGAAACAGCGCGCGCGACAGCCGCACCGTGCACAGCACATCGGGATTGAACGCCAGGCCGGCACGCTCGAACTCGGCGCGCAGGAAACCGCGGTCGAAGCTCGCGTTGTGCGCGACGAACAGCTTGCCGTCGAGCCGCTCGAACAGCGCCGGCGCGAGCGACGCGAACGTCGGCGCATCGCGCACCATCGCGTCCGAGATGCCCGTCAGTTGCTGGATGAAGGGCGGAATCGCCTGCCCCGGATTGACGAGGCTCGTCCACGTCGACACGCCGAGCGGTCCGATTTCGACCACGCCGATTTCGGTGATCCGGTGGTCGGCGGGCGAACCGCCGGTGGTTTCAAGGTCGACGAAGACGAGCGGCTGCTCGCTGGCGGGATCGGACGGACGGGAATCGGACATGAAAAGGCAGGGAAACGATGCTTCCATGAGTATGCACCGGCATGCGTACTCGCGGCCAGCCCGGATCGGCTCGTTCCGTCCCCGGAAAACAAAAAACCCCCGCGATGCGGGGGCCGGACGTGATCGGCAATGCGAGGCGCGTCAGACCGCCTGGATATTCGCCGCCTGCTTGCCTTTCGGCCCGACTTTGACCTCGAACGAAACACGCTGGTTTTCCTTCAGCGTCTTGAAGCCGTCCATCCGGATTTCGGAAAAGTGCGCAAACAAATCTTCACCGCCATTGTCCGACGTAATAAAGCCAAAACCTTTAGCATCGTTAAACCATTTCACGATACCGGTATCCATGTCTTCGTTCCCCACTCGATAAGATCAAAAAAGCTATTTTTATAGCCGTTTCCCGAAATCCCGAAACATCGCGCCAGCACCCGTACCAGCGCTCCGCCCGAGGACGGAGTGCTGACTTTATAAATTGGACGATCCGGGCGCGTCAAGAAAATTTTTAGCGAACGCTTTCTCCAAAAGACACTAATACCACTGGAATCGGTACACCGTCGCCTTTAATTAATTGATGCGCATCAAAAACCTGTCAATATTACCGGGACCGGATCGTCATTAATCCGGAGCGTGAAATTCCTACCGGGGACAAATCGATTCGGTAAAATCCTCGGGTTTTTTCCGGGTTGCGGAAATCCGGGGACGTTGCGATCCTGAATCAACGCCGAAAGGAAGGAGAGGGTCATGTGGTTGGACGGAATCATGCGCTTCGCGAGCCGGCTCGGGCGCGTACGTCGCAAGTCCCGCGCCCTGGCCGAGTCCGCGCGCGAAGCGCCGTGCGATACCGAATTCGATACGACGTGGCACGGCGATCACTGGCAGAACCTGCTCGCATCGCCTCTGGATGCCCGTCACTACGTGATGGAAGACTGGACCTACACGCCGCCGCCGATCGAAGCAGAAGACGCCGCGCCTGCGGGCAAGCGCAAGCGCCGCTCGTACACGCCGTAGCGCGCCGGGCAGCGGGCAAAAAAAAAGCGCGACTGGGAAGTCGCGCCGACAAAGGTTTGGAGATCTTTTCCGTCAACGAAAAAGTCTGCTTCGGAAAGCAGAGATCGCAGTATAGCGAGAGAACTACCTTTCATTATCCATGCTCCACACAAACCTCTATTGCCGATGTGTCAATAATCGCGCTATAGCGGCCCCCGCCCGCCACTGACCGTCTGTCGCAATCACGCAACGCCCGCTCGGCAGTCCTGATTGTTATTTCTCTTCGCTGCACCGCCACAAACCCTTGCTGGGCAACCGTTTGCGCGGTTTTTCCGATTTTTGCGAATTCCAAAATATATTATTTCTTAAAGCGTAAGACACCCCTGCTCCGCACACTCCGTACACTGCAGACGGCTTTCTGATAAGCGCACCGCCGTTCTGCCGGACCGGCTACAGCGTCAAGCAAACCACCGCCAGTCCACCGCAGGTTCGATCGACATCATCGTGTTTGGAGACATATCCATGAAAAAAACCCTGATCGTCACCGCGTTGTCGGGCGTGTTCGTTACCGCAGCCCATGCTCAAAGCAGCGTGACGCTGTACGGCCTGATCGATGCTGGCATCACCTACACGAACAATCAGGGCGGGCACAGCTCATGGTCGGAACGCAGCGGCCAGATCAACGGCAGCCGCTGGGGCCTGCGCGGCACGGAAGATCTCGGCGGAGGCCTGAAAGCGATCTTCGTGCTGGAAAACGGCTTCAACATCGCCAACGGCACGCTCGGCCAGAATGGCCGCGAATTCGGCCGCCAGGCGTTCGTCGGCCTGTCGCAAGACCAGTTCGGCTCCGTCACCCTCGGTCGCCAGTACGATAGCGTCGTCGACTACATCGGGCCGCTGTCGCTGACCGGCACGCAATTCGGCGGCACCCAGTTTGCCCACCCGTTCGATAACGACAACCTGAACAATTCGTTCCGGATCAATAACTCGGTCAAATATACGAGCGTCAATTTCGGCGGCTTGAAGTTCGGCGCGTTGTACGGCTTCTCGAACAGCAGCCAGTTCTCGAACAACCGCGCATACAGCGCGGGCGTGTCGTATAGCTACGCCGGCTTCAATATCGGCGCCGGCTACCTGCAGTTGAACAACGACATCTCGGGGCTCACGTCGGCTGCGGTCACCAACAGCGCCGGCGCGGTGGCAGGCGACAACACGTTCGTCGGCAAGCGTCAGCGCGTGTTCGGCGGCGGCCTGAACTACACGTTCGGCCCGGCCACGGCCGGCTTCGTATTCACGCAATCGCGCGTGAACCGCGCGCTCGGCATCTCGGCGGGTGCGTCGGGCGTGTCGAACGGTCTGGCCCTCGACGGCACGTTCGCCCGCTTCAACAACTACGAAGTCAACGCACGCTACGCGCTCACGCCGGCCTTGTCGCTGGCCGGGTCGTACACGTACACCGCCGGCTTCCTGGACGGCCGCCATCCGGGCTGGAATCAATTCAACCTGCAGACCGACTATGCGCTGTCCAAGCGAACCGACGTGTATGTGCAAGGCGTGTATCAGCGAGTCAGCACGGACGGCCTGGGCCTCGGCGCCTATGTCAATGGTCTCGGTGGCGCTTCGTCGACCAACAAGCAGATCGCGGTGACCGCCGGCCTGCGTCACCGTTTCTGACCGAAGTTGCTTCGGCACAAAAAAGCGCCTCTCGGGGCGCTTTTTTTTCGCGAAGAGGTCTCGCGGATGGCCGGACTGCCCGGCGAAGGGCCGGCCATGCGGTTCACATCCCGCTGTCCGAGGCCGGGTAACGCACATCGAGGATATCGATCGGCTGCGGGCCGGCCGGCGTCATCAGCGTGACGGTATCGCCGATCCTCGCCTTGATCAGCGCGCGTGCGACCGGCGAAATCCAGCTGACGCAGCCGCGGTCGAGATCGACCTCGTCGATCCCGACGATCGTCACCGTGTGATCCTCGCCATCCGGCGTCTCGTAATCGACCGTCGCGCCGAAGAACACCTGATCGACGTTCTCCTGCCGGCTCGCGTCGACGACTTCGGCGAGGTCGAGCCGCTTCGTCAGGAAGCGGATCCGGCGGTCGATCTCGCGAAGCCGCCGCTTGCCGTAGATGTAGTCGCCGTTTTCCGACCGGTCGCCGTTCGACGCGGCCCACGATACGAGCCGCACGACCTCGGGACGCTCGACGTCGATCAGGTTCAGCAGCTCGTCGCGCAGCCGCTTGTGGCCGGCCGGCGTGATGTAGTTCTTCGCGCCCGCCGGAATCGCGGGTTGAGCCTGGTCGAGATCGTCGTCGTCACCGTCCGACTCTTTGACAAACGCCTTGTTCATGATGCAGATTCAACGTGGATGACTGATCCCCCAAGGGTACACGAAGGGCGGCCGGCCAACGCCATGCTGCCTTATTCGCGAATAAGGCTTCCCTTTTTATGTGACTCTGCTATACTTCCGCTTCTGCGTGCGGCTGTAGCTCAGTTGGATAGAGTACTTGGCTACGAACCAAGGGGTCGTGGGTTCGAATCCTGCCAGCCGCGCCACTTTTTCGAGGGCCTTCCGAACCGAAGGCCCTTTCAGTTCGAAGCAGTAGAAGTTTGTTTTTGCGTGCGGCTGTAGCTCAGTTGGATAGAGTACTTGGCTACGAACCAAGGGGTCGTGGGTTCGAATCCTGCCAGCCGCGCCACTTTTTTGGGGGCCTTCCCATCGCAGAAGGCTCCGACAGTTGAAGCAGTACCGTTTTGCGTGCGGCTGTAGCTCAGTTGGATAGAGTACTTGGCTACGAACCAAGGGGTCGTGGGTTCGAATCCTGCCAGCCGCGCCACCTTAAAAGGGCTTTCCTCCGGGAAAGCCCTTTTTCTTTTTGCGCCCGCCTCCCCTCGCTCGCGCCATCAGTCCGGACGCCGCCGGCAACGTCGGCCGCGTTTCGGCAAGCTCCAATGAAAACGGCGGCCATAGGCCGCCGTCCGTCGATCGTCGAATTCGCCCGCCGCCGGGGGGCGCCTGCGTCAGTAATCCTGCCGCTCGCGCTCGATGCGCATGCCGCCGTCATGGCGCGCGTGCGCGCCGTCGTCGGTCGAACGCTCGCGCATGATCCGCATCACGTCCGGATTGGTTCTCACGCGCCGCATCACGTTCGCGAGATGCACGCGGTCGCTGACCTGGATCACGAAGCGCAGCACCGTCGATTCGTGCGTCAGATCCTCGTCCATCGCGATATGGACGATGTTCGCGTCGGCCGACGTGATGTCCGCCGCGACGCGCGCGAAAATGCCCTTCGTGTTCTTCACGAGCGCCTTCACCGCGACATCGAACAGGCGGCCCGGCTGCGGCGCCCATTCGACGTCGATCCAGCGCCCCGGATCGCGGCGATGGATGCGCTGCGCGACACGGCAATCCGTCGTATGAATCGCCATGCCCAGACCGATGCCGATGTAACCCATGATCGCGTCGCCGGGGATCGGCCGGCAGCAGGCGGACAACTGCACGGACATCCCTTCGGTGCCGGTGATCACGACCGGCGGCGCGTGATGCGCGGGATGCCGCTCGGACTTCGGGAGATCGTCGTCCGCGTCGCGGCCACTCATCAGCACCTCGATGCGCTTGGCCATCACCGCGGCGACGCGACGGCCGAGGCCGATGTCCGCGAAGATTTCCTGGCGACTCTTGTTGCCCGTCCACTGCACGAGCTTCTCCCACACTTCCGGCTCGACGTCGGCGAGCGCGAGACCATAGACCTTCAGGCTCTGGTCGACGAGCCGCTCGCCCAGTTGCACGGACTCGTTCAGGCGCATCGTCTTCAGGTAGTGGCGAATCGCCGAGCGCGCCTTGCCGGTACGCACGAAGCCGAGCCACGCGGGGTTCGGCTTCGAATACGGCGCGGTGATCACCTCGACGATGTCGCCGCTCTTCAATTCGGTGCGCAGCGGCAGCAGTTCATTGTTGATCTTCACGGCCACGCACTGGTTGCCGAGATCGCTGTGGATCGAATACGCGAAATCGAGCGCCGTCGCGCCGCGCGGCAGCGCCATGATCTTCGACTTCGGCGTGAACACGTAGACCGCGTCGGGGAACAGGTCGATCTTCACGTGCTCGAGGAATTCGCTCGAATCGCCGGCTTCGCTCTGGATGTCGAGCAGCGACTTCAGCCACTGATGCGCGCGCTTCTGCACATCGCTGAGATCCGCGCTGCCGTTCTTGTACAGCCAGTGCGCAGCGACCCCCGCCTCGGCGATCTCGTGCATCTTGCGCGTGCGCACCTGGAACTCGATCGGCGCGCCGAACGGGCCGACGAGCGTCGTGTGCAGCGACTGATAGCCGTTGATCTTCGGGATCGCGATGTAATCCTTGAACTTGCCGGGCACGGGCTTGTACAGCGCATGCAGCGCGCCGATGCACGTGTAGCAGTCGAGCGGGCTGTCGACGACGACCCGGAAGCCGTACACGTCGAGCACCTGCGAGAACGACAGCTGCTTGTCGCGCATCTTGCGGTAGACGCTGTAGATGGTCTTCTCGCGGCCGGTGATCTCGGCGTCGATCTTCGCGTCGGCCATCGCGCGCTGCGCGGCCTCGAGGATCTTGCTGATCACTTCGCGGCGGTTGCCGCGCGCGGCCTTCACGGCCTTCTCGAGCGTCGCGTAGCGATGCGGGTTGAAGTTCGCGAAGCTCATGTCCTGCAGCTCGCGATACGTGTTGTTCAACCCGAGCCGGTGCGCGATCGGCGCGTAGATGTCGAGCGTTTCGCGCGCGACGCGACGGCGCTTTTCCATCGGCACCGCGCCGAGCGTGCGCATGTTGTGCAGGCGATCGGCGAGCTTGACGAGAATGACGCGCACGTCGCGCGCCATCGCGAGCAGCATCTTGCGGAAGTTTTCCGCCTGCGCTTCCTCGCGGCTGCGGAATTCCATCTTGTCGAGCTTCGACAGGCCGTCGACCAGTTCGGCGACCTTCGGGCCGAACCGCTCGGCCAGCTCGTTCTTGGTCACGCCCTGGTCTTCCATCACGTCGTGCAGCAACGCGGCCATCACGGCCTGCGCGTCGAGCTTCCAGCCGGCGCAGATTTCCGCGACGGCGACGGGATGGGTGATATAGGGCTCGCCGCTCTGGCGATATTGACCGAGGTGGGCTTCGTCGCTGAAGTGGAACGCCGCCTTGACCTCTTTGATTTCGTCCGGAGCGAGATATTCGGCAAGCATGGCCGTCAGTTTCGCGATCGAAACGACGCCGTGCTTGCGCGGCTGCTCCGGTGTGGCGGTCGGCCCGAACAGATGCCGGAAGGACTGTTCGAGGACCGCGTCGATGTACTGGCGCGCAGGCGACTGGGCCGGGGCTTCGGTGGTCGGATCCGCGGAGGCGGACGATGGGGTGGTGCTCATATTCGCCTCCAGGTCGAGTCGTTGCGCGCGGGGACTACATGGCTGGAACGGGCCGGATGCGCGTTACACCGGCACCTTCTTCAGCATCTCGACGCCGACCTGGCCGGCGGCGATTTCGCGCAGCGCGACGACGGTCGGCTTGTCGCGGCTTTCGATTTTCGGCGTATGGCCTTGCGCGAGCTGCCGCGCGCGATAGGTGGCGGCGAGCGCCAGTTCGAAGCGATTCGGGATTTGCTTCAGGCAGTCTTCGACGGTAATGCGAGCCATGTTGGTAATTCCTTCTGAATATAGTCCTTATTCTACCTTATGTCCCTCGTGCCCCGCGTCATTCCGCGTGGGGCAGATGGATGCCGAGCTCGATGAACAGCTCCGCGTGTCGCGCGTACTGCGAAGCAAAACGCAGGCGCGTCGCCGCGACGATGCATTCGAGTTCCGCAAGCGCACGCTCGAAATTCTCGTTGATCACCACGTATTCCGCTTCCGACGCGTGGGCGATCTCGCTGCCGGCGGCCAACAGCCGTCGCGTGATCACGTTCGGTTCGTCCTGGCCGCGCTTCTTCAGGCGCTCCTCGAGCGCATCGAGCGACGGCGGCAGGATGAAGATGCCGACCGCGTTGCGGAACTGCTTCTTCACCTGCAACGCACCCTGCCAGTCGATTTCGAGCAGCACGTCGTGGCCGTTCCTCATCTGCTCTTCGATCCAGACGCGCGACGTGCCGTAGTAGTTGCCGTGCACTTCCGCGCTCTCGAGGAATTCGTGCGCCGCGTGACGCGCGCGGAAATCCTCGACGGTCGTGAAGTGGTAGTGCTGGCCGTCCTGCTCGCCCGGGCGCGGCTTGCGCGTCGTGTACGAGATCGACAGGCAGATGTCGCTATCCTTCGACAGCAGCGCATTCACGAGCGTCGACTTGCCGGCGCCCGACGGCGCGACGACCATGAACAGGTTACCGGGATAGACGCCGCCGTGCAGCGAATGCGACGCGTGGCCGTCGCGATGGGATTCGGTCATGTTGCTTTTACTCCAGGTTTTGCACTTGCTCGCGCATCTGCTCGATCAGCAGCTTCAGCGCCATCGACGCGTCGGCGAGTTCCTTCGCCGCCGCCTTCGAGCCGAGCGTGTTCGCTTCGCGATTCAGTTCCTGCATCATGAAGTCGAGACGCTTGCCGACCCGGCCGCCCTTCTCGATCACGTGACGCGTTTCGTTCAGGTGCGCGGTGAGCCGCGACAGCTCTTCCGCGATGTCGATGCGGATGCCGTACATCGTCACTTCCTGACGAATGCGCTCCGCCGCTTCCTCGCGCGTGACGACCGTCGAGCCGCCTTCCGGCGCCGCGAGGCCGAGCGCTTCCTGCAGCCGCTCGACGATCTTCTGCTGGTGCTTCGCGATCAGCTCCGGCACGAGCGGCGTGATGCGCGCGACGATCGCCTCCATCTCGGTGACGTTCGACAGCAGCATCGTCGCCAGTTGCGCGCCTTCGCGCGAACGCACGACGACGAGCTCGCCGATCGCCTCCTTGCCGCATGCGAGCACCGCGTCGCGGATCGCGTCGGCCGATACCCCGCTCTCGGCGAGCACGCCGGGCCAGCGCAGGATTTCGCCCGCGCGCAGGCGGCCGACGCCCGGGAACGAATCGAGCACCGCGCGTTCGAGCTCGGCAAGCTGGCCGAGCGCCGACTGATTCAGCGCGCCCGCGCCGATCCCCTGCTCGCCGCGCTGCAGGTTGATGCGCACGTCGACCTTGCCGCGCGACAGCTTGTTCATCAGCATTTCGCGCAGCGCGGGTTCGCACGCGCGCACGTCGTCCGGCATCCGGAAATTGAGATCGAGGAAGCGCGAGTTCACGGTGCGCAGTTCGACCGACACGCTGGTGCCGCCGTTACCGGTGGCCGTCGCGAGTTCGCGCGTCGCGCTCGCGTAGCCCGTCATGCTGTAGATCATGGTTCGTCTCGCCGTCTGGTGCCCTCGCGGGCGGGGATACATCGAGGCGCCCGGCGCATCGAAAGGCGCGGGGCGGGAAGCGCGCATTATCCCATTTTTGCGGACCATCCCGCCGGGCACGCCCGCCGTTCGGCGCTAAAATCGGGGTTTCCTCCCCTTCCGCGATTTCCCATGACGTCTTCCGTTTCCCGCCCGAGCGGCCGCCGCGCCGACGAACTGCGCAAGGTCGCCCTCACGCGCCACTACACGAAACACGCCGAAGGCTCCGTGCTGGTCGAATTCGGCGACACCAAGGTGCTCTGCACCGCAAGCGTCGCCGAGCGCGTGCCCGAGTTCCTGCGCGAGCGCGGGCAAGGCTGGCTGACCGCCGAATACGGGATGCTGCCGCGCGCGACCCACACGCGCAGCGACCGCGAAGCCGCCCGCGGCAAGCAGACGGGCCGGACGCAGGAAATTCAGCGCCTGATCGGCCGCGCGCTGCGCGCGGTGTTCGATCTCGAGGCGCTCGGCCCGCGCACGATCCACATCGACTGCGACGTGATCCAGGCCGACGGCGGCACGCGCACGGCCAGCATCACCGGCGCGTTCGTCGCCGCGCACGACGCCGTGTCGACGCTGATCGCGGCCGGCAAGCTCGCGCGCTCGCCGATCACCGACCATGTCGCCGCGATCTCGGTCGGCGTGTACGAAGGCGCGCCCGTGCTCGATCTCGACTACGCGGAGGATTCGCGCTGCGACACCGACATGAACGTCGTGATGACGGGCGCGGGCGGCTTCGTCGAAGTGCAGGGCACGGCCGAAGGCGTGCCGTTCTCGCGCGCCGAGATGAATGCGCTGCTGGACCTCGCTCAGGGCGGGATCGCCGAGCTCGTGCGGCTGCAGAAAGATGTCCTGGGCGTGAGCCATGCCTGACGACCTCACCCTCGCGCCGCTGTCGCGCATCGTCCTCGCATCGAACAACCCGGGCAAGCTGCGCGAATTCACCGCGCTGTTCGCGACGGTCGGCATCGAGATCGTCCCGCAGGGCGACCTCGCGGTGCCGGAGGCGGAAGAGCCGTTCGGCACGTTCATCGAGAACGCGCTGACCAAGGCGCGCCACGCGTCGCGGCTCACCGGGCTGCCGGCGATCGCCGACGATTCCGGCCTGTGCGTGCGCGTGCTGCGCGGCGCGCCGGGCGTCTATTCGGCGCGCTACGCGCAGCGCGCGGGCCGCGCCAAGGGCGACGCGGCGAACAATGCGTATCTCGTCGAGCAGTTGCGCGGCGTCGACGACCGGCGCGCCTACTACTGCTGCGTGCTCGCGCTCGTGCGCCATGCGGACGATCCGGAACCGCTGTTCGCCGAAGGGCGCTGGGCCGGCGAGATCGTCGATACGCCGCGCGGCGAACACGGATTCGGCTACGACCCGTATTTCTACCTGCCGTCGCTCGGCGCGACGGCCGCCGAACTCGAGCCGGCCGTGAAGAACACGCACAGCCATCGCGCGCTGGCGCTGAAGGCACTGCTCGCGCGGCTCGCGGAGGAAGCATGACCGTACCCGATATCGCTTCGCCGCGGGAGGTGGCATGAGCCAGGCCGCGCAAACCGGCGCACGCGTCGTCGCGACCTTCACGTCGCCCGGCCAGGTGCGCCTCACGTCGCTGCCGCCGCTCGCGCTGTACGTGCATTTCCCGTGGTGCGTGCGCAAGTGCCCGTACTGCGATTTCAACTCGCACGAATGGAAAGGCGAGCGGTTTCCGGAAGCCGACTATCTCGACGCACTGCGTGCCGACCTCGAGCAGGCGCTGCCGCTCGTGTGGGGGCGGCAGGTGCATACCGTGTTCATCGGCGGCGGCACGCCGAGCCTGCTGTCGGCGGCCGGCCTCGACCGGATGCTGTCCGACGTGCGTGCGCTGCTGCCGCTCGACGCCGATGCCGAGATCACGCTCGAGGCGAATCCGGGCACGTTCGAAGCCGCGAAGTTCGCGCAGTTCCGCGCAAGCGGCGTGAACCGCCTGTCAGTCGGCATCCAGAGCTTCAACGAGGCGCACCTGAAGGCGCTCGGCCGGATTCACGACACCGCGCAGGCACGCGCGGCCGTCGAGATCGCCGCGCAGAACTTCGACAACTTCAACCTCGACCTGATGTTCGCGCTGCCGAACCAGACGCTCGACGAATGCCGCACCGATATCGAGACCGCGCTGTCGTTCGCACCGCCGCACCTGTCGCTGTATCACCTGACGCTCGAGCCGAATACGCTGTTCGCGAAGTTCCCGCCGGCCGTCCCCGACGACGACGCGTCGGCCGACATGCAGGAATGGATTCATGCGCGCACGGCCGAAGCCGGCTACGGACGCTACGAAGTGTCCGCGTACGCGAAGCCGAATCATCAGTGCAAGCACAACCTGAATTACTGGCGCTTCGGCGACTATCTCGGGATCGGTGCGGGCGCTCACACGAAGCTGTCGTTCCCGAACCGGATCCTGCGGCAGGCGCGCTACAAGCATCCGGCGACCTTCATCGAGCAGGCGAAGGCCGGCACGGCCGTGCAGGAAGAGCGTGAAGTCGGCGCGCGCGATCTACCGTTCGAATTCATGCTGAACACGTTGCGGCTCGTCGAGGGCTTCCCCGTGCACAGCTTCGCGGAACGCACGGGCCTGCCGATGAGCACGATCGAGCCGGCGCTGAAGGAAGCGGAGCGGCGCGGACTGATCACGCGCGATTTCACCCGAATCGCGCCGACGCCGCTCGGCCAGCGTTTCCTCAACGACCTGCAGGAATTGTTCCTGCGCGACGACTGATCGAGAATGAACGCGGCGGCATTTCGGTTACAATGCCGCCTCGTGTGGAAGCGTGGCCGAGCGGTTTAAGGCACTGGTCTTGAAAACCAGCGACGGGAAACTGTCCGTGAGTTCGAATCTCACCGCTTCCGCCAGGAAGTTCGCCCAACCCCGTCCATTCCCGGAATGACGGGGTTTTTGTTTGGCCGCACACGTGCGCTCGCACGTTCCGACGCGCCCCGCCGGATGCCGTTACAATCCCGCGCTCCGATTCGCGAAACGGGAAATCCACGTCATGAAGCCCTTCCTCGTCTCGTCGCTCGCCACGCTGCTGGTTGCCGTCAGCGCGCAGGCGACGGCCGACACCACCTCCGGCAGCGACGCGCAGGCATCGTGCGCGATCGCCTACGTGACCGGCGTCGGCGGCTCGCCGCGCGGCCTGAGCGAATATCTCGCCAGCCCGTCGCCGTACAACTACCTGAAGGACAACGAGCTTCAGTGCAAGGTGGGCGACGACGGACGCACGTCGAACTGCACCGGCGTGACCTACCTCCGCAACGAACAGGTCAGCGTGTACGACGATTCCGATCCTGCGACGCTGACCGTCGTCGCGCGCGTGGAACTCGATCACGGCCAGAAGTATCCGGTGATCGTCGTCGTGCAGCGCAAGGACGCGCGCTGCAAGTAGCGATGTCGCGGTGCGACACGCCTGTCGATCGAGTCGGAACGCGCGTTTGCGCCGCGCCCTGCGCGGCACCTGGCTGGCAGGCCGGGGCGGCGGCGCCGGACACGAACGCGCCGCACGCGATCAATACGACAATCCCCGTTTCCGTCGCTCGCCAATGAAATCGGCGCCCGATCGTCGGCGCCGAATCGGCGTGGTATGTGTGCCCGGCCGGAGCTCGCCGCACACCGCCGCACGCCTCCCGACCCGCCACGCCATCGCCTAGAATTCGTTCAACACGGCGACACGAACGCCGCCGCGTATTCGATGCCGCACGCGCCACCCTTGCGTACGGCACACGGAGATCGCCATGACCGACCTGTCGACCGCGACGAACCACGTCGATTACGAAGGCTTCGAGATCCATGTCGTGCCGGCCGCGGTGCCCGGTAGCGACACGCGCTATACCTACACCGGCTACGTGTGTCATCCGGGCGCGAATCCCGCGCTGCCCGGCCATGCGGTGCCGTTCCATGCGGACGGCGACGAAAGCTTCGCGAGCCTCGACGAGGCCGCCCACGAAGCCGTGCACATCGGCAAGAGCATCATCGACGGCACGCACCCCGACCTGTCGGTACTGTCGCTCGTGACGCACGGCTTCTGACGCGGCCGGCCCGCATCGCCTGCGATCGCGCGAGCGGCTGGCCGAGATTGCCATCGGCTGGTCGCGCCGCCCGGCCGGACGATCGCGGCATGCCGTGGCTTTCAACCTCGCAACGTGCGCGCGCCCCACGGACGCTGTCACATGTCGCGTCACATCGGGGCGCACCACGCACGACGCACGTAGCCCGACGCGGCGCCCGGCCGCCATCATCAGCGATCGCCGCGACCGCTCCCGCGCGCTATGCGTTTCTCCCCATATCGCCTCGCGTCGGTGCGCCTATCATTTTTTTATCGTCCCTCCTGGCCATCACCTCATGCGCCCCCTTCTCCGTCCGCGCGTCGCCCGGCTGCGTGTTGCCGCGCTGGCCGCCGTCGCCCTGCTTGCCGCGTGCACGATCACGCCGCCTTCGTCGCTACGCTCGGTCCTGACGATTCCGTCGGTCACACGCAGCGGCAGCCTCGACCAGTATCGCGTCGAGGTCGCCCATCGTGTCGCCGAACGCAATCCGTCCGGGATGCTGCGCGGCACGCCACAGGCCATGCTGCGTTCGCTCGTCGTCGTGGCCTTCACCGTCGACGGCAGCGGCCGCGTCGTCAATGCATCCGTCTATCGCAGCAACGGCGACAGCGAAGCGGAAGCGCTCGCGCTCGCGTCGCTGCGCCGCGCGGCGCCGCTGCCGGCGCCGCCGTCGCGGCTGCTCGACGGCAACGGCCGGCTCGAACTGATGGAAGGCTGGCTCTTCAACGACGACGGTCACTTCCAGCTGCAAAGCACCGCGTCCGCGCAGGCGCAATCGATCGATTGACGCGCCGCCGCGACCCGATTGCGGGTGAGCGGCGGCGCTGGCTATAATTTTCCGCACTCGCGCGGCCATCACGCCGCGCGTGCGTTCGCGCGCCCCACCCGGCAAGCGAGCCGACCACGCCGGCACCGGGCGGCGACGTACCCGTCTCCATCGTCGACCGGCGGGTGACGTCCGCGCCACGGCGCGCGTCCACGCCGCCACCGCGTCATCCGCATCATCCTCTGCCCGGCTGCTCCCGGCAGGCAGTCGCCTGCCCGAGTGCATGCCCGGCCGACTGCCCCAACGACAAAACGGAGACATCCATGTCCGCATCCCCCCCGGCCGTTGCACACGCAACCGATTCGGCCGGCGCCGTCAGCCACCGGCGCATCGTGTTCGCGAGCTTCATCGGCACCGCGATCGAGTTCTACGATTTCTATGTGTACGCGACGGCCGCCGCGCTCGTCATCGGCCCCGTCTTCTTCCCGCACGGTTCGGCGACTGCCCAAGCGCTGTCCGCGTTCGTCACGTTCGGCATCGCGTTCATCGCGCGCCCGATCGGCTCGTTCCTGTTCGGGCACTTCGGCGACCGCATCGGCCGCAAGTCGACGCTCGTCGCATCGCTGCTCGTGATGGGCGTGTCCACCACCGCGATCGGCTTCGTGCCCGGCTACGACGCGATCGGCGCGCTCGCGCCGATACTGCTGTGCGTACTGCGCTTCGGCCAGGGGATCGGCCTCGGCGGCGAATGGGGCGGCGCGGCGCTGCTCGCGACCGAGCACGCGCCGCAAGGAAAGCGCGGCTGGTTCGGGATGTTCCCGCAACTGGGGCCGTCGGTCGGCTTCCTGATGTCGAACGGGCTGTTCTTCGCGCTCGCGCTGTCGTTGTCCGACGAGCAGTTCCGCAGCTGGGGCTGGCGCATCCCGTTCCTCGTCAGCGCGGTGCTCGTCGCGCTCGGCCTGTACGTGCGACTCAAGATCACCGAAACGCCCGCGTTCCAGGCCGCACTCGACCGCAACGAGCGCGTGCGCGTGCCGGTCGCGACGCTCGTCACGCAGCACTGGCAGCCGACGCTGCTCGGCGCGCTCGCGATGGTCGTCTGCTACACGCTGTTCTACATCTCGACGGTGTTCTCGCTGTCGTACGGCGTGTCGACGCTGCATATTCCGCGCCAGAGCTTCCTCGGCCTGCTGTGCTTCGCGGTCGTCTTCATGGGCCTCGCGACGCCGCTGTCCGCATGGGCGTCGGACCGCTTCGGGCGCAAGCCGGTGCTGGTCGTCGGCGCGATCGCGGCGCTGCTGTCGGGATTCGCGATGGCGCCGCTGCTCGGCAGCGGCTCGATGCCGCTCGTCGCGCTGTTCCTGACGATCGAGCTGTTCCTGATGGGCGTGACGTTCGCCCCGATGGGCGCGCTGCTGCCGGAATTGTTCCCGACCAACGTCCGCTATACGGGCGCGGGCGTCGCGTACAACCTCGGCGGGATTCTCGGCGCGTCGATCGCACCGTATATCGCGCAACTGCTGGCTGCGCATGGCGGGCTGTCGTGGGTCGGCGGCTACGTGTCGGTGGCGGCGGCGATCAGCCTGATCGGCGTACTGCTGATGCGCGAAACGCGACACGCGTCGCTCGTCTGACCCTCCGGGGCGACCCCGGGTTGTACGGCGGCGAGCCCGCTCTATACTCGATCCTGGGCGCGGCGTTACGCGCCCGGTGATCCCGCCCCGACAGGAGCCGCCGCCATGAACATCCGCCTCGCCAATGCCGATCTGATCCTGATCCTCGCACTCGCGCTGGGTGGCGCGCTGCTGCTCGCGCTGCGGTTCCGGCCGAAGACCTGGCGCGGCCTCGTGTTCGAGGCGCTGCTGGCGAATCTGGCGGCCATTGCCGCCGTCGTCACGGTCGAGATGTTGCTGGCCTGATCGCGGCCGCCGCGCCGCGTCAGGCGGACAGCCGCGCGCGCAACGCGCCGTAGGCCGGGCACACCGTATCGATCGCGTCCAGCGCCTCGCCGACGGTCGGCATCGCGCCCGGCTCGCCGATCGACAGCGCATTCGGCGCGCCGCCGATGCCGCAATGGTGACGCGACGTCGCGACGAAAATCATCACGGTCGGCCGCCGCAGGGCGTGCGCCATGTGCACGAACCCCGTATCGACGCCCACCACGAGCGCAGCCCGGCCAAGCGCCGCGCCGAGTTCGCGCACCGTCATCGCCGGTAACACGATCGCACCCGGCGCACGGGCGGCGATATCCCGCGCATCGTCGTGCTCGGCCGCCGATCCCCACGGCAACAGCACGCGCACGCCGCGCGCCATCATCTGCGCGGCAAGGGCGGCCCAATGCTCGGCCGGCCATTTCTTGTCGGGATTGGACGTTGCATGGAACAGCAACATGAACGGCCCGCCGTCGGTCACGGCGGCCGGCAGGCTCGCATCCTGCGGTGCGACGATGCCGTACGTGGCAGGCCCTTCGGGCACATAGCCGAGCGCTTCGCCGGCACTCACGCGCATCCCGTGCCATGCATCGCAGTCCGGCCGCGGACCGAAACGGTGCGAATACGCGAAGCGCGCGCCCGTTTCGCCGAGATCCTGCGTCTGGTAGCCGACGCGGCGCGCGGCACGCGCCAGCGACGAAATGATCGCGCTCTTGTAGACGCCGTGCAGATCGATGGCGGCGTCGTACCGATGCGCGCGCAACGCACCGATCGAAGCGGAGATCGCCTTCAGGTCGGCGACGTTGCGCATTTTCTTGAAGCGGCGCAGCGGCGCGCACAGCACGGCGCTCACGCCCGGATGCCAACGCACGACCTCCGCGCACGATTCGTCCACGGCCCAGTCGACCGTCACGCCGGGGAAGGTGCGATGCAGGTCGGCGACGACGGGCAGCGTCTGGACGACGTCACCGAGCGACGTCACTTTCACGATGAGGATGCGTTTCACGATGTACGGGAATTCCTGACTGGCCATTCGGCATGCTAACGACGGTTTCTGTGCGCAAACATTACGCCCGCATTACATTTGCAACAAATTGCATCTCTTTTGTGAATTATTGTCGCGCCTCGCAGGCGTTTGTCGCCCCCGCTGGCATCGGGTTCTTTTTATAATTCACTCTTTGCCTCCGGCCCGAGCCAATGCCGCGCCCCGCCCTTCCCTCGCTGTTCCCCGCCCTCACCCGCCGCTCGCTGCGAATCTGGCGCCAATACGGTGTTTTCTGGCTCGGCGCGATCGTCGTCGGCCTCGCCGCCGTACTGTACGCCCGGTTGATCGACTGGGGCTACGAGACTTTCCGCACGATGCGCGATCACGCCGTCTGGCTGCCGCTGCTGCTGACGCCGGCGATCGCCGCGATGTCGGTATGGATCACGCGCCGTTTCTTCCGCGGCGCCGAGGGCAGCGGCATCCCGCAGGTGATCGCGACGCTGCATGCGCGCCCGAGCGCATTCGGCGCCCGGTTGCTGACGCTGCGCATCCTGTTCGGCAAGGTGCTGATCTCGCTCCTCGGCATCCTCGGCGGCTTCACGATCGGCCGCGAAGGGCCGACGGTGCAGGTCGGCGCGGCGCTGATGTTCAACCTGCGGCGCTTCTACCCGCGCTCGAACGCGCAGATCGAACGCCAGCTGGTGCTGGCCGGCGCGGCGGCCGGGCTGTCGGCCGCGTTCAATACGCCGCTCGCCGGGATCGTGTTCGCGATCGAGGAGCTGACCCGCAGCTTCTCCGCGCGCGCCAGCGGCGTACTGATCACCGCGATCATCCTCGCCGGCGTCGTCGCGCTCGGCCTGAACGGCAACTACACGTATTTCGGCACGATCGACACCGGTCTCCATTTCCCGAAGCTGCTGGCGGTCGCGGTGCTGGTCACCGCGATCGTGACGGGCATCGCGGGCGGGCTGTTCTGCTGGCTGCTGCTCAATACGGGGCGCTGGCTGCCCGCGCAACTGCTGAGCCTGTATCGCGAGCGGCCGGTCGCGTTCGCCGCACTGTGCGGCTTCGCAATCGCCGTCGTGGGCCTCGTATCGGGCGGCACGACGTTCGGCAGCGGCTACGCCGAGGCGCGCGGCCTGCTCGACGGCAGCCAGCAGCTGTCGGTGTTCTATCCGTTCCTGAAGATGGTGTCGATGGTCGCGTCGTACCTGCCGGGCATTCCGGGCGGGATCTTCGCGCCGTCGCTGTCGATCGGCGCCGGCTTCGGCAATCTGCTGCATGCCGTGTTCACCCACATGAGCCTGCCGATGCTGATCGCGCTCGCGATGGTCGGCTATCTGGCCGCCGTCACGCAGTCGCCGATCACGTCGTTCGTGATCGTGATGGAAATGATCAACGGTCATGCGCTGGTGATTTCACTGATGGCGACCGCACTGGTATCGAGCCGGGTCTCGCGCTTTTTCGCGCCGCCGCTCTACGAAACGCTCGCGCAGCGCTATCTCGCGCCGCCGGTCGCGGCGGCCGCGCCGGCCGCGTCCACTGCAGCGGCCGCTGCGAGCAACGTGACCGACGTGACCGAACCCCAGGACGCAAACGCCGCCCCCGCCGATCCGCTCGACACGCTGCGCGACGAAGGCGGCAACGAGCCGGCCACCGCAGCAGCAGCCGACAGCGCTGCGCATGCACCGGCGCCGCACGATGACGGGCCGGCTACGACCGACGCAAACGGTCCGGCGCAGCGGCACGGCCCGCGCGACGCTCAGTAGATCACGACAGGCGCCGGCCGGTAGTAGACCGGCCGCGCCGGCACGACGATGCACCCGGCCAGCGTGATCGCGACGAGCACGATGGCGATTGCGGTTCTTTTCATCGCGCGCCTCCGTCAGGCCCAGTGGCCGCGCGTCCAGAACCAGTTCGGGCCGCGCTGGTCCCAATGCCCCGGCACCCATTGCATGCCCACGCGCTCGGCTTCCCAGTGGCCGCCGATCCATACGTAGCGGCCATGATCCCAGTGCCAGTGCCCGCGCTCCCACACGTAGCCCACGCGCGTGGCCGGTACGACCTCGTAGCGCACGGGCGGCGGCGCATTCGGCGCGACGACGACGATTTCGCCGGTGCGCACGGCGACCGGCTCCGCGATGACCATGCGCCCCTGCGGCGCGAGCACGGGCGCGCCGACGAGAATCTCGTCCGCATGCGCGGCAAGCGGTGCGACGACGGCTGACAGGCCCGCGGCGAACAGCGCGAGCGAAACGATACGACGTGAAACGGTAGAAACGGCCATCACAACCTCCGGACTGAACAAGTGACGCGAGCGTATTCGTTCAATGCGGGAGGGTCGATTGCGGCCGACAGGCGCCGTGTTACGGCGTGCCCGAAAGTGCAACAGGGCGTAAGACGCGCACGGCGGCGGGCGCCGCCGTGCGGAGGGACACCCGCCAGCGTCAGGCTTGCGGGATCTCGATCTTCACTTCGAGGACTTCGAGATCGTCCTGGCGCTCGAGGCTCACGCGGATGTCATCGTCCGAAATATGGACGTACTTCGAGATGACCGCGACGAGCTCTTTCTGCAGCGCCGGCAGGTAATCGGCCGGCGGCCGGCCGCCGACCCGCTCGTGCGCGATGATGAGCTGCAGGCGCTCCTTCGCGACCGATGCGGACTTCTTCTTCTCGCCGAGGAGAAACGAAAGGATGGACATGGGCGGCCTCCGTTACTTGCTGCCGAAGAGGCGCTGCAGCAGGCCCGGCTTCTGGTAATCGGTGAAGCGCAGCGGCTTGTCCTCGCCGAGAAAGCGCGCGACGACGTCCTTGTACGCTTCCGCAACGTCGGTGCCGTCGATATGCACGGCCGGCAGACCCTGGTTCGATGCGTGCAGCACGGCCTCCGATTCGGGCACCACGCCGATCAGCTTGATGCGCAGGATCTCGCTGATGTCCTCGAGCGACAGCATCTCGCCCTCGCTCACGCGCTTCGGGCTGTAACGCGTGATCAGCAGGTGCTCCTTGATCGGCTCCTTGCCTTCGGTCGCGCGCTTCGTCTTCGACGACAGGATGCCGAGAATGCGATCCGAGTCGCGTACCGACGACACTTCCGGGTTCGTGACGATCAGCGCTTCGTCCGCGAAGTACATCGCGTGCAGCGCGCCCGCCTCGATACCGGCCGGCGAATCGCAGACGATGTATTCGAAATCCATCGCGACGAGGTCGTTCAGCACCTTCTCGACGCCGTCGCGCGTCAGCGCATCCTTGTCGCGCGTCTGCGACGCCGGCAGGATGAACAGGTTCTCGCACTTCTTGTCCTTGATCAGCGCCTGGTTCAGGTTCGCTTCGCCCTGGATCACGTTCACGAGGTCGTACACGACGCGACGCTCGCAGCCCATGATGAGATCGAGGTTGCGCAGGCCGACGTCGAAGTCGATCACGGCCGTCTTGTGGCCGCGCAGCGCGAGGCCCGACGCGAAGCTCGCGCTCGTCGTCGTCTTGCCCACGCCGCCCTTGCCCGAGGTCACCACGATGATTTTTGCCATTTACCCAATACCCTGTGTTCGTCAATGAGAGCCGATCGATCCGGAGCGCACCGCGTGAATCACGTCAGGCGCAGCGGTTCGATCATCAGTTTTTCCTCTTCGAGCCGGATCTGCACCGATTTGCCCAGTACGTCGGCGGGCAGCGGGTTCTCGGTCGTTCGATAGATACCCGCGATCGAAATCAGTTCCGGTTCGAGACACGTGCAGAAAATGCGCGCGTCGTGATTGCCGTGCACACCCGCGAGCGCGCGGCCGCGCAACGGCGCGTAGATGTGGATATTGCCTTCCGCGATGATTTCCGCGCCGTGACTGACCGGCGCGAGCACCACGAGGTCTCCTTTCGCGTAAATCTGCTGCCCCGAGCGCAGCGGCCGGTCGATCACCAGCGTCTGGCCGCCGGCCTGCGAGAGCGTCGGCGCGGGCTCCGACGACTGTTCGGGCGCCGCTGCGGTTGCCGCAGCGGCGGCGGTTTCGGCGGCTGGCACGGCCGCCGGTTCCGCTTCGTCGGCAGGTTTCGCGGCCGGCGCGCGGCGATCGCGCGCCTCCAGCAACGGCAGGCCGGCTTCCCCCGCCCAGCCCTGCGTTGCCAGTGCGACGACGCCCACCGGACGCATCCGCACGTCGTTCAGCATCTGCCGGATGTCCGCGAGCGCGACGCGTTCGCCGTCAGCCAGGCGGCGGACGTCGATCGCGACGACATCGTCGGCGAAAAACTCGGGAGTCGCTTCGAAGCGCTTGACCAGTTCGGTACGCAACGCATCGAGATCGGTCGTCTTCACGGTGAACAGCAACGTATCGACCGATCCGCTGCGCAGCTCGAAGAATGGCGATTTTTTAAGCGACATGGACACTCTGCAAAAATTTTTTGCGTATTTTACAGGCGTCCACGCGTGCGGCCATTATTTTTGGGACGAGGCGTGGCGGCGGCCCGCGCGGACGCGCCACCGACCAGCGGGCGGGCCGGTGGGCGACCGGGCTGTCATCGCGCCACGCGGTGGCCTTTTTGAGGTCGCGTCAGTGCTTCACCTGCGACACGAACAGCGATTTCATCGCGCCGGGCATCCGTGCGATCGGCGCGTGTTCGCCGGTGTTGCCGAAGCCGGCACGCTCGTAGAAGCGGATCGCGTTGCGGTTCGCATCGGCGATCCACGCGTAGACGTCGGTGGCGCCGCGCTCGGCGAGCCATGCGGTGGCCGTCTCCAGCAGCAGCACGCCGCCGCGCAGGTGACGCACCGCATGCGCGACCCACAATTCGCTGACGAACGCGCGCCGCTCGGGGGTGTTGTCGAAATACGCGCCGATCATGCCGGCCGGATGGCCTTCGGTGTACAGCAGGAAAGTCGTCGACTCGTCGGACACGGCGCGCTGCGCGGCAATCGCCGACGCCTCGTCCGTTTCGACGGTCAGCAATTCGGCCTCCGGCGCTTCGCCGGGTGCGTAGGGCTCACGCAGCGACGCGGCGCGGAGTTCGCGATACACGCCGCCCTGATCGGCAGCGATACGACGAACGGTCAAGGTCGAACTCATGCAGGCACAGCCCCCTTCGGACAGCAAGCTAGTAGCTTCAACCGAAAGCGGGGCATGAGTCAAATCGTAATTTTCAAATGGCGGCGCGGATCGAAAGGCGGCAGACGTCATCCGCGGCGATATGCGCCGCTCGGTGTGCAGGTGCAGCATCGGCGCATCGACGCAGGCCGGCCGATGGCGCGTGCGATCTCGCGATCCGACGCTTCGCGTCGTTCTCCTTGCGACGCGCGGTCGTCCGGTTGCGAGCCGCGCTGGGTCGCATTGCTGCGACCGTAATGCTACGTAATATAAGCGAACGAAAAGCCCGCTGCGCCCCTCCTTCGCCGACTTCCGTATTGCAACGCAACATTTGTTGTAGCCGCGTCGTACCGGCCGGTGCGTGCCGCCCGCGGAGTCATTCATCCGACGAACACATCGCCGCCGCGGGCCGATCCGCCTTCGTCGGCATGTTTCAATCAGCGCGCGTCGGGCCCTCCCCGACGCCCGTTGCGCGCACCCCGTCGTTTGGAGCGACACGCCTAGCGTCGGAGTTTGGCAAGCGCGCGCACCGGTCGTATAACAGGCAGAACCGGACGACGATCCGGGGGCTGCCGCGCGCGTCGCGGCCCACGAGGATTCGAACGATGTTGCGGCCGCCCGCGGGCCGGCCGACTGGAGGGAGACAATGGCAATGACCGACGGACCGGCTTCGGGCTGGTCGGATGGCAAGCGTTACCTGTGGCTGCTCGGCGCGTTGACGATCACGCTGCCGATCCTCGCCGCGCAGCTCGCGCTGTCGACGGGCCTTCACGTGTTCTGGTGGTTCGGCCCGCTGTTCGCGTTCGGCGTGATCCCGATCCTCGACACGCTGATCGGCGACGATCGCGACAATCCGCCCGAAGCCGTCGTCCCGCATCTCGAACGCGAGCGCTATTACCGGTACATCGTCTATCTCGCGACTTTCGTCGAATACGTCGCGTTCTTCATGTGCGTGCGGATCGTCGGCACGCATGCGCTCGCGTGGTACGACTACGTCGGCTTCGCGCTGTCGCTCGGCGCCGCGACGGGCATCTCGATCAATACCGCGCACGAGCTCGGACACAAGACCGACCGCTTCGAACGCTGGCTCGCGAAGATCACGCTCGCGCCGGTTGCTTACGGCCACTTCTACGTCGAGCACAATCGCGGCCATCACGTGCGCGTCGCGACGGCCGAGGATCCGGCGAGCGCGCGCTACGGCGAATCGTTCTGGGCATTCCTGCCGCGCACGGTGACCGGCAGCATCCGCTCGGCGTGGCGGCTCGAAAAGGCCCGCCTCGAACGGCTCGGGCATTCGCCGTGGACCTGGCGCAACGAAGTGCTGCACGCGTGGGCGATGACCGCGGTCGTGTGGGGCATCGCGATCGCGATGGCCGGCAAGGTCGCGATCCCGTTCCTCGTGATCCAGGCCGTCTACGGCGCGTCGCTGCTCGAAGTCGTGAACTACGTCGAACACTACGGGCTCGGTCGTCGCAAACTGCCGAGCGGCCGCTACGAACGCTGCACGCCGCAGCATTCGTGGAACAGCAATCACGTCGTCACGAACCTGTTCCTGTACCAGTTGCAGCGACACGCCGACCATCACGCGAATCCGACGCGCTCGTACCAGGCGCTGCGCCACTTCGACGATGCGCCGCAGTTGCCGGCCGGCTACGCGACGATGATCCTGCTCGCGTACGTACCGCCGCTCTGGTATCGCGTGATGAACCCGCGCGTGGTCGCGCACTATCGCGGCGACATGGCGCACTCGAACATCAAGCCGTCGATCCGCGACAGGGTGCTGGCGCAGTATCCAGCGGCGGCGTGATGCTCGGCGAAAGCCGGCGCGCATTGCGCGCCGCGGCCGGCGCGAGCGCTCTGCCGTCACGCCATCTCCGGCAGCCTGAACACGGCCACCGCGTGCCGCAGTGCGCTCGCCTGCTCGGCCAGTGCGTGAGTCGCGGCCGCGGCCTGCTCGACGAGCGCCGCGTTGCGCTGGGTCGCCTCGTCCATCTGCGTGACCGCGACGTTCACCTGATCGATGCCGCCGCTCTGCTCTTGCGACGCGGACGAGATTTCCCCGACGATCGTCGTGACGCGCTGCACTGCGTCCACGATCTCGTGAATCGATTCTCCCGCACGGCCGATCAGCACGGCACCCTCGTCGACCCGCCGAGTCGATTGTTCGATGAGCCCCTTGATCTCCTTCGCGGCCGACGCGCTGCGCTGCGCGAGCGTGCGCACCTCCGCCGCGACGACGGCGAAGCCGCGCCCCTGCTCGCCGGTGCGCGCGGCTTCGACCGCCGCGTTCAGCGCAAGGATGTTGGTCTGGAAGGCGATGCCGTCGATCACCGCGATGATTTCGCCGACTTTCGTCGCGCTGTCGGCAATGCCGTTCATCGTGTGGACGGCGTCCGTCATCACGCCGCCGCCGGTCGACGCGATGTTCGATGCATCGTGCGCCAGTTGCGCCGCATGTTGCGCGTGCTCGGCCGACTGACGCACGATGCCGGTCAACTGCGCCATGCTCGCGGCTGTCTCCTCGAGCGACGCGGCCTGCGATTCGGTCCGCGACGACAGATCGTGATTGCCGGAGGCGATCTGCGCGCTCGCGGTGGCGACGGCCTCGGCATGCGTACGCACTTCGAGCACGACGCGAGACAGGCTGGTCTGCATCGTCTGCAATGCCCGCAGCAGATGGGCGATCTCGTCTCGGCCGCTCGCGTCGACGTCGCGGGTCAGGTCGCCGCCGGCGACGGCCTGGGCACACGCCACCGCGCGATCGAGCGGGCGCAGGATCGCGCGACTGAACAGGAACGCCCCGACCATCGCGACGCCGAGCACCACCAGCATCAGCACGAGGCTCACGGCGGTCGCCCGCTGCGCGTCGCGGCTCGCCTTCGCCGACACGGCGGCGCTCTCCGCGGCGATCGTCTGTGCCGCCCGCTCCAGCAGCGCAGCGGGCTCGCGGTCGACGCCCGCGACGGCGGCGTCGCCGGCCGACGGGTCGAAACCGGCGGCCTTGAACGCGTCGAAGCCACGCCGGTAGCCGTCACCCATCGTCGCGTGCTCGCGCATGAACTGCTCGACGAGCGAGCGGCTCTCGCCGGCCGGCAACCGCCGGACGAGCTGCGCGGCGAGCGAATCGACCGCGCGCTCGCGCGTCTGGAATGCCTGCCAGTAGCGATCGAGCTTCTCGGGCTGCTTGCCGCGCAACAGCGTGTCCTTCCATTCCTGCACCTGCAGCTTGAATTGCACGAGCGAGGCCGACACGAGCCGTTCGTTGCCGACGTTCGTCTGCACGTCTTCGGCAAACGTATCGATCGACCGGTTGAGGATGTGGATGCCGTATAGCGCGCCGCAGAACATCAGTGACAGCGCGACGGCAAATGCGAGAGGAATCTTGTAGCTCAGCTTCATGGAACCTTGAGTCGACGTGGAACGATGGCGGGCGGCATGGGTGCCGGCCGCGGTACCGTGTTAACGGCGCGGACATCGAAGGTTTAAAGCTGAGGAAAGCGGTGAAGGTCGGGTACCGCGCGGGCCGGTCAGCTCGAACGGCGCGTACGGTGCCGTGGCGCGACTGTCCCGCGGCGTCATCCGGCGGCGCACGATGACGAGCTACGCATTGCACCGGCGACCCAAAACGAAAAACCCCTTGATCCTTCCGGATCAAGGGGCTTCGTATTTTGGCGGAGAGGGTGGGATTCGAACCCACGGTACGGGGAAACCGTACGCCTGATTTCGAGTCAGGTACATTCGACCACTCTGCCACCTCTCCTTCCTTACTGCATTTCGCGGTTGGTCGTTTCCGCGAAAGAAAAGATTATAAAACGATCTTTTCTTGGCTGACAAGTCCCTTCTGCAAATTTTTTTGCGGAACTTCGAAAGGCCCGCGTTACGACGCCTGTGCCGGCGCGTCGATCCGCTCCATGCCGCCCATGTACGGACGCAGCACTTCCGGCACCGTGACCGAGCCGTCCGCGTTCTGGTAGTTCTCCAGCACCGCGACGAGCGTGCGGCCGACCGCCAGGCCCGAACCGTTCAGCGTATGCACGAGCTCCGGCTTGCCTTGCGCGTTGCGGAACCGCGCCTGCATCCGGCGCGCCTGGAACGCCTCGGTATTCGAGCAGCTCGAGATCTCGCGATAGGTGTTCTGCGCGGGCAGCCACACCTCGAGGTCGAACGTCTTCGCGGCCGAAAAGCCCATGTCGCCCGTGCACAGCGTGATCACGCGGTACGGCAGGCCGAGCTTCTGCAGGATCGCTTCCGCGTGGCCGACCATCTCGTCGAGCGCCGCGTACGACGTTTCCGGCGCGACGACCTGCACCATCTCGACCTTGTCGAACTGGTGCTGACGGATCATCCCGCGCGTGTCGCGGCCGTACGAACCGGCTTCCGAGCGGAAGCACGGGGAATGCGCGGTGAGCTTGATCGGCAGCGCGGATGCGTCGACGATCGACTCGCGCACGGTGTTCGTCAGCGAAATCTCGGACGTGGAGATCAGGTATTGCGTGACCGTGTTTTCCGCGCCGCCCTTCTCGACGCGGAACATGTCGTCCGCGAACTTCGGCAACTGGCCCGTGCCGTACAGGATCTCGGGATTCACGATGTACGGCGTATACGTTTCGGTATAGCCGTGCTGCTGCGTGTGCGTGTCGATCATGAACTGCGCGAGCGCGCGGTGCAGCCGCGCGATCGGGCCGCGCAGCATCGTGAAGCGCGCGCCGGCGAGCTTCGCGCCCGTTTCGAAATCGAGACCGAGCGGCGTGCCGACGTCGACGTGATCCTTCACCTCGAAGTCGAACTGGCGCGGCGTGCCCCAGCGGCGCACCTCGACGTTGTCGGCTTCGTCCTTGCCGACCGGCACGCTTTCGTGCGCGACGTTCGGCATGCCGAGCATCAGGTCGGACAGGCGCGCCTGGATCTCGCCGAGCTTGGCTTCCGACGCCTTCATGTCGTCGCCGATCCCGCCGACCTCGGCCATCACGGCCGACGTGTCCTCGCCCTTCCCCTTCATCGCGCCGATCTGCTTCGACAGGCTGTTGCGGCGCGCCTGAAGCTCTTCGGTGTGGGTCTGGATCGCGCGGCGTTCCGCCTCGAGGGCGGAGAACGCGGCGACGTCGAGGGTGTAGCCGCGATCGGCGAGGCGCTTGGCGACGCCGTCGAGGTCTTTGCGCAGCAACTGGATGTCGAGCATGGGAGGACTTGGAAAAATCGTTGTGTAAGACGGGAATTCTAACGCACCCCGCGGCCGCCACGGCATTGGCCGGACGGACGATGCCGCAAATGGGCGGCCATGGCAGTATCGCATTGGCGGTCCGTCGCACCGGCGGCCGGCGAATGGCCGCGCGCCTCGCGATGACGGATCGCGACACGCCGCGCCGGCACATGGCAACCGAATCAGGCGAAGCACCGGCTCCGCGTCACAGCCCCAAGGAATCCGATGACCATCGAACTCGACAAGGATTTACGCGACCGCGCGATCGCGTCGCTGCAACGTTATTTCACAGAAAACATGGACGAGCCGATCGGCAACATCCAGGCCGGCGCGCTGCTGCATTTCTTCGTCCAGGAAATCGCGCCGGCGATCTACAACCTCGCGATCGCCGACGCGCAGGAGCGCCTGCATGCGCGGGTCGCCGAACTCGACATCGAATGCCACGAAGAGCCGTTCGAATACTGGAAGAAGCAACCGCCGGGCCGCAACAAGCGCTGACGCATCCGCGGCGGCGCAGGCCGGAGCGGCCCGCGCGGCGCCGTCAGTCCTTCTTGCCGGCCTCGCGATCGAGCTCGCGCAGCCATGCAAGCTTGTCGGCGATCTTCGATTCGAGCCCGCGCGGCACCGGCTGATACCAGCGCGGCTCGCGCATCCCGTCCGGCAGGTACGTCTCGCCGGCCGCGTACGCGTTCGGCTCGTCGTGCGCGTAACGATAAGCGTGACCGTAGCCGAGCTCCTTCATCAGCTTGGTCGGCGCGTTGCGCAGGTGCACGGGCACCTCGCGCGACTTGTCCTGCTTCACGAACGCCATCGCCTGGTTGAACGCGTTGTACCCGGCGTTGCTCTTCGCCGCGCACGCGAGATAGATCACGGCCTGCCCGAGCGCGAGTTCGCCTTCCGGCGAGCCGAGCCGCTCGTAGGTTTCGGCGGCGTCGTTCGCCACCTGCAACGCGCGCGGATCGGCCAGGCCGATGTCTTCCCATGCCATCCGCACGATGCGCCGCGCGAGATACTTCGGATCCGCGCCGCCGTCGAGCATCCGGCAGAACCAGTACAGCGCGCCGTCCGGGCTCGAGCCGCGCACCGACTTGTGCAGCGCCGAAATCTGATCGTAGAAGTTGTCGCCGCCCTTGTCGAAGCGCCGCGCGTTCAGCGTCATCGCGCTGCTGACGAAGTCGGCGTCGATGGTCGTGACACGGGCCGACGACGCAGCCGTCTGCGCCTGCTCCAGCAGGTTCAGGAAGCGCCGCGCGTCGCCGTCCGCGTAGCCGATCAGCGTATCGATCGCCTTGTCGTCGAACGCGAGGCCGTCGAGCGCGATGTCCTGCGCGCGCTTCAGCAACTGACGCATCTCGTCGTCGTTCAGCGACTTCAGCACGTACACCTGCGCACGCGACAGCAACGCCGAATTCACCTCGAAACTCGGGTTTTCGGTCGTCGCGCCGATGAAGGTCACGAGGCCCGACTCGACGAACGGCAGCAGCGCATCCTGCTGCCCCTTGTTGAAACGGTGGATCTCGTCGACGAACAGGATCGTGTGGCGCCCGGTGCGGTTCAGCGTGTCCTTCGCCTGCTCCATCGACTCGCGGATGTCCTTCACGCCGCCGAGCACCGCGGACAGCGCGATGAACTCGCAGTCGAACGCGAGCGCGGTGAGCCGCGCGAGCGTCGTCTTGCCGACGCCGGGCGGCCCCCACAGGATCATCGAATGCGGCTTGCCCGATTCGAACGCGAGCCGCAGCGGCTTGCCTTCGCCCAGCAAATGCGTCTGGCCGATCACCTCGGCGAGCGTTTTCGGCCGCAGCGCCTCGGCGAGCGGCCGGCGCGGCTCGACTTGAAACAGGTCGGACATGAACCCTCGCTCCAGATCAAACGATGGCGGCCGAACCGGCCGCCGGACCTGACATTATGACAGCCGCGCGACCATGCCGCCGCGCGTGGTGGGCAGTGATGGCGCCTGGCGCCGGTACTCCGTACCCGCGGACGCCATGCGCCGCGCCCGGTAACCGCGCCTGAAAACAACACGGGCCTGCCGTCGCCGGCAGGCCCGTGTCGGGAAATCGGCGCAACGAACGTCAGCCGTTGATCACGTCCGCGCCCTTCGGCACGACGAACTTGAACGTATCGCCCTTCAGCGGCGGGTTCGTCTGGATGTTCGTGAAGGTCAGCAGCGTCACGTTGCCGAACACGTCGTGCAACTCCATCGCGGCGAGCGTGCCGTTGCGGAAGCCGATGCCGATCCGCTGGAACTGCGTGTCCTGCGCCTTCGGCAGCATCTCGAGCCACTCGATGCCGCCCTTCTCGCCGGCATCGCGCAGCGTGTAGTTCTTGTCGAGATCGTTGCTGCCGAACAGGATCGCGGCCGGGCTCGCGCCCAGCGCGCCGTTCAGCTTGCGCTCGGTGACCTGGTTCAGGTCGCGGTCGTACACGTACAGCTTGTCGCCGTCGGCCTGCAGCACCTGCTGGTACGGCTTCTGATACGTCCAGATGAATTTGCCCGGGCGCGAGAACACGAACGTGCCGCTCGAATTGTCGGTGGGCTTCGGCGCGGCCTGCGCGGCGCTCGCGCCCTTGGCCGGCGCCTTGACGATCTGCTGCGTGAAATCGCCCTTGGCCGAACGCACCTGCGACACGAAGGCCTTCAGTTGCTCGGTGCCGCCCGCGAACGCGTGCGTCGCCGCGAGCATCAGCGAGGCGCCGGCGAGCGCCGCACCGAGCCAGCGCCGCGTCGAACGAAGAGACATTGCGAACGAATGTTGCTGCATATTGCGGTTTTCTCCCTGGGTGGCCGGCGCCGCGGACTCATTCCGCGTCGCGCGCCGGCACAAGAATTTCGCGGTTGCCGCTCGACGACATCGCCGACACGAGCCCCGACTGTTCCATCTGCTCGAGCAGCCGCGCCGCGCGGTTGTAGCCGATCCGCAGATGACGCTGCACGAGCGAGATCGACGCGCGGCGGTTCTTGATGACGATCTCGACCGCCTGGTCGTACAGCGGATCAGACTCGCCGCCGCCTTCGCCGGTTCCCGCGCCGGCCGAGCCCTCGTCGCCGTCGGCGGTGCCGCCTTCGAGCAGCCCCTCGACGTAGTTCGGCTCGCCCTGCTCCTTGAGCTTCTCGACGACGCGATGCACTTCGTCGTCGGCGACGAACGCGCCGTGCACGCGCACCGGCAACCCCGAGCCGGGCGGCAGATACAGCATGTCGCCCATCCCGAGCAGCGATTCGGCGCCCATCTGGTCGAGAATCGTGCGCGAGTCGATCTTCGACGACACCTGGAACGCGATCCGCGTCGGCACGTTCGCCTTGATCAGGCCGGTGATCACGTCGACCGACGGACGCTGCGTCGCGAGGATCAGGTGGATGCCGGCCGCACGCGCCTTCTGCGCGATCCGCGCGATCAGCTCCTCGACCTTCTTGCCGACGACCATCATCAGGTCGGCCAGCTCGTCGATCACGACGACGATGTTCGGCAGGCGGCCCAGCGGCTCGGGATCGTCCGGCGTCAGGCTGAACGGGTTCGGGATCTTCTCCTCGCGCTTCGCCGCGTCGTCGATCTTGTTGTTGTAGCCGGCGAGGTTGCGCACGCCGAGCTTGCTCATCAGCTTGTAGCGGCGCTCCATCTCCGCGACCGTCCAGTTCAGCGCATGGCCGGCCTGGCGCATGTCGGTGACGACCGGACACAGCAGGTGCGGAATGCCTTCGTAGACGCTCATTTCGAGCATCTTCGGATCGATCAGGATCAGGCGCACCTGCTCGGCGGTGGCCTTGTACAGCAGCGACAGGATCATCGCGTTGATCCCGACCGACTTGCCCGAACCGGTCGTACCGGCCACCAGCAGATGCGGCATCTTCGCGAGATCCGCGCACACCGGCTTGCCGCCGATGTCCTTGCCGAGGCTCAGCGTCAGCGCCGACGCTGCGGCCGCATACACCTCGGAGCCGATGATCTCCGACAGGTGCACCGTCTGGCGGCGCTGGTTCGGCAGCTCGAGCGCCATGTAGTTCTTGCCGGGAATCGTCTCGACCACGCGGATCGACACGAGCGACAGCGAACGCGCGAGATCCTTCGCGAGGTTGACGATCTGGCTGCCCTTCACGCCGGTGGCCGGTTCGATCTCGTAGCGCGTGACGACCGGGCCCGGATACGCGGCGACGACGCTCGCCTCGACGCCGAAGTCCTTCAGCTTCTTCTCGATCAGGCGCGACGTGAATTCGAGCGTATCGGCGGAAATCGCTTCCTGCGTCTTCGGCGCCGGGTCGAGCAGCGACACCGGCGGCAGCGTCGAATCGCCCGGCAGGTCGGTAAACAGCGGCACCTGGCGCTCGCGCTCGACGCGCTCGGACTTCGCGGGCGTGACGACCGGCGGCACGATCGTCACCGGCTCGTGATCCTCGATGCGCACGCGCTCCTCCTCGACCTTGCCTTCGCGGCGCACCGCCGCGGCCTCGCCGAGCTTGCGGTCGCGCTCGGCCTCGCGGCGCAGCTTCGCGACGTTGACCGCGGACAGGATCGCGCCGCCGACCCGCTCGGCGACCGACAGCCACGAGAAGCGGAAATACAGCGACAGGCCGATCGCGAGCGCGATCAGCAGCAACAGCGTGCCGCCCGTGAAGCCGAACGCATGCGACATCGCACCCGCGACGGCCTCGCCGACGACGCCGCCCGGCGCACGCGGCAACTGCACCTTCAGCGACCACATGCGCAGCGCCTCGATGCCGTCGCAGGCGAGCACGACCAGCACGAACGCAAAGATTTCGGTCAGCCAGCCGATCGGCCGCTCCGGTTCGTCGGGAATCGCGTCGTGGCGCGTGATGCGGCGGTAGTTGACGGCGATGCGCCGCCCGAGCGGCACGATCAGCCAGTAGGCCGACAGGCCGAACAGCAGCAGGATGATGTCGGCCGTCCACGCGCCGACGCGGCCGGCCCAGTTCGAGATGTGATCGACCTGGGCGGCGTGCGTCCAGCTTGGATCGCGCCGGCTGTAGCTCAGCAGGGCCATCACCAGAAAGGCGCAGAGCGCGACCTGGAGAATCCAGCGGATCTCCGTGAGGAGCTTCGACATCCGGTGCGGCAACGCCTGTGCCTGGGCGGAATAAGGAGCTTTTGCCATGAATCCGTATAAAGAGGACGGGCCGTGCGCCCGCCTGTCGTTCGATCGCGCTTATTGTAAACGCTGCACCGCGCCGCCAAGTGTAAATGACGGTTACATAAGAGGGCCGGGATCACGCATCGAGCGGATACCGGGATACCGCGCGGGCGAGCCCGACACGCGCCGGCCCGTCACTCGCGCTCGACTGCGGCAATGCGGCCGCCCGATGCGGCGGTGCCGGGAGGCGTCGCTGGCGCCCCGCCCTGCTTGCCGCGCCGCCGGCCGCCCGCGAAACACTATCGTCACGATTGAAACTCTCGTTCGGCAGCGCAGCAACGGGGCCTTTATAATGCGCGTCTGATACCCATCTATGACGGCATCCCGGTCAACGCCGGATCGTCCGGCGAGCCCTATCCGGCCCGCCGCGGCCGCCTTTTACGGATTCGCACATGTCCACGCCCAAACACGCCAAAGTCCTGATTCTCGGTTCCGGCCCCGCCGGCTACACGGCCGCCGTCTATGCGGCACGCGCCAACCTGTCCCCGGTGCTGATCACCGGCATCGCGCAGGGCGGCCAGCTGATGACGACGACCGACGTCGAAAACTGGCCGGCGGACGCGAAGGGCGTGCAAGGCCCGGAACTGATGGCGCGTTTCCAGGAGCATGCGGAACGCTTCAACACCGAAATCGTCTTCGACCACATCCACACCGCGAAGCTGCACGAGCAGCCGATCCGCCTGATCGGCGACTCGGGCGAATACACGTGCGACTCGCTGATCATCGCGACCGGCGCGTCGGCGCAGTATCTCGGCCTGCCGTCCGAGGAAGCGTTCATGGGCAAGGGCGTGTCGGCCTGCGCGACCTGCGACGGCTTCTTCTATCGCAACCAGGAAGTCGCGGTGATCGGCGGCGGCAACACGGCCGTCGAGGAAGCGCTCTACCTGACCGGCATCGCGAAGAAGGTCACGGTGATCCATCGCCGCGACAAGTTCCGCGCGGAGCCGATCCTGATCGACCGCCTGCTGGAGAAGCAAAAGGAAGGCGTCGTCGACATCAAGTGGGATCACGTGCTTGACGAGGTGACGGGCGAGGAATCGGGCGTCACGGGCCTGCGCATCAAGAACGTGAAGACCGGCGCGACGGAAGACCTGCACGTGCAGGGCGTGTTCGTCGCGATCGGCCACAAGCCGAACACCGACCTGTTCCAGGGCCAGCTGGAGATGAAGGACGGCTACATCCTGACGAAGAGTGGCCTGCAAGGCAACGCGACGTCGACGAGCGTGCCGGGCGTGTTCGCCGCGGGCGACGTGCAGGACAACGTGTACCGCCAGGCGATCACCAGCGCGGGCACGGGCTGCATGGCCGCGCTCGACGCGCAGCGCTACCTCGAGAGCCTGCACGACAAGAAGTAAGCCGGGAGCCTTGCCGCGCCGGACGCTACAATGGCGTCCGCTGCCGCGAAGCGGGCTCGACCGGAAAGCCGCTGCCGCCGCGCAGCGGCTTTTTTTGTGCCCGCGCGCCCGAACGCGCCTGCCCCGTTACCGAATCATGGCGAAGAACCAGCCCCATCCGAGCGATCCCGCGAAGCGGAAGATCGCTGCCCGTCCCGTGACCCCGGCGCCCGAGGCGCCGCCGCCCGCGCCCGATGCGGCCGCGTTGCGCGGCCAGGGCCTCGCGGGCCTCGGCGCATTGCGCAAGTCGCTGCAAGGCGAAGCCGATCGTCGCGAACGCGCGCGCATCGAAGCCGCGAAGGCCGAGCGCAAGGCGGAAGCCGACGCGAACCTGTTCCGCAACGAAATCGGCGCGATCCGGCCGCTGAACGCGCCGCCGCGCGCGTCGTCCGGCCGCATGCCGCCCGACCCGGTGCCGAAACAGACGCAGCGCGACGAGGAAGCCGTGCTGAACGCGACGCTGTCCGACGAATTCGATCCGGAGACGCTGCTCGACAGCGACGAATCGCTGTACTACCACCGCCCCGGCATCAGCCGCGAGGTGGTGCGCAAGCTGAGGAGCGGCGCATGGATCGTGCAGGCGCAGATCGATCTGCACGGCGTGCGGCGCGACGAAGCGCGCGATGCACTCGCCGAATTCATCCGCGAAGCCGGCAAGAAAGGGCTGCGCTGCCTGCGCGTGATCCACGGCAAGGGGCTCGGCTCGATCGGCAAGGAACCCGTGCTGAAAGGCAAGGTGCGCGCATGGCTCGTGCAGAAGGAAGAGGTGATCGCATTCTGCGAGGCCCGCGGCCACGACGGCGGCGCGGGCGCGGTGCTGGTGCTGCTGCAGCCGCACGCGGCGCCGGCCGACCGGGGGCCGCGTGCCGCATCCTAGGCTGACGCTCGCGATCGCGGTACTGGAGGCGATCGCCACGCTGGCCTTCGCGATTTCAGGGTTCATCGAGGCGCGCAAGAACCGCCTCGACTCGGTCGGCACGTTCGTCGTCGCGCTCGCGACCGCATTCGGCGGCGGCACGCTGCGCGACATCCTGCTCGAGCGCCGGCCGTTCTACTGGGTCGTGCACGACGACTACGTGATCGCGATCTTCGTGCTCGCGCTGTTCGCGCCGTTCGTGCTGCGGATGCTGTCGCGGCTGTCGGCCGAACGGCTGCTGCTGATCGCCGATGCGATCGGACTCGGCATCTTCAGCATCTCGGGCACGGCGATCGCGCTCGACGCCGAGATGCCGCGCTTCATCGCGGTGATGATGGGCGTGATTACCGGCGTGGTCGGCGGGATCGTCCGCGACGTGCTGTGCAACGACATCCCGCTGATCCTGCGCGATTCGCGGCCCTACGCGACCTGCGCGTTCGTCGGCTGCTGGTTCTACCTGCTGCTCGTGTGGCTGCAGTTCGACTCGGTGTACAGCGTGCTGCTCGCGACCGGCTTCATCCTCGTCGCCCGGCTCGCGACGTTCAAGTTCGACGTGCGGTTGCCGCACTGAGCGGCTGGATCCGTCGCCGCGCCTCACCTCGACAATTCACCGCTGAACGCCGCTCGAGGCGAATCTTGAACGCGGCGTCGAGAGCAGTATGCCGCTTCGCTCCTTCGAATGTATCGGTTGCCTTCGCAGTGTTGCTTCTCAAGATCAATGCAACCCGACGCCCCCCAGGCGAATATCTCAAAATAAACCGCTTGCAAATGATCATCAATTACGCAACACTAAGAAAGCAATTCGTAATAATTTAAATAAATAACTTCGAGGGTAAATATCAAATGAGAGAATTGACCATCAACGAATTGGATCTCGTTTCCGGCGCCACGTGGGCAGGTGATATCGCCATGAGTGCGGCAACTGGCTGGGCCGGCGCTGTCGCGGGGTTCGGCATCGGCGGCGTGATCGGGGGCCCCGTCGGCGGTATGATCGGCGGCGCAGCCGGTTTTGGAATGGGAGTGGCCGCGAGTGCAGGGTTCTCTGCGAGCGGCGGTACATTCGGGCGTGAACCAGCGGGCACGGATTATTCCGGCTGCAACTACCATTAACATTAATGACGCTTCACGACATAAAAATTTCCGAGAGGAGACTTCGTGAGCATTCAATTCAGCATCGAACCCTCCCTATTCAAAAATCAATATCAAGAAAAGAAGCCGCTCCTCATGAGGAGCGCAGCTTCGATCGAGAATTTTTCTTGGAGAGATGTAAACGAATTTTTTTCAAGATGCGATGTCGAGTCGAAAGATTTCAAGATTTCATATAACGGAATTCGTCCAAAGCACGAGTACGTCGAGAGCTATCTGGATATCGGAACGCTGCGACACCGGCTGGTCAAGCCTGTTGTATACGACCTTCTGCGCAAAGGCGCGACATTGATCGCGAATAAAATTACCAATGAGCCGCTAATATATGAATTTTCACGCGCCATCGCGCAGTACACCGGACGGCGGATTGTAAGTAGCGCATATGCGGCGTTCGGGACGAAGGACTCATATCGTTGTCATTGGGATACCCGCGATGTCTTTGCCGTACAGATCATCGGACGGAAGCGTTGGATTCTGTATGAACCGTCTTTAGAGTTGCCTCTCTACACCCAACAAAGCAGAGACTATGAACATCTACATCCTTGCCCCTCGGCGGTGTATATGGACACCGTCCTGGATCCCGGCGACGTTTTGTACATTCCACGCGGATGGTGGCACAACCCGCTACCGCTAGGCGGTGGAACGTTTCATCTAGCTCTAGGGACTTTTCCAGCGTATGCGATCGATTATCTGAGCTGGATCGTAGCTCAAATGCAAAATTTTTTATCTGCAAGAAAGGCACTTGTCCATCCGAAGCCGGACAGTGAATTAATGGGCGAACTTACAAAGGACTTGAACTCCTTGATAATGGACCCAAAATCATACGCTAAATTCATCGATGAATACATTGGAGCAACCCGAATCGACACACCTCTTGCGATCGACATTTTTGGCAACACGCAAATTGATGCAATAAGCGACAGCACTTCATTACGGATTGCAACGCAGACACCACATCACGGCCTTGCCAATCGCTACATCATAGCAAATGGAACCAAGATCAATCTCAGTGCACAGAGTATGATTTTGATTACAACAATCATCGAAAAACCGGGGATCACAGTTGGAGGCTTGAAATATCACCACCCCGACCTAGATGGAAACAAAGTCACAAAACTAATAACCGATCTCTGCCATCATGACATTATTGAAATAATGCCCGAATGATATGCCGCGCCAAATTACCGTCGGAAGCCATTCCAACCATTTCGCACGACCAGCCCTACCCTATCCAGCTTCGACCAAACTTTTCAGTCAAACATCGATTACGCCAAAAGACGACCATGAAGACGATCCCATTTCTATTCGTCCTTCGACTAATAGTTCCAGAACTCAAATCCATCCCGAAAAACGAAATTCACCTCGTTCTCGAAAGCGCCGAACTTACCTCGGAGGACCGCACAAAAAAATGCTACCGGCAATGCTTCGTCGCGTCCATATTTGTTCCATTCATCGCATTGCTCTCCATCTTCTTTTCGTTTGACCTGTTCTCAATAGAACCTAGGATGCTAACCGTACCGGTTCTAAGTGCGGCCTCGGTCTACTTGAGCCTGCTCATGCTCTCCATTCTCGGTTCAGTTATATTTGCCCCCGCGGTTCGCGAGGAACTCAAATCGAGGCGCAACCTTCACCAATTCGATTGATATCGTTTCAGATGGTATTTTTCAGTAATCGAGGACTCTTGAAGCTCTCTCATCACGCCCTTCAGAAATACAGGTTGGAACTAAGATGTTTTCTCGCGCTTTTTTGAGACACGGAGCGCATTTGCCAACGTACGGAACATTGCACGCCGCAGCAGTCAGCACCCGTGTATTCCGCGAAATACACAAAGGGCCGTCACATGGGACGGCCCTTTGCATTTTCGGCGAGACGTGCCCGCGTCAGGCGATCCGCTCTTCCGACGCCGGATCGAACAGCACCGCCTTCGACACGTCGAACAGCAGCGACTGCGTCTGCCCCGGCTGCGGGTTCGCGGCCGGATGCACGCGGCTCACGATCCGCTTGCCGTTCACCTGCGCGAACACGTGCGTGTCCGGCCCGGTCGGCTCGGTCACGTCGACGCGCACGTCGATCGGCTGCAGGTTCGACGCCTCGCCGTTGTGCGCGTTGCGCGCGTCGGTGATGCGCTCCGGACGCAGGCCGAGGATCACCTCGCGGCCGACGTGCGACTTCAGCTTCGCCGCGTCGAACGGCAGGATCAGCGCGCTGCGCGCGAGGCCCGTGTCGATCTCGAGCGCGATCCCGCTACCCTGCTCGACCAGCTTGCCGTTGATGAAGTTCATCGGCGGCGCGCCGATGAAGCCCGCGACGAACAGGTTCGACGGCGAATCGTAGATCTCCTGCGGCGCGCCGAATTGCTGGACCACGCCGTCCTTCATCACCGCGATGCGATCGCCGAGCGTCATCGCCTCGATCTGGTCGTGCGTCACGTAGACGATCGTCGTGCCGAGGCGCTGGTGCAGCAGCTTGATTTCCGCGCGCATCTCGATGCGCAGCTTCGCGTCGAGGTTCGACAGCGGTTCGTCGAACAGGAACAGCGACGGATCGCGCGCGAGCGCGCGGCCCATCGCGACGCGCTGGCGCTGGCCGCCCGACAACTGGCCCGGCTTGCGATCGAGCAGATGCTGGATCTGCAGCATCGCGGACACGCGCTCGACGATCTGCTGCTGCTCGCTCTTCGGCACCTTGCGGATGTTCAGCCCAAACGAGATGTTCTCGCGCACCGTCATCGACGGATACAGCGCGTACGACTGGAACACCATCGCGATGTCGCGATCCTTCGGCGACAGGTCGTTGACGACCTTGCCGTCGATGCAGATCTCGCCGCTCGTCACGGTCTCGAGGCCGGCGATCATGTTGAGCAGCGTCGACTTCCCGCAGCCCGAGCCGCCGACCAGGATCAGGAACTGTCCGTCCTCGATCTCGATGTCGACACCCTTCAGGACCGGCACCCCGTTCGGGTAGGTCTTGTACACGTCACGGATGGAAAGGCTTGCCATGCTGTGAATCCTCTGTCTCGTCTCGCGCGGCGCGCTCCGGCGCCGCGTCGGGTTCGTTTCGATGCGCCGCGCGTCTTGCGCGGCCGGTTCGTCGTATCAGATAAAACCGCGCCTACCCCTTCACCGCGCCCGCCGTCAGCCCGCGCACGAAGTAGCGGCCGGCGACGATGTAGACGAGCAGCGTCGGCAGCGCGGCGATGATCGCGCCGGCCATGTCGACGTTGTATTCCTTCACGCCCGTCGACGTGTTGACGAGGTTGTTCAGCGCCACCGTGATCGGCATCGAGTCGACGCCGGAGAACACGATCCCGAACAGGAAGTCGTTCCAGATCTGCGTGAACTGCCAGATCAGGCACACCATGAAGATCGGCAGCGACACCGGCAGCAGGATCTTCGTGAAGATCGTGAAGAACCCCGCGCCGTCGATGCGCGCGGCCTTCACGAGTTCGGCCGGCACGCTCACGTAGAAGTTGCGGAAGAACATCGTCGTGAACGCGATCCCGTACACGACGTGCACGAACACGAGGCCCGGAATCGTGTTGGCGAGGCCGAGCATCCCCTGCAGGCGCGCCATCGGCAGCAGGATCACCTGGAACGGGATGAAGCAGCCGACCAGCATCATCGTGAACAGCGCGTCCGCGCCGCGAAAGCGCCAGTGGGTGAGCACGTAGCCGTTGAACGCGCCGATCAGCGACGAGATCAGCACGGCCGGAATCACCATCTGCAGCGAGTTCAGGAAGAACGGCTTCATCCCGTCGCAGCGCACGCCGGTACAGGCGCCGCTCCATGCCTTCACCCACGGGTCGACGGTCCAGTGCGACGGCGGCGTCAGCAGGTTGCCGGTACGAAGCTGGTCGAGGTCCTTGAACGACGTCGACAGCATCACGTAGATCGGGAACAGGAAATACAGCGCGAACAGGATCAGTGCCGCATAGATCACCGCCCGGCTGATCGTCATCTTAGGCTGCATTGCGGGTGCTCCTCGATTCCATATACATCAGCGGCACCAGCACCGCGACCACGGTCGCGAGCATCATCACCGAGGACGCCGCGCCCAAGCCCAGCTGGCCGCGGTTGAACGAAAACGTGTACATGAACATGGCCGGCAGCGACGACGACGTGCCCGGGCCGCCGGCCGTCAGCGCGACGACGAGGTCGAAGGTCTTGATCGTGATGTGGCAGAGGATCAGCAGCACCGAGAAGAACACCGGGCGCATGCTCGGGATCACGATCTTGCGGTAGATGGTCGGCAGCGTCGCGCCGTCGACCTGCGCGGCCTTGAAGATCTCGCCGTCGACGCCGCGCAGCCCCGCGAGGAACAGCGCCATCACGAAGCCGGTCGACTGCCACACGGCCGCGATCACCACGCAGAAGATCGCCTTGTCCGGATCGTCGAGCCAGCCGAACGAAAAGCTCGTCCAGCCCCAGTCGTGCATCACCTTCTCGAGGCCGAGGCCCGGGTTCAGGATCCACTGCCACGCGGTGCCGGTGACGATGAACGACAGCGCCATCGGGTACAGGAAGATCGCGCGCAGCGCGCCTTCGTTGCGGATCCGCTGATCGAGCAGGATCGCGAGGAACAGCCCGAGCCCGACGCAGATCGCGATGAATGGAATCCCGAACCAGCCGAGGTTCGCGGCGGAGGTCCACCACACGTCGTTCTGGAACAGGTCCGTGTAACGGTCGAAGCCGTCGAATTCGTAGTTGGGCAACAGCCGCGAGTTGGTCAGCGACAGATAGCCGGTAACCAGGATGAAGCCGTAGATGAACACCACGGCGATCGCGACGCTCGGCGCGAGCACGAGCTTCGGGATCCAGCGATCGGCGAAGGCCGACATCGGCGACGTACGCCGTGCGGCGGCAGCGCCGGATCCGTTTCCGCTAAGAGGGGCAGCCACTTGATTCGACTCCTGGAACGAGGGCGGCGCAGGCCGGGCCGGCGCCGGGTACGGCACGAGCCCGCGGGCGAGCCCGTTTGCTGCACATGCAAAAACGCCCGGCCGATGAAGCGTTTCCGGCCGGGCGCCTGGCGCGCGTTACTTGACCTTCGCGGCCTTCGCGAGCGCGGCGACCGCGCTCTTCGAATCCTGCTGCGAGTTCATGAACTTCGTCACGACGTCGGTGATCGCGCCGGCGGTCGCGTCGCCTTGCGCCATGCCGTGCGCGAGCGACGGGACGAAACCGCCCGACTTGATCGCGGTCTGCTCGTCGGCATACGACTTCTTCGCGCAGTCGTCGAACTTGTCCATCTTCACGCCGAGACGCACCGGCACCGAGCCCTTCAGCAGGCTGAACTGCTCCTGGAAGTCCGGCGTCATGATCGTCTTCGCGAGCGCGAGCTGGCCCGGCGTCGCGTTCTTCTCGCCCTTCTGCTGGAAGAACACGAACGAATCGACGTTGAACGTGTACGAATTCGCGGTGCCCGGCACCGGCGCGCAGATATAGTCCTTGCCCGCCTTCTTGCCGGCGTTCTCGAACTCGCCCTTCGCCCAGTCGCCCATGAACTGCATGCCGGCCTTGCCGTTGATGACCATCGCGGTCGCGAGGTTCCAGTCACGGCCGTTACGGCCGGTATCGAAGTAGCCCTGGATCTTGCGCACCGTGTCGAACACCGACAGCATCTGCGGCGACGTCAGCGTGGCCTGGTCGAGATCGACCAGCGCCTTCTTGTAGAACGCCGGGCCCTGCGACAGCACGACGTCTTCCCACAGCGTCAGGTCCTGCCACGGCTGGCCGCCCATCGCGATCGGCTGGATGCCCGCGGCCTTCAGCTTGTCGGCTACCGCGAAGAATTCGGGCCAGGTGGTCGGCACCTTCGCGCCGACCTTGTCGAGCGCGGCCTTGTTGATGTAGAGCCAGTTGACGCGGTGCACCGAGAACGGCGCGGCGACGGTGTGACCCTTGTACTTGATGATCTTGTCGATTTCCGGCGGCAGGTTCTGCTTCCAGTCGCCGGCGGCCGAATCGATGTTGACGAGCACGCCCTGGTCGGCCCAGTCCTGGATCAGCGGGCCCTTGATCTGCGCGGCCGACGGGGAATCGCCGCTGATCACCTTGGTCTTCAGCGCGGTCATCGCCGCGGCGCCGGCGCCGCCCGCGACCGCGAAGTCCTTCCACACGTAGCCCTGCTTCTGCAGGTCGTCCTTCAGCACGCCGACGGCCTTCGACTCGCCGCCCGAGGTCCACCAGTGCAGCACGGTTACGTTTTCGGCTGCCTGCGCCGCCACGGCGCCAGCCATCAGGCCTGCGGCGCAGAGCGCGCCCATGATCGAGCGAACTTTCATTACTTATCTCCTCCAGACTGAATCAACTCGTGAAGTTCCCTGACCGGGAACCGGCTTCTTGATAACGACGGGGAAATCGAGCCGCGGGACGCATGCAGCGTACGGGGCCGATGACCGGCCGGGCTCTTACAGAAAGCGTGAATCGAGATTCAACGGCGTGTCTCCTCTTTGTGTTTCTGGCCCGCCGCGATGCGGCACGAGCCCGGGGCTCGACGGCGCGCGGACGATGCGCTCCGTCAATGTCCGATAACATTCGGCACAAGGCGTTCCCGGAAGCGAAGCTCGCGCAGCTCATCGACCGCACTTCTTTTTTTCTTCACCCAGGTGCTACCCCTTGCGGCGGATTGTAGTTAAACTACAATTCAGTGTCAAAAATATTTTTATCGCACTACGGATCGCTTCCCAGCACCCCAACACGGCGGAGACACATGCATACCGATTCCAGCTTTACCTTCGTACTTTTCGGCGGCACCGGCGATTTGTCGATGCGCAAGATCCTGCCCGCGCTGTTCGAAGCGCACCGCGCGAACATGCTCGCGGAAGGCGGCCGGATCATCGCCGTCGCGCGACACGAATCGGACCGGGCCCACTATCTCGAGTGGGTCGACACGCACGTGAAACCGCATGCGGCGAAGGCAGCCGGCAACGCGTTCGACGACTCGGCATGGAAGTCGTTTCTCGAGCGCATCGAGTACGTGAAGCTCGATCTCGGCCGCGCGGAGGACTACGTCGTGCTGCGCGACGCGATCGCGTCGCTGCCCGGCATTCGCGTGTTCTACCTCGCGACGGGCCCGTCGCTGTTCGTGCCGATCTGCAAGGCGCTCGCGTCGGTCGGCCTGAACGAAGGCTCGCGCATCGTGCTCGAGAAGCCGCTCGGCTACGACCTGAAGTCGTCGAACGCGATCAACGACGCGGTCGGCGAGATCTTCGCGGAAGGCCAGATCTACCGGATCGACCACTATCTCGGCAAGGAGCCGGTACAGAACCTGCTCGCACTGCGCTTCGGCAACGCGCTGTTCGAGCCGCTGTGGCGCCGCGAATGGGTCGAGAGCATCCAGATCACGATCGCCGAGGAGCTCGGCGTCGAGGCGCGCGGCGATTTCTACGACAATACGGGCGCGCTGCGCGACATGGTGCAGAACCACCTGCTGCAGTTGCTGTCGATCGTCGCGATGGAGCCGCCGCACTCGATGGATTCCGACTCGGTGCGCGACGAGAAGCTGCGCGTGCTGCGTGCGCTGAAGCCGGTCGATCCGCGCGACATCGGCAAGGTCGCGGTGCGCGGCCAGTATCATGCGGGCGTGATCAAGGGCGTGCAGGTGCCGGCCTACGCGACCGAGCCGGGCGTGAAGCCCGACAGCCAGACCGAAACCTTCGTCGCGCTGAAGGTCGAGATCGAGAACTGGCGCTGGGCCGGCGTGCCGTTCTTCCTGCGCACCGGCAAGCGTCTGGCCGACCGCGTCGCGGAAATCGTCGTCAACTTCCGCCCGGTGCCGCACTCGGCGCTCGGGGCCTCCGCGCTGCGCCCCGGCGCGAACCGTCTCGTGATCCGGCTGCAGCCGAACGAGACGATCCGCCTGTACTGCCTCGCGAAGCAGCCGGGCGAAGGGATGAATCTCGCGAGCGTGCACCTCGACCTCGCGTTCGACCAGTTCTTCAAGGAAGGGCAGATGGAGGCGTACCAGCGCCTGCTGCTCGACGTGATCAACGGCCGGCTCGCCCTGTTCGTGCGTCGCGACGAACAGGAAGCCGCATGGCAGTGGGTCGAGCCGATCCTGAACGAATGGGCGCGCACGCTGAAACCGCCGAAGCCGTACGCGGCGGGCACGTGGGGGCCGGCCGCGTCGAGCGCGATGCTCGCGCAGCACGACACCTGCTGGCTCGAAGAAGAAAACTGATGCAACCCGTTGCCGCGTACGCCACCGTACGCGGCAACACGCTTCACGATTCGTACGATTTGAACAGACAAAGCAGTCCGGAGGAGATGTGATCGAGATCCACGCTTTCGACACCCAGGAAGCGCAAAGCGAAGCGCTCGCGCGCGCCGTCGGCGACGCGCTGCGCGCGGCGCTCGCCGGCCCCGCGCGCCCGACGCTCGCGGTGTCCGGCGGCACCAGCCCGCGCCCGTTCCTGCACACGCTGTCGCATGCGGCGCTCGACTGGGCCGGCGTCGACGTCACGCTGGTCGACGACCGCTGGGTGCCGGACGACGACGCGGCGAGCAATGCGCAACTCGTGCGCGACACGCTGCTGCAGCACGCGGCGGCCCCTGCCCGCTTTCTGCCGCTCGTCGACACGCGCACCACGCTCGACGCACGGGTCGCCGCGCTCAACGCGAACGCCGATTACCGCGTGCCGAGCGTCGCGGTGCTCGGCATGGGCGAGGACGGCCACACCGCGTCGATCTTCGCCGACGCGCCCGAATGGGACCACGCGATCACGACGCCCGAGCGTTTCGTCGCCGTGCATCCGGGCGCGGCGCCCCATGCACGCGTGAGCTATTCGCTCGATGCGCTCAAGCGCGTCGAGCGGCTGTTCCTGCTGATCGCGGGTGCCCGCAAGCGCGACGTGCTCGACGCCGCGGCCGCGTCGCTGCAGAAGAACGCGATTTCCCAACTGGCCAACGACAAGGGGACCCAGCTCGATGTCTACTGGTGCGCAAAGTAAGGCGGTCGTCGCGGGTCAGCATGCCGACGGCCCGCGCCTGCTCGCGGACGTCGGCGGCACCAACGCGCGCTTCGCGCTGGAAACCGGCCCGGGCGAGATCACGCAGATCCGCGTGTATCCCGGCGCCGACTATCCGACGATCACCGACGCGATCCGCAAGTATCTGAAGGACGTGAAGATCAGCCGCGTGAACCACGCGGCAATCGCGATCGCGAACCCGGTCGACGGCGATCAGGTCACGATGACCAATCACGACTGGCGCTTCTCGATCGAGGCGACGCGCCGCGCGCTCGGCTTCGACACGCTGCTGGTCGTCAACGACTTCACCGCGCTCGCGATGGCGCTGCCCGGCCTGACCGATGCGCAGCGCGTACAGATCGGCGGCGGCACGCGCCGCCAGAACAGCGTGATCGGGCTGCTCGGGCCCGGCACCGGGCTCGGCGTGTCGGGCCTGATTCCGGCGGACGACCGCTGGATCGCGCTCGGCAGCGAAGGCGGTCATGCGTCGTTCGCGCCGCAGGACGAGCGCGAGGATCTCGTGCTGCAGTACGCGCGCAAGAAATTTCCGCACGTATCGTTCGAACGCGTGTGCGCGGGCCCCGGCATGGAGATCATCTACCGGGCGCTCGCCGCGCGCGACAAGAAGCGCGTCGCCGCGTCCGTCGATACGGTGGAGATCGTCGAGCGCGCGCATGCGGGCGACGCGCTCGCGCTCGAAACCGTCGAATGCTTCTGCGGGATTCTCGGCTCGTTCGCCGGCAGCGTCGCGCTGACGCTCGGCGCGCTCGGCGGCGTCTATATCGGCGGCGGCGTCGCGCTGAAGCTCGGCGAGCTGTTCACGCGCTCGTCGTTCCGGGCGCGCTTCGAGGCGAAGGGCCGCTTCGCGCACTATCTCGAGAACATCCCGACCTACCTGATCACCGCCGAATATCCGGCGTTCCTCGGCGTGTCGGCGATTCTCGCGGAGCAGTTGTCGAACCGCTCGGGCGGCGCGTCGTCGGCCGTGTTCGAACGGATCCGCCAGATGCGCGACGCGCTGACGCCGGCCGAGCGCCGCGTCGCCGATCTCGCGCTGAACCATCCGCGCTCGATCATCAACGATCCGATCGTCGACATCGCGCGCAAGGCCGACGTGAGCCAGCCGACGGTGATCCGCTTCTGCCGCTCGCTCGGCTGCCAGGGCCTGTCGGACTTCAAGCTGAAGCTCGCGACCGGTCTCACCGGCACGATTCCGATGAGCCACAGCCAGGTGCATCTCGGCGACACGGCCACCGATTTCGGCGCGAAGGTGCTCGACAACACCGTGTCCGCGATCCTGCAACTGCGCGAGCACCTGAATTTCGAGCACGTCGAAAACGCGATCGAGATCCTGAACGGCGCACGGCGCATCGAGTTCTACGGGCTCGGCAATTCGAACATCGTCGCGCAGGACGCGCATTACAAGTTCTTCCGCTTCGGAATTCCGACGATCGCGTACGGCGACCTGTACATGCAGGCCGCGTCGGCCGCGCTGCTCGGCAAGGGCGACGTGATCGTCGCGGTGTCGAAGTCGGGGCGGGCGCCCGAGCTGCTGCGCGTGCTCGACGTCGCGATGCAGGCCGGCGCGAAGGTGATCGCGATCACGTCGAGCAACACGCCGCTCGCGAAGCGCGCGACCGTCGCGCTCGAGACCGACCACATCGAGATGCGCGAATCGCAGCTGTCGATGATCTCGCGGATCCTGCATCTGCTGATGATCGACATCCTCGCGGTCGGCGTCGCGATCCGTCGTGCGTCGACCAACGGCGAGCTGCCCGAGGCCGTCGCGCAGGCGAAGGCGCGCGCCGCCGACGACGAAACGGCCGACGTGCTCGACTGGCTGAGCCACGGCGCGTCGCCGGCGGCGAAGGACGTCGCGCGGGACTGACGCGCGGCGCGGCGAGCGCCGCTGCCAGCGTCCCGATGAAAAACGCCACCGGCGCATCGCGCGCGGTGGCGTTCTTCATTGCGCGGCCCGACTGGCGGGGCGGCTCAGGCGCCCGCTTTCACCGGCCGGCCGTGCCAGCGCAGCACGAGGTAGCGCCCGGCGAAACACAGCAGGCCCGACACGCCGATCGTCACGCCCATCGCGAACGGCGTGCCGTCCGCGAGTACGCCGATCGCCACGCTCGCCAGCGCGCCGAGCGCGAGCTGCATCGCGCCGAACACGGCCGCCGACGCGCCCGCGTTGTGCGGATAGCGGTGCATGAGGTCGGTCGTGCAGTTCGCGGACAGGATCCCGACCACGCCGACGACGAAGAACAGACACACGACGATCGACCACAGCCCACCCCACCCCGTCAGCGCGACGAGCGCGACCGCGAGCGACGCGACGCAGCTCACGAGCGACGCGGCCGCGATGATGCGCAGCGAACCGATGCGGCCGACGAGGCGCGTGTTCGCGAAGTTGCCGATCATGATCCCGACGACGTTCAGGCCGAACAGCAGCCCGTAGTGCTGCGGCGACACGTGGAAATACTCGATGTACACGAACGGCGTCGCGGTGATGTACGAGAACATCGACGCGAACGCCATCCCGCCGCACAGCATGTGCCCCCATGCAACCGGGTCGGACAGGATGCGCCCGTACGACGCGAACGACGCGAGCACGGCCGCGCTCTTGCGCCGCTCCTTCGGCCAGGTTTCGGGCACCCGCAGATACGCGGTCGTCGCGCAGATCGCGCCGAACACGGCCAGCACGACGAACACGCCGCGCCAGCCGGCGAAGCGCAGGATCTGGCCGCCGATCAGCGGCGCGAGCAGCGGCCCGACCGCGGTGACGATCGCGACCATCGACAGCACCTTCGCCGCGTCGCTCGGCTCGTGCGCGTCGCGTGCGATCGCACGCGCGAGCACCGACGCGGCGCCGGCGCCGAGCGCCTGCAGGAAGCGCACGACGATCAGCATGTCGATCGAGCCCGACACGAAGCAGCCGACGCTCGCGAGCGTGAACAGCGCGATCCCGCCGAGCAGCACGGGCCGGCGGCCCCACGTGTCGGACAGCGGGCCGTACAGCAGCATGCCGATCGAGAAGCCGGCCATGAAGCTGGTCAGCGTGCGCTGCGCGGCGCCGGGGCTGACCGAGAAGCCGGCGGCGATCGACGGCAGGCTCGGCAGGTACATGTCGGTGGCGATCGGCCCGCAGGCCGCGAGCGCGCCGAGCAACAGGATCAGCCGGGCATCGGGCCGGCGCCGGACGACGTGGGACATGGGTATCCGGAATGGGAGTCCGCGCGCATCGGGGCGCGCGTGACGGTGAAGACGGGAAGCCGCACCGCAAGCGGCGCGTTCAGGCCCATGATTGTACGCGCAACTTTTTTGCGTGCCTCGGACCGCGCGCGGCGGCGGCCGGGGAGCCGCCCACGCGCGTCGCGCGCACCCATGAGCACGCCGGCGGATTCGATTAAGCTTGCGGCTGCCCGCCGCGCTTGTCCGATCCTTTCGACGTACGACCGAACCGATGACCGCTTTCCTGCTGATCTGGAGCCCCAAGAAATGGCCATGGCCCGAACTGCCCGACGTCGCCGCGCGCGTGAAGGCCGGCGAGGCCGTGCATGACGTATGGGGCTGCGGCTTCGCGCGCGGCATCCTGCCGGGCGACCGCGTATTCCTGCACCGCGTCGCGCAGGCGCCCAAGGGTGTGTTCGGCTCCGGCTACGTGACGCGCGCGCCGTACGAGGTGCCCGATCCGTCGACCAGGCGCGGTTACCGGCTGTGCATCGACTTCGTGTACGACTGGCTGGTCGACGCGCACCAGGACGTCGTGATTGCGCGCGACGCGCTGCGCGTGCATCCGTATTCGGTGCAGACCTGGGATGCGCAGAGCTCCGGCACGTCGATCAAGCCGATGGTCGAGGGTCCGCTCGAAAAGCGCTGGGCCGAGCTGACCGGCAAGCGCAAGCCGCCGCGATGACCGGAAACCGGGTCGAATCAGGCCCGCGCTACCCGGCCGGGTAATCCGCCGCGCGCCCAAAGGCCGCGGACCGGCGGCGGGCCCGCCTCGCGTGTCTCCGGTACAATCGGACGATCGTTCCGCCCAGGCGCCGCGGCCCGTGCACAGGCCCCCGCGCCGTTCTCTCGCAGGTTTCGCTCATGTCCAACAATCAGATTCTCTTCGAACGCGCCCAGAAGACCATTCCGGGCGGCGTCAACTCGCCGGTACGCGCGTTCCGTTCGGTCGGCGGCACGCCGCGCTTCGTCGCGCGCGCGCAAGGCCCGTATTTCTGGGATGCCGACGGCAAGCAGTACATCGACTACATCGGTTCGTGGGGCCCGATGATCGTCGGCCACGTCCATCCGGAAGTGCTGTCGGCCGTGCAGAACGTGCTCGCCGACGGCTTCTCGTTCGGCGCGCCGACCGAAGCCGAGATCGAGATCGCCGAGGAAATCTGCAAGCTCGTGCCGTCGATCGAGCAGGTGCGGATGGTGTCGAGCGGCACCGAGGCCACGATGAGCGCGCTGCGTCTCGCGCGCGGTTTCACGGGCCGCAGCCGCATCGTGAAGTTCGAGGGCTGCTACCACGGCCACGCGGACAGCCTGCTGGTCAAGGCCGGCTCGGGCCTGCTGACGTTCGGCAACCCGACGTCGGCCGGCGTGCCCGCCGACATCGCGAAGCACACGACCGTCCTCGAATACAACAACGTCGCCGTGCTCGAGGAAGCCTTCGGCGCGTTCGGCGACGAAATCGCCGCGGTGATCGTCGAGCCGGTGGCCGGCAACATGAACCTCGTGCGCGGCACGCCCGAATTCCTGAACGCGCTGCGCGCGCTGTGCACGAAGCACGGCGCCGTGCTGATCTTCGACGAGGTGATGTGCGGGTTCCGCGTCGCGCTCGGCGGCGCGCAGGCGCACTACGGGATCGCGGCCGACCTCACTTGCCTCGGCAAGGTGATCGGCGGCGGGATGCCGGCCGCCGCGTTCGGCGGCCGCCGCGACATCATGGCCCACCTCGCGCCGCTCGGCGGCGTCTACCAGGCCGGCACGCTGTCGGGCAACCCGATCGCGGTCGCCGCGGGCCTGAAGACGCTGCAACTGATCCAGGCGCCGGGCTTCTACGACGCGCTCACCGCGCAGACGAAGCGGCTCGCCGACGGCCTCGCGGCCGAAGCGCGCGCGGCCGGCGTGCCGTTCGCGGCCGACTCGATCGGCGCGATGTTCGGCCTGTACTTCGCCGAGCGCGTGCCGGGCAGCTTCGCGGAAGTGACGAAGAGCGACACCGAGCGCTTCAACCGCTTCTTCCACCTGATGCTCGACGAGGGCGTGTACTTCGCGCCGTCGGCCTACGAGGCGGGTTTCGTGTCGAGCACCCACGACGACGCGGTGATCGACGCGACGCTCGCGGCCGCGCGCCGCGCGTTCGCGGCACTCGCCGCCTGACCCGGGGCCGCGCGCATGTTCTCGGATACCGATTTCGCCCACATGCAGCGCGCGCTCGCGCTCGCCGCGCGCGGCATGTACACGACCGCGCCGAATCCGCGCGTCGGCTGCGTGATCGTCAAGCACGGCGACGTGATCGGCGAAGGCTTCACGCAGCCGGCCGGCCAGGATCACGCGGAAGTGCAGGCGCTGAAGGACGCGCGTGCGCGCGGCCACGACGTCGCGGGCTCGACCGTGTACGTGACGCTCGAACCGTGCAGTCATTTCGGCCGCACGCCGCCGTGCGCGAACGCGCTGATCGACGCGCGCGTCGCGAAGGTCGTCGCGGCGATGGAAGACCCGAATCCGCAGGTGTCGGGCCGCGGCCTCGGGATGCTGCGCGATGCGGGCATCGACGTGCGCTGCGGGCTGCTCGCGCACGAGGCCGGCGAGCTGAACATCGGCTTCGTGTCGAGGATGACGCGCGGCCGCCCGTGGGTGCGGATGAAGACCGCCGCATCGCTCGACGGCCGCACCGCGCTGCCGTCCGGCGAAAGCCAGTGGATCACCGGCGAGGCCGCGCGCCTCGACGGGCACGCGTGGCGCGCCCGCGCGTGCGCGATCCTCACCGGCATCGGCACCGTGCGCGAGGACAATCCGCTGCTGACCGTGCGCGGCATCGACACGCCGCGTCAGCCGCAACGCATCCTCGTGGACAGCCGCCTCGACCTGCCGCTCGACGCGCGGCTGCTCGAAGGCGCGCCGCTGCTGATCTTCTGCGGCCGGCTCGACGCCGCCGGCGAGGTCCGCGCGAACGTGCTGAAGTCGCGCGGCGCGGAAATCGTGCCGCTCGCGAACGCGCACGGCAAGGTCGACCTGCCCGCGATGCTGGCGGCGCTCGGCGCGCGCGGCGTCAACGAGCTGCACGTCGAGGCCGGCCACAAGCTGAACGGTTCGCTGCTGCGCGAACGGTGCGTCGACGAATTGCTGGTGTATCTGGCGCCGAGCCTGCTGGGCGCCGACGCAGCCGGCATGTTCGATCTCGCCGCGCCGGCGAGCCTCGATGCGCGCACCCGACTGTCGTTCCACGGTATCGAGCGGATCGGCGACGACTTGCGGATCCTCGCGCGGTTCGCGCCGCCCGACGCCTCTCACTGAACGGAGCCGTCACGATGTTTACCGGAATTGTCGCGGCCGTCGGCCGCATCGAATCGATCGCCCCGCTCGGCACGTCGGCCGACGCCGGCGTACGCCTGACCGTGCAGGCCGGCGGGCTCGACCTGGCCGATGTCGCGCTCGGCGACAGCATCGCGATCCAGGGCGCGTGCATGACGGTGATCGCAAAGACCGACACCGCGTTCGACGTCGACGTGTCGCGCGAAAGCCTGAACCGGACGGTCGGCCTCGCACAGCCCGGCGAAGTGAATCTCGAGAAGGCGCTGCGCGCGCACGATCGCCTCGGCGGGCATATCGTGTCGGGCCATGTGGACGGCCTCGGCACCGTGTCGCGCTTCGCGCCGGTCGGCGAGTCGCACGAACTGCGGATCGTCGCGCCGCGCGAACTCGGCCGCTATCTCGCGTACAAGGGCTCGATCACGGTGAACGGCGTGAGCCTGACCGTCAATACGATCGACGATCGCGCGGACGGCTGCGAATTCTCGATCAACCTGATTCCGCATACGGTCGAAGTCACGACGCTGCGTCACGTGAAGGCCGGCGACAAGGTCAATCTCGAAGTCGACATGATCGCGCGGTACGTGGAGCGGATGCTGTCGTCGTCGCAGGGCGTGCATCAGGACTGATCGGCCGGCCCCGTCCGGTGCGGGGAATGACGGCTGGCGGTTCGCCCGGCATGGTTCGGGCGTCGCCGCCGCCCCGTCGCTTGACCACTCGCCGGCCGCCGGCCCGATCGCGTGCATGGGCCGCACGGGCCGCGCCGCGCTTTGCTCTCACCCTACTTCGTGCCGGGCCGCTCCGTCGCCGGACACCGACACGCCGCCATCGGGATCGCGTTCGGTCGTTGGCCGTTTGGCCAGCCGACACCTGGCCAAACGGCTAACGACGCGCACGGGTCATGCCGTCGCGCTAAGATGCGTCGACAGCGGTTTCAACGCCGCAACACACGACGTGCCGCATACCGCGCCGCCTCTCTTCCCACAGGAGTCGTTCCCATGTCCATCTCGATGTACCAGGCTTCGCTGCCCGTCCTGATCCGCGGCCTCACCAACCTGCAGCACATCCTCGGCAAGGCGCAGGCCCATGCGGCCGAAAAGCAGATCGATCCGTCGGTATTCATCGGCGCACGCCTCTATCCGGACATGCTGCCGCTCGTCCGCCAGGTCTACATCGCGACCGACACGGCCAAGGGCTGCGCCGCGCGGCTCGCCGGCGTCGACATCCCGAGCTACCCGGACGTCGAACAGACCTTCGACGAGCTGCATGCGCGCATCCAGAAGACGATCGACTACCTGAAAAGCTTCGACGCCGCGCAGATCGACGGCAGCGAAACGCGCCAGGTCGTGCTGAAGATGCGCGTCGGGCCGATCGAATTCACCGGCCAGTCGTATCTGCTGAATTTCGTGCTGCCCAACTTCTTCTTCCACGTGACGACCGCGTACGACATCCTGCGCCATAGTGGCGTCGAACTCGGCAAGCTGGACTACCTCGGCGGGCGCAACGAGCACGCGTGACGCGCGGCCGCGCAACGCCCGGCCCGCTGCCGTGCGCCCCCGCGCGCAGGCCGGCCACGGCGCTTTCCGGAGCGCAGGCCGGCCCCGCCCGGCCTGCGCCAGCCGAAACGCCGCCCGGCTGGCGTAAAATACGCACTTTCCTCTTTCTCGCCCCCTTATGACGCTCGCCTCCACGCTCGACATCATCGCCGAGCTGAAAGCCGGCCGGATGGTGATCCTGGTCGACGAAGAAGACCGCGAAAACGAGGGCGACCTCGTGATCGCCGCCGAATTCGTCACGCCGGAAGCGATCAACTTCATGGCCAGGTACGGCCGCGGCCTGATTTGTCTGACGTTGACGCAGGAACGCTGCAAGCAGCTGCACCTGCCGCTGATGACCTATCGCAACGGCACGCAGTACGGCACCGCGTTCACGGTCAGCATCGAAGCGGCCGAAGGCGTGACAACCGGCATCTCGGCCGCCGACCGCGCGCACACGATCGCCACGGCGGTCGCGCACGACGTGCGCCCCGAGCACATCGTGCAACCGGGCCACGTGTTCCCGATCATGGCGCAACCGGGCGGCGTGCTCGTGCGCGCGGGCCACACCGAGGCCGGCTGCGACTTCACCGCGCTCGCGGGCCTCACGCCGGCCGCGGTGATCTGCGAGATCATCAAGGACGACGGCACGATGGCGCGCCTGCCGGACCTGATCGAATTCGCGAAGGAACACGACCTGAAGATCGGCACGATCGCCGACCTGATCCAGTACCGCAGCCGCACCGAATCGATCATCGAGCGGATCGCCGAGCGCACGATGCAGACCGCGCACGGCACGTTCCGCGCGGTGCTGTACCGCGACCAGCCGAGCGGCTCGCCGCACATCGCGCTGGTGCGCGGCATGCCGTCGCCCGACGTCGATACGCCGGTGCGCGTGCACGAGCCGCTGTCCGTGCTCGACCTGCTCGAGACGGGCATCTCGACGCACTCGTGGACGCTCGACGCCGCGATGCGCGAGATCGCGGAACGCGACCTCGGCGTGATCGTGCTGCTCAACTGCGGCGATACGAAGGAACACCTGATCGACGTCTTCAAGGCGTTCGACGAGGAAGAAAGGGCCGCTGCGCTCAAGCGCCGGCCGGTCGATTTCAAGACGTTCGGCATCGGCGCGCAGATCCTGCGCGATGTCGGCGTCGGCAAGATGCAGGTGCTGTCGAATCCGCGCAAGCTGGGCAGCATGTCCGGCTACGGCCTCGAAGTCACGGGCTTCATTCCGATGCCCGGCGGCGAGACCAAGTCCTGCCCGGCGTCCCACGCGTAACCCGCCACGGCGCTTTCGCCCTATAACCGTTCATCCACACCACGGACCAGATCATGGAAATCGGACAATACCAACCGAATCTCGAAGGCGACGGCCTGCGTATCGGCATCGTGCAATCGCGCTTCAACGAACCCGTGTGCAACGGCCTCGCCGACGCGTGCGTCGAAGAACTGGAGCGCCTCGGCGTCACCGGTGAAGACGTGCTGCTCGTGTCGGTGCCCGGCGCGCTGGAAATCCCGCTCGCACTGCAGAAGCTCGCCGAAAGCGGCCAGTTCGACGCACTGATCGCGCTCGGCGCGGTGATCCGCGGCGAGACCTACCATTTCGAACTCGTGTCGAACGAGAGCGGCGCGGGCATCACCCGCATCGGCCTCGACTTCAACCTGCCGATCGCGAATGCGGTCCTGACGACCGAAACCGACGAGCAGGCCGTCGCGCGCATGACCGAAAAGGGTCGTGACGCCGCACGCGTCGCCGTCGAGATGGCCAACCTGACGATGGCGCTCGACCAGCTCGGCGACGACGAGGACGAAGAGGAAGACGAAGACGACGAAGAGGAGCGCGCATGAAGAAGAGCGCCCGCCGACAATCGCGCGAGCTGGCGACGCAGGGCCTGTACCAGTGGCTGCTGTCGAACGCGCCCTCCGGCGAGATCGACGCGCAACTGCGCGGCGCGCTCGGTTACGACAAGGCTGACAAGGAACTGCTCGAAGCGATCCTGCACGGCGTGATCCGCGAACATGCGACGCTCGTCGAAGCGCTGGCGCCGTCGCTGGACCGTCCGATCGATCAGCTGTCGCCGGTCGAACGCGCGGTGCTGTTGATCGCGACGTTCGAGCTCACGCACCACGTCGAAACGCCGTATCGCGTGATCATCAACGAAGCCGTCGAACTCGCGAAGACGTTCGGCGGCTCCGACGGCTACAAGTACGTGAACGGCGTGCTCGACAAGCTGGCCGCGAAGCTGCGCCCCGCCGAAACGCAGGCGCGTCGCAACGGCTGATACCGTTGGTTGGTCCACGGGCGCGCAAGCGCCCGTTTTTCATTCTTTTCCCCCTCCGCCCCGCTGCCGATGAATACCACCGCCGATTCGCTCGTCACGCTCGCCGCACGCGTCGACGCGATCCAGCCCTTTCACGTGATGGAACTGATGAAGGGGGCACAGCGGCTCGAGTCCTTGGGGCGCGACGTTATCCACATGGGCATCGGCGAGCCGGATTTCACCGCGCCGGAGCCGGTCGTCGAGGCCGCGGCGGCCGCGCTGCGCCGCGGCGTCACGCAGTACACGAGCGCGCTCGGCATCGCGCCGCTGCGCGAGGCGATCGCCGCGCACTATGCGCGCGCGTACGGCCTCGCGATCGCGCCCGAGCGGATCGTCGTGACGGCCGGCGCATCGGCCGCGCTGCTGCTCGCGTGCCTCGCGCTGGTCGGCCGCGACGACGAAGTGCTGATGCCCGACCCGTCGTATCCGTGCAACCGGCACTTCGTCGCGGCGGCCGAAGGTCGCCCGGTGCTCGTGCCGAGCGGCCCGGACGCACGCTTCCAGCTCACCGAACACGACGTCCGCACGCACTGGAACGCGCGCACGCGCGGCGTGCTGCTCGCGTCGCCGTCGAACCCGACCGGCACGTCGCTCGAACCGGACGAACTGAAGCGGATCGTCGAGGCGGTGCGCGCACGCCACGGCTTCACGATCGTCGACGAGATCTACCAGGGGCTCAGCTACGACGCCGCGCCCGTCTCGGCGCTGTCGTTCGGCGACGACGTCATCACCGTGAACAGCTTCTCGAAGTATTTCAGCATGACGGGCTGGCGGCTCGGCTGGCTCGTCGTGCCGCCCGCGCTCGTCGGCTCGTTCGAGAAGCTCTCGCAGAACCTGTTCATCTGCCCGTCCGCGCTCGCGCAACACGCGGCGCTCGCCTGCTTCGAACCCGCGACGCTCGACATCTACGAAACACGCCGGCTCGAATTCAAGCGCCGCCGCGATTTCATCGCCCCGGCGCTCGAACGGCTCGGCTTCACGGTGCCGGTGATGCCGGACGGCGCGTTCTACGTGTATGCGCATTGCGGCGGCGTCGCCCATCCGGCGGCCGGCGACAGCGCCGCACTCACGCAGGCGATGCTGCACGACGCAGGCGTGGTGCTGGTGCCGGGTATGGACTTCGGTGTCCATGCGCCGCGCGACTATATCCGCCTGTCCTATGCGACGGCCTACTCGCGGCTCGAAGAGGCCGTCGACCGGCTCGCGGCGCTGTTCGGCCAGCACTGACGCCGCGGCCGGGCGCGCACCGCCGCTTCACGCACCGCAAAAAGAAAAAGCACCCGAGTCGGGTGCTTTTTTCATGTCGTGCCGGCCGGAGCCGCCGAAACGCGACCGTTACGCGCCGAGCTCCGAATGATCGCCGTGCGACTGCTTCGCGGTATCGACGCTCGCGTCGTCCTGCGGGGCGGCTTCCTTCGGCGCCGCCTTGATCGAGGTCGTGCCGTCGAGCGTCGCATGCACGCGCTTCGCGCCACCTGCCGCGGCCGTCACGGCAGCGGCGGTGACGATCGGCTTCGCGGGTTGCGCGGGCGCCTGCGGCGCGTTGATCGGCACGCTGCGGCCACGCGCGACGTCGCGCAGGCGGCCGCGTTCGGCCATCACCTTCGAGCCGTAGCCGTTGTCGTCGGGATTCGTCGAGCCGTTGTACAGGCGCAGGCCGTTCGCGAGCGAACCGCCGCGCGCGATGCAGTCCTTCAGCACCAGCGCACCGACCTGCAGGTTCGCGAGCGGCTGCAGCGCGGTGTCGGTGCCGCCGAAATACTCGAACTTGTCGGAATGCACCTTCGACATGACCTGCATCAGCCCCTTCGCGCCGACGCCGCTTTCGGCGTACGGGTTGAAGCCCGATTCGATCGCCATCACGGACAGCAGCAGCAGCGGATCGAGGCCGACGTCGCGACCGGTCTGGAACGCCGCCTTGACGAGCTGGCCGAGCGGCTCTTGGGCAACGCGGTAACGGCGCGACAGATAGGTGGCGACGAGCGCCTGTTCGCGGTTCGACGCGAGCGCGCGATCGTCGCGGGCATCGGCAGCCACGCGCTGAATCGGGATCAGTTTCGCCAGCGCGACGGGCGACGGGCCGTTACGGGCCGGATCGGACGCATCGCTCTGGGCGCCCTGAGCGGCGGCTTCCGGTGCGACGTCGAGGCCGACGGCAAGCGCATCCGTTTCCGGATTCTCTTCCTGCTGCGGCTGCGCGCCGGCAGGCGCGAAGTTCGGCAGCGGATGGCCGGACAGCAGACGGGCCGGACCGGCCTGCACGGCCGCGGACACGACCGGCATCAGCTTCGCGGCGAGCGTGCCGCGCACGGTTGGCAGCAGCCACAGTGCAAGCGCGACTGCGACCGCGAAACAGCCGACAACGCTGAATAGATGGTGACTGACACGCGTCCCGCGACGCAGCAAGTTGCGCACGATTTGCGCATGCTGCTCGGTGGGACGCCACGATAACCAAGCGTTCATTCAGATCATCTCCCATGAACATGACTCGTGCGGCTCGCTCAGCTCGATGGCGAGACGGAAAACGCGCCGCGGAATCACGACGCCGCACGCCTTGGTTGGGACGCGCAAGCATCGGGGAAACGGTATAAGTACCGTTCGAGGCCACGGTGTAAGAAGGCCGGCGCCTTCGCACACTGGGCGAGGCGGGCATACGCGGTGGCACCCACGCAAAAAACCAGCGTCTGGTGGCGCTGGCTGGGACTACGACAAAGGCCGTCGAAAACGCCGTGCAGGATTCGGCGGACGGTGACGCGTTGCGTCAAAGATCGGTGATTGGCGGCTCGAAGCCTTTTACCCTGCAACCAATGTGAGCGGATTCTAGCAGGGTTTTATAGATCGTCAACACTATAAAACTTTCAAATCATAACAAAAAGTAATTTAAAACCACTCTTCAGAACGCAATCCCCGTGCCGTAAGGGGTTTGCGCTCGATCGACTTTTTTCTGCGCCGGGCGGCCGCGCGGCGACCCGGGTAAAATCGTCGGTCGATTCGGGGTCGCAGCCGGCCGCTGCCCCCGCCCACCGCTGCCCGCCCTGCGGGCAGCCCGGACCTTCTTCATGAAATACAAAGACTTACGCGATTTCATTCAGCGCCTCGAGGCGCTCGGCGAACTGCGGCGCGTCACGCAGCCCGTGTCGCCCGTGCTCGAAATGACCGAGCTGTGCGACCGCGTGTTGCGCGCCGGCGGCCCGGCGCTGCTGTTCAACGCGCCGCCCGGCCATGCGTTCCCGGTGCTCGGCAACCTGTTCGGCACGCCGCGCCGCGTCGCGCTCGGGATGGGCGTCGATGCGGGCGACGAGGCCGCGCTTAGTTCGCTGCGCGATCTCGGGCGCCTGCTGTCCGCGCTGAAGGAACCCGATCCGCCGAAGAGCCTGAAGGACGCCGGCAAGCTGCTGTCGCTCGCGAAGGCGGTGTGGGACATGGCGCCGAAGTCGGTGTCGTCGCCGCCGTGCCAGGAAATCGTCTGGGAAGGCGCCGACGTCGACCTGAACAAGCTGCCGATCCAGACCTGCTGGCCCGGCGATGCGGGGCCGCTCGTCACGTGGGGCCTGACGGTCACGCGCGGGCCGAACAAGCCGCGCCAGAACCTCGGCATCTACCGTCAGCAATTGATCGGCCGCAACAAGCTGATCATGCGCTGGCTCGCGCATCGCGGCGGCGCGCTCGATTTCCGCGAATTCGCGCTGCGCAACCCCGGCAAGCCCTATCCGGTCGCGGTCGTGCTCGGCGCCGATCCGGCCACGACGCTCGGCGCCGTGACGCCCGTGCCCGATTCGCTGTCCGAGTATCAGTTCGCCGGCCTGCTGCGCGGCAGCCGCACGGAACTCGCGAAGTGCCTGACGCCCGGCGTCGACACGCTGCAGGTGCCCGCGCGCGCGGAAATCGTGCTCGAAGGCTTCATTCATCCGCAGGAAGGCACCCCTTCCCCCGCACCGGCCGGCGCACCGCCGCGGCCGACCGGCAACGCGGCGGCCGCGTACGAACACGCGCTCGAAGGGCCGTACGGCGACCATACCGGCTATTACAACGAGCAGGAGTGGTTTCCGGTGTTCACCGTCGAGCGCATCACGATGCGCCGCGACGCGATCTACCATTCGACCTACACGGGCAAGCCGCCCGACGAGCCCGCGGTGCTCGGCGTCGCGCTCAACGAGGTGTTCGTGCCGCTGCTGCAGAAGCAGTTCACGGAAATCACCGACTTCTACTTGCCGCCCGAAGGCTGCAGTTACCGGATGGCCATCGTCCAGATGAAGAAGAGCTACGCGGGCCACGCAAAGCGCGTGATGTTCGGCGTGTGGAGCTTCCTGCGGCAGTTCATGTATACGAAGTTCATCGTGGTCGTCGACGAGGACGTGAACATCCGCGACTGGAAGGAAGTGATCTGGGCGATCACGACGCGCGTCGACCCCGTGCGCGACACGGTGATGGTCGACAGCACGCCGATCGACTATCTCGACTTCGCGTCGCCGGTGGCCGGACTCGGCTCGAAGATGGGGCTCGACGCGACCAACAAGTGGCCGGGCGAAACGCATCGCGAATGGGGCCGCCCGATCGAGATGGACGCGGCCGTGAAGGCGCGCGTCGACCGGCTGTGGCAAGAGATCGGCCTCTGACGCCACGCGGCCGGCGCCCGCCGGCCCGCGCATCGCAATCGCCGCACGCATCCAGACAATGAACTTTCCGCCCGCCTCCATGCTGTCCGACGGATTCTTTCTGTCGCTATCGTTGTGTCTCGACATCGGCCTCGTGAACGTCGCGATGCTGTCGCTGACGCTGTCGCACGGCTTCCGCCCGGGCTTCTGGCTCGGCGTCGGCTCGTGCGTGGGCGATCTCGTCTACGCGGCGCTCGCGCTCGCGGGGATGGCCGTGCTGCTGCAGTTCGAACCCGTGCGCTGGATCGTGTGGATCGGCGGCGGCGCGGTGCTGCTGTTCCTCACGTGGAAGATGGCGCGCGAAGCGCTGGCGCCCGCCAACGCAGCCGACGACGACGCGGACGATGCACCGCCGCCGCGGGCGAGCGCGCGGCGCAGTTTCGTGCGCGGGATGCTGCTCGCGATGTCGTCGCCGAGCGCGATCCTGTGGTTCGCAGCGGTCGGCGGCGCGCTGATCGCGAAAGCCGGCGCGACCACCCCGGCCACCGCATCGGTGTTCCTGTCGGGCTTTTTCCTCGGCGGTCTCGCGTGGACGCTCTTCATGTGCACGCTCGCGAGCCAGGGCCGCAAGCGCGCGGGCGCCGGGCTGATGCGTGCGTGCCATGTCGCGTCGGCGCTGCTGTTCGCGTATTTTTCGTACAGCGTGATCGTCGGCGGCTACCGCGACCTGATCGTGCGCGCGATGTAATCGCGTGCCGTCGTGCAGCGCCGAGCCGCGCACGCAACGGCGGCCCCAATGAAAAACGGCGCAGCGCCCCTCGCGGGACGTTGCGCCGTTTTGCCGCGCGCGGTCAGGCCGCGCGGGACGAATCAGCGACGCCAGTAGCCGTGATGGCCCCAGCCGCCGTAACCGTGGCGCCAGTACGGGCGACCATAGTAGCCGCCGACGACCACGGCGGGCGGCGGCGCATAGTAGGCCGGCGCCGGCGCGTAGTACACGGGCGGAGGCGGCGGCGCGTAATACACGGGCGGCGGCGGTGCATAGACGGGATACGCGGGTGCGACCGGGATACCGATGCCGACCCCGATCGACACGTGAGCCTGCGCGGCGCTTGCGGCACCCAGGCCCAGCGCGGCGGCGGCGATGAACGGAACGAGCTTTTTCACTTCGATTCTCCTGCTGGAGCGGTATTTTAGGCGCTCCTGTCGGCAACGGCGGGCATGCACGTCGCATGCAAGCAATGTAGCGAAAACGCGCCCGGCGCGTATCGTGCATTTGTTGCAAATTGCAATCGCACGCGGCCGCAGCGGCCGTCCGGCGCGGCGCCCGGCGTGGGCGGCGACCCTTGCGGGTCGCGCGATTCCATCCGAGAAGTCGGGTCGCGACACGACGACCGGTCAGTCTTACCGGATCCGGCGCGCGCAGCCGGCACGCGTACGTAATGAACGATTACAAATTCGAGACAACATGCCGACATTTCAAGCGGGGGCGGCGCACGAAATTTCGGGGTCGGATTCCGTAATCCTGATTCCGCCGCAATACCGCCACCCTGCCCACGCATCGATCGCACCGCGCATCGGTAATTCATACGTGCGGCCGCCTCGCAGGCGGGCTTGCGCGACACCGCCGTCATTCCTGCGATACTGACGGCTGCTTCGTTTTCGCTTACATCCGCTGCCATGCCGCTTCCCGACACACCCCGCCTCGGCTTCATCGGCGCCGGCCGCCTCGCGCGCTGTGTCGCGCAACGTTTCGCGCAGGCCGGCTTTCCCGTCGTCGCGATCGCGAGCCGCACGCCGGCGTCGGCCATCGGCCTCGCCGCGCGCATCGACGGCTGCCGCGCGGTCGATACCCCGCAGCAGGTGGCCGACGCCGCCGACCTGATCTTCGTGACGACGCCCGACGATCATCTCGCGTCGAGCGCCGCGGCGCTGCGCTTCGACGCCTCGCGCGCCGCCCGCCAGGCGGTCGTTCATTGCAGCGGCGCATCGCCGGTCGCGCTGCTCGATCCGGCGAAGCAGCAAGGCGCGGCCACCGGCGGCTTCCATCCTCTTTATCTGTTCGGCGGCACCGATGCCGACCTCGCCCGCATCGACGGCTGCTCGGTCACGATCGAAGCGGACGGCGCGCTGCACGCGACGCTGCTGCGACTTGCCGCCGCACTCGGCTGCCATCCGCTGTCGATTCCGGCCGGCGGCCGGATGCTGTATCACGCGGCCGCCCACTACGCGGCGAGCTTCGCGCTGTGCGGGCTGTCGGAAGCGGTCGAGCTGTGGCGCGGCCTCGGTTTCGACGAGGGCGCCGCGCTGCGCGCGCTGCTGCCGATGCTGGCCGGCACGATCGAGACCGTCCGCGACAAGGGGCTCGCGAATGCGCTGTCCGGGCCGGTGTCGCGCGGCGACACGGGCATCGTCGAGCGCCAGCTCGCGCTGCTCGAGGCGCGCGGCGGCGATCATGCGGCACTGTACGCGCTGCTGACGCGCCGCGCGGTCGCGCTCGCGGCGAAGCGCGCGACGCCGCCGGCCACGCTGCCGGCGCTGGCCGCAGCCGTCGAAACGTCGCTCGCGCGCGTGGCCGCGCACCCCTCCCCGTCGCGAGACGAGGCGTGATAAGGTGTCGGCCGATGCGCCGCCGACCGGCGTTGGCGGCCGCACGCTACTGACTGTATAAAAAGGATGCCAACGATGTTCGGCGAGATCGCCCGTTTTCTGCTCAATACCGTCTTCACGCTATTCGGCGCCGCGCTGATCCTGCGCGTCTGGATGCAGGCCGTCCGCGTGCCGCCGTACAACCCCGTCACGCAAGCCGTGCTGCAGGCGACCAACTGGCTCGTGCTGCCGCTGCGCCGCGTGATCGCGGGCGTACGCGGCATCGATTGGGCCAGCGTCGTCGCCGCGCTGCTCACCGCGCTCGTCTACGTCGTGCTGATGGTCGTGATGGCCGGTTTCGATCCGGCCGCCGTGATCGCGACGCTCGTCGTGGTCGCGCTGCTCACCGTCGTGAAGTGGGCGCTCAATCTCGTGATCTGGATGACGATCCTGATGGCGCTGCTGTCGTGGCTCAACCCGCACTCGCCGGCGATGCCGATCCTCTACCAGCTCACCGCGCCGTTCCTGAACCCGCTGCGCCGCGTGATCCCGAACCTCGGCGGCATCGACCTGTCGCCGATCCTGCTGTTCGTGATCGTGCAGGTGCTGCTGATGATCGTCACGCGCGCCGCCGTGTCGCTGACGATGTTCGGCATCTGATCCGCGCCCTACGCCGCCGGCCCCTGCGCCGGCGGTGCGCCGAGCGTGTCGATCACGCCGAAGCGCGCGGGCATCATCGCGTAGCACACGCGCACTTTCTCGCGCGACAGCCGCTCGAGCAGCCGCTGCGCTTCGTCCTCGGTGACGATGAATTCGACCTCGATCGCGACCGAGCCCTGCAGTTCGAAGAAGCGATCCTCGTGCAGCACGCGATGCTGGCCGAAGCCGGCCATCGCACGAAACGCGGAGCCACCCGCGACGCCCATCCGGTTCGCCTCTTCCAGCAGCCATTCCCACAGCGGCTTCCAGTGCAACCGGTGCTGCTCGTGCACGTAGAAGCGCAACACGACCCTGTCCATCGCTCCCTCCGATGACGGCCTGCTCAGGCCGCCGCGAGCCACGCGCGCGCGGTCCACATGCCGAGCGCCGTCAGCGCGAACGATCCAGTCAAGTGTAGGGCAGCCACCGCCAACGCCCATCCGAATTCACCCTCGAGCGCGTGCGTCATCACTTCGACCGAAAAGGTCGAGAACGTCGTGAGACCGCCGAGAAAGCCCGTGATCACGAACAGCCGCCACTCGGGCGGCAGCCCGACGCGAGCGGTAAACAGGACGGCGGCCACGCCGATCACATAGCCGCCAATCAGATTCGACGCGAGCGTGCCGAGCGGAACCGCGGGAAAGAACGCGTTGAGCGCGAGGCTCAGGAACCAGCGCAGCAACGCGCCGAGCCCGGCGCCGACGAAGATCGCGACGATCGAATAGAACAAGGACACTCCTGTCTGGCGGCGCCGCGCGGCGCGCGCGGCCTACGCGGAACTGTATGCGCAATCGCGCCGCGCCGGCAATGCCGACGGGCGGCGGATCGTGTCGCGAACGCATGGCGCCTTTCACGATTTCCACGCGCGCGCCGCGGCCTCGGTTCGCCGATCGCGCCGGCGCTCGTGCAGGCGCTCGTCGCGCGGCCGTAATCGGCGCGGGCTCGGCCGGTCGGCGTGGGATCAGCCGCCGCGCCACGCGCGCTCGAGCGCGTTCAGCGTCGCCAGCGCACCGCCCTTCAGCCCGATCACGTCCGGCCGGCGCGCATGCGCTTCGCGCGCGTTGATGCGGATCACGTCGGCGCCAAACCGTTCGCTCAACAGGCGCACGGTCGGAATCGCGGTGCCCGCGCCGATCTCGACCACGGCGACGCGCCCGGCCCGCGCGATCCAGTCTTCGAGCGCGCGCGCCTGAGCGTCGTAGCGCGCACCGAGCCAGCCGGTGTCGCCGAACATCAGAATGTTCGGCCGCGCGAGCCCGCCGCAGTGCGGGCAGCGCGGCAGGTCGCCCACGAGGCGGCACGTCGTTTCGTCGACCTCCGGCACGAACGGCGCCGCGTCCCACGTCTCGTCCGTGCACGGGCGCAGGCATTGCATCGCATGAATCGAGCCGTGGATCTCGACGATGCGCGCCGGATCGAAGCCGGCTTTCTGAAACTGGCCGTCGACGTTGCTCGTCAGCACGAAGCCGCCGTTCGGCATCGCGTCGATCCAGCGGCGCAGGATCGCGAAGCCGGCGTGCGGCACCGTCGCGCGGTAGAGCGCGAGACGGTGTCCGTAGAACCCCCACGCGAGCGGCGCACGCGCACGAAACGCGTGCGGCGACGCGATCTCGTGGAATTCGAAACGCTCGTGGCGCAGCGCCGGATACGCGCGCCAGAAGCCGTCCGTGCCGCGAAAATCGGGCAGCCCGGAGTCGACGCCGATGCCCGCGCCGGCCGTGACGAGCAATGCGTCGGCGCGCGCGAGTGCGTCGACGGCGGACGCGACGAGATCGGCGGGAAGCGGCGCGGCGGCGGAACCGGAGGGATCGGCGGAGTCGGCGGAATCAGCGGGATCGGAAAAAGGCATGATGGAGAAGCAGTGGCGTCGAGCATGGCGCGAGTGGCGTCGCGATCATACGCCGGTTCGGACGCCGCGCTGCATCGGCCGCGCAACGCGGCATGCACGCCACGCGCCGGCCTGGGGCGATGCACGTGCCGGCCGGCCGCACACGCCGCACCGGCGATGCCGCCAACCGGCGCCCATGTTCGCTCAGTCAGCCGAATCGTCCCGCGCAACCGGCATCTCGTCGACCGCGAAATAGACCGGCTTGCCGAGTCGCCGCGCAAGCGCCACGTCCGCATCCGCCCCCCGCGACACGCCGTCGATCCGCAGCACCGCATCGCAGCGCCGCAGCAGCCGGTGCGCGGCCGGATACAGGAAGGTTTCGCCGATCGCGTCGCCGACCCGCGTCGATCCGGCCGCGGCCGCGAGCGGCAGCGACACCCACTCGCCGATCATCGGCACGTGCCCGCGGCGATACACGGCGAGCGCCGCCGCTTCCAGCCGATGCAGGTTCGCGGCGATGCGCGCGGGGTCGCCGTCCGTGCCGCTGCGATACGGGCCGGCGACCAGCACGAGCCGCGGCGTCATGCGGCGCGCGCGCCCGCGGTGTCCCGCAGCGCGACGTACTGGAGCAGCATGATCGTCTTCGCATCGACGATCTCGCCGCGCTCGACCGCGTCCAGCGCCGCCTGCAGCGGCATCTCGACGACCTCGAGATCCTCGCCCTCTTCCGCGACGCCGCCGCCCGCGCCGGTGCGCAGCGACGCATCGTATTCGCCGACGAAGAAATGCAGCTTCTCCGTCACGGAACCCGGGCTCATGAACGCCTCGAACACCTTGCGCACGCCGCGCACGCGATAGCCGGTCTCCTCCTCGGCTTCCGCGCGGATGCGCGCTTCGGGCGTTTCGTCGTCGAGCAGGCCGGCGGCCGCCTCGAGCAGCATGCCGTCGTGCCCGCTCACGAACGCCGGCATCCGGAACTGCCGCGTCAGCAGCACGTCGCCCGTCTCGGCATGACGCAGCAGGATCGTCGCGCCGTTGCCGCGATCGTAGGTCTCGCGGCTCAGGCGTTGCCACGTGCCGTCGCGGCGCAGGAAATCGAACGTCACCTTGCGCAGCACATACCAGTCATCGGACAGCACCGTCGTATCGACGATGCGGACCCGCTCCCGCGTTGCAGCCATTGCAGCCTCCGGTTCGACAAAGGACGGCGCCCATGGTAACGTGCAGATTCGTGCAATTTCAAGAATTTTCGTGCAAAGACGATGCTGACGACGCAACGCAAGAAAGCGATCCTCGATGCGCTCGCGCGCGACGGCCAGGTGCTGGCTGCCGAGCTGAGCGTGCAATTCGGCGTGTCCGAAGACACGGTGCGCCGCGACCTGCGCGAGCTCGCGGCCGAAGGGCTGCTGCAGCGCGTGCATGGCGGCGCGCTGCCGGCGTCGCCGGCCGTCGCGCCGTTCGCGCAGCGCGAAGTGCTCGAAACCGCGGAGAAGCGGCGCATCGCGCGGCGCGCCGCGCAGATGATCGCGCCCGGGCAAGTCGCGATCGTCGACGGCGGCACGACCTCCGCGCTGCTCGTCGGTCAGTTGCCGGCCGACCTGCGCGCGACGATCGTCACGCACAGCCCGAGCGTCGCGGTCGCGCTGGCCGCGCATCCGTCGATCGACGTGATCCTGATCGGCGGGCGGCTCTACAAGCACTCGATCGTCGCGGTCGGCGCGGCGGCGATGGAAGGCATCGCGCGCATCCATGCGGACCTGTATTTCATGGGGGTCACGGGCGTGCATCCGGTCGCGGGGCTGAGCACCGGCGATTTCGAGGAGGCGGCGATCAAGCGCGCGCTGGCCGAACGCGCGGCCGAGACGGTCGTGCTCGCATCGCAGTCGAAGCTGCGCGCGGCGTCGCAGTTCGTGATCGGCGATATCGCGCTGGCGCAGGCGATCGTCGTCGAAAAGGAAACCGACGCCGCGCTGACGAAGCCGATCGAGGCCGCCGGCGTGACGGTGGTGCGCGCATGACGCGCGGCGGCCCGGCCGCGTCGAACCGCTCGCGGAGCCGGGGTCGTGCGGGCGCCGCGCCCATGTCAGCGTGCTGACAGGCACCCCTTGCTAACATGGGCGATCGCCCGATCCCCACGTGCTACCCGCCCGATGCCTCCCGTCTCCACCACGACTCCCCCGGCAAGCGACGCGCCGCCAGGCGTCCTCGCACTGTTCGTCGCGTTCGCGCAGATCGGCCTGACCAGCTTCGGCGGCGGACTCAGCGGACGGATGATGCGCGACTTCGTGCACGAGCGGCGATGGCTCGACGAAGAGGCGTTCCTCAACGGCCTCGCGCTGTCGCAGGCGTTGCCGGGCGTCAACGTGAAGAACCTCGCGATCTGGATCGGCTACCGTCTCGCCGGATGGCGCGGCGCGGTGGCGGGCTTCACCGGCATCATCGCGCCGCCGGCCGTGCTGATCGTGCTGTTCGGCGTCGCGTTCTCGACCCTCACGCGCTTCCCGCTCACGCACGTCGCGCTCGCCGGCGCGGCGGCCGCGGCGATCGGGCTGTCGATCTCGATGGCGATCACCGCGGTGCGCCGCCTGCCGCGCCGCGTGCTGCCGTTCGCGGTCATGACGCTCACCTTCGTGTCGGTCGCGGTGCTGCACTGGCCGCTGGTATGGACCGTGCTGATCGGCGGCACGCTGAGCGTCGCGCTCGAATACCGCCGTGCGACCGCGGCGCCGGGCGGGAGCGACGCACGATGAACGCGTCCGCACGTTACGCCGCGCTGTTCGGCGTGTTCGCCCCGCTGTCGATCGCGACGATCGGCGGCGGGCAGGCGGTCATCGCGGACATCCAGCGGCAGGTCGTCGACGTCCATCACTGGATGAGCGCCACGCAATTCGTAAACGACTTCGCGATCGCGCGAATGGCGCCGGGCCCCGGCTCGCTGCTGGCGACGCTGATCGGCTGGCAGGTGGCCGGTTTCTGGGGCGCGGTGATCGCGACGCTCGCGCTGTTCGGGCCGACCGCGTTCCTGATCTACGGTGTCGCGCATCTATGGCGGCGACACCGAGGCGCGCGCTGGCAGATCGCGCTCGAAGCCGGCCTGCGCCCGGTCGCGGCCGGCATGATTCTCGCGTCGGTGTGGGTACTGCTGCAGGCGCTCGACGGCGGCTGGCCCGCGCGCGCGATCGCCGTCGCATCGACGCTGTGCGTGATCTACACGCGCGTTCATGCGCTGCTGCTGATCGCGGTGGGCGCGCTGCTGCTCGTCGGCATACACGCGCTCGGCATGTGATGCGCGGCGACGCGGCACGCGACGGAGGCCGCGAACGACGCAACCGGTACCCGCGCAGCGACGCGAATGCGTCCGCGCGTTTTTCGCCGCTTGCGCGCCCCGCTCGCACAAGACATCACCTAGACGCCGCGAAACACCGGCGCGCGGCGTTCCGCGAACGCGCGCAACCCTTCGTCGAAATCCGCGCCTTCGCACGCCTGCCGACGCAACTCGGCGATGCGTTCGAAGGCGTCGGCCGGCAATGGCCGCGCGTCCTGCAGCACGCGCAACTGCTCTTTCACCGCGTGCACCGCGAGCGGCGCCTTCGCGGCAATCGTGCGCGCGACGTCGAGCGCCGCATCGTCGACCCCGCCGGCGTCGGCCAGCCGGTTCACGAGCCCGTGATGCGCGGCGCGTTCCGCGTCGAGCGGCTGCGCGCAGAAAAACATCTCCTTCAGCATGTGGATCGGCAAGTTGTCGTAGAAGCGCAGCAAGCCGCTCGTCGAATACGGCAGGCCGATGTTCGCGGGCGTCATCGCGAAACGCGCGTCGCGCGCGGCCACGACGAGATCGCAACTCATCGCGAGATCGACCGCCCCGCCCCACGCCGATCCGGCCACCGCCGCGATCACCGCGCCCGGATAGGTCCGCACGCGCCGCAGCGCGCGTTCGAGCGGCTTGCCGTATGCGAGCGGATCGCGATCGTCGGCCAGTTCGCGCAGGTCGTGCCCCGCGCTCCACACGTCGCCGCTGCCGTCGTTCGACAGAATCACGACCGGCGGCGGACGATGTCCGGCCAACGCATCGAGGTGTGCAACGAGGGCGTCGAGCAGCGGCGCGTCGAGCGCATGCCGTCGCGCCGGGTTCGCGAACCGCACGCGCGCGATCCGCTCGCCGATCAGGTCGACCGTCACGGTCGACACCCCATCTCGTTTCGTCGTGTCGGTCATTGCACGGCCTCCGCCACCGCATCCGCCTGGAAGATCGCGCGCTCCGCCAGCAGCGCGTCGATCGCGTCGTCGCCGTAGCCGGCTTCGCGCAGCACGTCGACCGTATGCTCGCCGAGCAGCGGCGGCGCGTGGCGCGTGCGCGGCGCCGGCGGGTCGTCGCCCATCCCGCCGAGCGGCGTGACGACCTGACGCAGCGTGCCGAGCGTCGGATGCACGACCGGCTCGACCAGCCCGCAATGCGCGAGCTGCGGATCGTCGAATACTTCGTCGAGCGTATGGATCGGCCCGGCCGGCAGCCCGGCCTCGACGAACCGCTGCGTCCATTCGCGCTTGCCGCGCGTGCGCAGCCGACTTTCGAGCAGCACCTTCAGTTCGTCGCGATGGGCCACGCGCGCATCGTTGGTCGCGAAGCGCGGATCGGCCGGCAGTTCGGGCAAGTCCAGCAACCGGCACAGCCGCTCCCACATGTCGGTCGTGATCGGTGCGAGGTTGAGCGGGCCGTCGGCCGTCTCGAACACGCCGTACGGCGCGATCACCGCATGCGCGTTGCCGGTGCGGCGCGGCACGTCGCCGAGGCTCAGGTAGCGTTGCCCGTGCACGCTCAGCAGCGCAACGAGGCTTTCGAGCAGCGACGTGCCGACATGCTGGCCGCGCCCGGTGCGCTCGCGCTCGAACAGCGCGGCCATCACGCCGGTCGCGACCCACATTCCCGAGCTGAGATCGCCGATCGCGGTGCCCGTGCGGGTCGGCTCGCCGTCCGGGAAACCGGTGAGGCTCATCAGCCCCGCATAGCCCTGCGCGATCTGGTCGAAACCCGGCCAGTCGCGCAGCGGGCCGCGCGGGCCGAACGCGGTGACGCTGCCCATCACGAGCCGCGGGTCGCGCGCGCTCAGTGCGGCGTAGCCGAGCCCCATCGCGTCCATCGTGCCGGCCTTGAAATTCTCGATCACGACGTCGGCCTGCGCGATCAGACGCCGCACGACGTCGAGGCCGGCCGGCTGCCGAAAGTCCACGCAGATCCCGCGCTTGTTGCGGTTGCAGGACAGGTAGTACGTGCTCACGCCGCGATCGAACGGCCCCCACGCGCGGCTCATGTCGCCGTGCGGCCCCGACTCGACCTTGATCACGTCGGCGCCGAGATCGGCGAGCACCATCGAGCAGAACGGCCCCGACAGCGCGCGACTGAGATCGACGACCCTGATTCCCGTTAATGCCTGCATTCCGGACTCCTGATATTGACGACTGAGTGTGGCGTGTTGGCGAACGACGGCGGCGTGCCGCTCATTCGGGCAGTGTCTGGTGGCGCGTTTCGACCGCGAACGGCAGGATCAGGATGCCGAGCCCGAACACGGCCGCGGTCCATGCGACCGGCACGCCGAGCGATCCGTAACCGTGAATCGCGGCGCCGAGCAGGAAGTTCACGCCCGCGCCGATGAAGCGGCCGACCGACGCGTTGAACGCGAACGCGGTGGCCCGCACGCGCGTCGGATATTGCTCGGGCAGCCACAGCGAGAAGATCGCGAAGTTGCCGCCGAAGAAGCCGAGGAACGCGAGCGACACCATGAACGCCGCAAGCCCGTTCGGCTGGTAGAACGCCCAGCCGAACGCGAACACGATCGAGCCGGCCATTCCCGCGAAATACACGCCGAGCGCGGTGCGCCGGCCGAGCCGTTCCGACAGCCACGGCGCCACCAGACAGCCGGCGATCGTCGCGCACGACAGGATCGCCGCCCCGATCGACGCCAGTCGCAGCGCACCGACGTGATCGATGCCCGCGCGTGTCGCCAGCGTGGTGACCGCGCTCGCCTCGTAGACGGAGCCGGCCCACAGCCCGACGATCGCGACGCCGACGAGGCTCGCGCTCGTCAGCGTGCGGCGCAGGAACGCCGGCGCGAAGATCTCGCGCAGCGGATGCGCGCGGCGCGCGTCGGCCACGCTGCCGTCGCGCGCGTCGTGCCGGCGCCACTGCCCGGGCTCCTTCACGCGCATGACCGTAAACACCGCGAGCAGCGCGGGCGCCAGCCCGCACAGGAACATCGCGCGCCAGCCGTAGGCCGCGCCGATCGTGTAGTTCAGGCAGGCCGCGATGAAGAAGCCGAAGTAGTAGCCCGTCTGCAGGTAGCCGGCGCCCATCTTGCGACGGTCCTCCGGCCAGCTTTCGGCGACGTAGGTGCCCGCGAGCGCCCATTCGCCGCCGACGCCGATCCCGGCGATCAGCCGGCACGCGGCCAGCGCCCATACGTCGTGCACGAACGCGGCCGCGCCGGTGAACACCGAATAGATCAGGATGCTCGCCGCGAGCGTGCGCACGCGGCCGAAGCGGTCGGCGAGCGGCCCCCAGACGAACGACAGCCCCCAGCCGATCAGGAACAGCGCGAACAGGATCGAGCCGTACATCCCCAGATTCGCGGGCGTCGCCGCGATGCCGGAGGCCGGCAGCAGTTCGGTCAGCGCGGGGATCAGCACGAGCGCGTAGATCACCGAATCCACGCCGTCGAGCACCCAGCCCGCGTACACGGCCCAGAAGCCCTTGACCTGCTCGCGCGTGAGCGGCGTGCGCCGCGGCTTCGCGCCGGCCGCCGGCGCGTCGATCGCCTTGAACATCTTCGTCTCCTTGCCGGCGGGGCCGGCGCTTTCGCCGCGTCCGGTCCGGGATGGCCGGCAGTCGGGCTCTTGTGTGAGACGAGTATAGAAACGCGATCGATCACCGAAAAATATGATATTCATCTTGCTCGATCGGATTGGCTTATGGCTCGAATCGAGCGCGAATCGGGAGACGGCGGCGATGGACTTGAGACAGTTGCGCTATTTCGTGAAGGTCGTCGAATGCGGCAACGTCACGCATGCGAGCGAGGCGCTGCACGTCGCGCAACCGGCCGTGAGCCAGCAGATGCGCAATCTCGAGCAGGATCTCGGGATGCAACTGCTCGAACGAAGCGTGCGCGGCGTCGCGCCGACCGCCGCCGGCCGCACGCTGTACCGGCACGCGCTCGAACTGCTGCGCCAGGCCGACGGCACGCGCGAGCTGCTGCGCCGCGACGCCGACACGCCGCAAGGCCGCGTGACCGTCGGCATGCCGTCGAGCACGGCGCGCGTGCTGGCCATTCCGCTCGCTCGCGCGGTGCGCGACCGCTTTCCCGGCATCATGCTGGAGCTGATCGAGGCGCCGAGCGCCGATCTCGACACGCTGCTCGAACGCGCACGCCTCGATCTCGCGATCGTCGTCGATGCGGTCGACACGCGCGGCATCGCGATCCATCGGCTGCTGACGGAAACGCTGTACCTGATCACGTGGCCCGGATTCCCGGTGCCGGACGCCCCCGTGCCGCTCGACGCGATCGCGCGGATGCCGCTCGTGTTGCCGAGCGCGCCGAACACGATCCGCAACCGCGTCGACTGGGCGATGCGCGAGGCCGGGCTGTCGTACGAGATCAGCTTCGAGGCAAGCTCGACCGGGCTGCTGTTCGCGGCCGTGATGGCGCAGCTCGGCGTGACGATCCTGCCGTGGACGGCCGCGCACGTCGAGATCGAGGAGCGCAAGCTCAAGCTGTCGACGGTCGCGCACCGGCTGTTCGCACGCGACCTGTCGCTGTGCTGGCACGACACGGCGCTCGTCAGCAACGCGGTGCAGAAGGTGAAAGCCGAAATCGTCCGGCTGTTCGACACGCTCGGGCAGCGGCCGGAGTGGGCGGCCGGACACGCCGGTCGCGCGTGACGGACCTTGTGCCGCCCCGCCGCGCGTACTAAGCTCGTTTCATCCTGGGTACCGCTGACACCCCACTTTTCCTCGCCGCTCGGTATAAGCGTCGGGGGAAGGAGGCCGTCCGTGTCCCCGTTCCAGTTTGCCTGGCTTCTGCTGGGCGTCAGTGTCCTCGCCGAAGTGCTCGGCTCCGTTGGCCTGAAGTGCTCGGCCGGTTTATCCCGCCCGTTGCCGTCCGCGATCGCGATCGTCTGCTATGCATGTGCGGTATGGCTGATGGCGCTCGCGACGAAGCGAATCGAAATGGGGCTCGCGTATGCGAGCTGGGCCGCTGCCAGCACGGCGGCCACGGCCATGATCGGCATCGTCTGCTTCGACGAATCGGTGTCGTCGCTGAAGCTCGTCGGCATCGCGCTGACCGTCTGCGCACTCGTCGCGCTCAATCTCGGCGATGCGGCGGCACGTTGATCCATGCGCACGCATCCGGCGGGGGCATTGACAACGCTCCCCGCCAACCCTTAACGTTTCCCTCATCGTAACCATCACCGGTTCAGCTTAAGAGGTTGTCGGCCCGCTCGTGCTCGACACCTCCGCCTTCCTCGAAGGCCTGCTGCTTGGCGCCGGCCTGTTCACGTCGGTCGGTCCGAAGGACGCCTTCGTCATCAAGCGCTCGATTGCGAGCCCTCACCTGCTCTCCATCGCCCTCGTCTGCGCGGGCAGCGACGCACTGCTGATCGTGCTCGGCGCGCACGGGCTGTCGTCGTTGCTGTCGCGCCATCCCGGTGTGGTGGCGGCCGCACTGTGGGCCGGCATCGCGTATCTCGCCGGTTACGGGCTGCTCGCGCTGCGCGCGGCGCTCGTCGGACGGCGGCCCGCACACGTCGGCAGCGCGTCCGCTCGCCACGAACCCATCCGGTCGCGCACGGTGCTCGCGGCCGCCGCGGTTTCGCTGCTCAATCCGTATGCATGGATCGATACGGTGCTGCTGCTCGGGACCGTGATCGCGAGCCACGCGCCGTCCGCACGCGAGCCGTTTGCGATCGGCGCGATGACGGCTTCGCTCGCGTGGTTCCTGATGCTCGCGTACGGCGCACGCGCGTGCCGTGCGTGGTTCGCTCGGACGCTCGCATGGCGTGTGCTCGATGGCTTCGTCGCGATGACGATGCTCGGCTTCGCGGTGCGTTTCGCGATCGACGCGCTTTAGGCGTCAGCGGCCCGACGCCGAAACCGTGCGGAATGCGTCGTGCGCGCGGGCATGCAGTTCGAACCCGATACCCGGCGCCTGCGGCACGCGCGCGTATCCCGCGTCGACGATTTCGCCATCGGCGAGGCCGCTGAACGGATGGAAGGCGAACGGGCTGACTTCCGCGCCGCCGAGCCCGAGCGCCGCGACGACGTGCAGCGAGAACAGATGGCCGCCATGCGGCCAGAACGCGTCGCGCCGCCAGCCGCGCGACACGAAGTGATCGACGATCTGCAAATAGCCCGGCAGCCCGTAGCTGTGCACCGGATCGAACACCAGCACGTCGCGGTCGGCACGCAGGCCGCCGTAACGGTCGAGCAGCTTCGCTTCCGCAAGCGAGAACAACGCTTCGCCGGCCGCGATCGGCGGTGCGTACCGCGTAGCGACGTCTGCCTGGAGCGGCAGGTCGAGCGGGTCGCAGATGTCCTCGAACCACCAGAGACCGAACGGCGCGAGCATGTCCACGGCCTGGCAGGCGGTCGTCGCGTCGTACGTGTTCATCGCGTCGACCGCGAGATGCGATGAGCCGGCAAGATGCGCGGCCGCGGCTTCGATACGGCGCCGGTCCTGATCGAGATTCGCGCCGCCGATCTTGATCTTCGCGTGCGTGTAGCCGAGATCGACGATCCGGCGCATCTCGTCCGACAGGCGCGCGAGATCGTCGTGCGGATAGCGGTAGCCGCCGCCCGCGTACACGCGCACGCGCGGTGCCGCCGTGCGCTGGAGGCGGTCGGCGAGAAAGCGGTGCAGCGGCAGGTCGGCGATCTTCGCGGCGGCGTCCCAGATCGCCATGTCGAGTGTGCCGACCGCGACGCAGCGTTCGCCGTGTCCGCCCGGCTTCTCGCCGGCCATCATCGCGCGCCATGCGCGCAACGGGTCGAGGTTCGTGCCGGCTTCGTCGGCGAGCGTGTCGGCCGCGGTCAGCAAACGCGGCGCGAACCGTTCGCGGATCAGGCCGCCCTGCGCGAAGCGGCCGATCGACGCGTAGCCGTAGCCCGTTACCGGGCGGCCGGCGCGCACGACGTCGGTGACGACCGCGACGACGCTCGTCGTCAGGCCACCGGACGCAATCGCCGGATCGGCATAGCGGGACACGGGAATCGCGCGTTCGTGAATCGCGGTGATGCGCATGGTCGGGCTCCGGAGGGACGTCCGGCGCAGGCGGAAGAGTCGCGCTGCAGCGGAAACGATGGGCGGATCGCTGCATCTTAGGGGTTTGTGCGGCAGCGTGCAGGGCCGGCGGCGCGCGTCATCGTGTCGTCGCCGGACAACCGCGTGTCGCACACGTTACGTCGCGGGTTGCAGCCGGATAGCGGAGCGCGCCGAGCCCGTCACCACGCTCGGCGCGCCGTTTCCGAACCGGTCGACCTTCATTGAACCGGAATCCCGCGTTTGTCCGGCCGGCTTCGTGAACCGGGAGGATGGGGGGCTGGTATACGTGGGGCGAGGCGAATCAGCCGGCCCGCTCAGGCGAACACGAAGTACTTGCGCACCGTCTCCACCACTTCCCACGTCCCCTTCATGCCGGGCTCGATCACGAACACGTCGCCGGCTTTCAGGTGCACCGGCTCCTCGCCTTCCGGCGTGATGATGCAGTAACCGTCGAGGAAGTGGCAGTACTCCCATTTTTCGTAATTCACCTCGAACTTGCCCGGCGTGCAGATCCACGTGCCCATGATCTTGCTGCCGTCCTTCGAGACGTACGCGTTGAGGTTCACGGTGTGCGGATCGCCGCCGATGCGCTTCCACTTGGTCGCGTCAAGGACAGGCGTCGGGCAGGTTTTGCGCAGAACGGTGATGAAATCGGACATGTCGGCTCCAGGCTAACGATCGTGTGAGAGGCCTGTCACGTTAGTTCGAAAGCGTTGTCGCGACTTGTATGCGTCCGACACCGACTCGTCAATTTTCGACATCGGCTGGCGTGCAAGCTCGTTGCCCCCTGGTTCGGGCGAAATCCTCCTGCACAGCTGCGGCCAGTTCGCGAATCTGTTCGATGGCCAGTGATGCGAAGTCGTCGTGCGGTTGGATGTAAGTCCATGTAACGACGATCCCCGCGATATAGGCTGTCCCGCAATGGCCAAGCATCCCTCAGATCGAGAGTCCCCTTTCCAATAACTGGCTTTATCTCGACATCAGCAAGGCGACCGAGGACGCATGGAAATTCGAGCGCCACCGCGCTGCCCCCTTCATGAACAATGGATGGAGGCACTCGGGAGAGAAATAGAGCGGGAAACCAATCCTCATGCACTTTATGATCGAGTCATAAGGTGCCATTGCCTCTTGTCTCAACCGCTATTCAATTGTCCGGCTGAGGATCTGAATAGTGCCAAATGACCATCCCCCATGCCATGCGCTGAGGTCCCGGCATAGGCGCTCCAGCCCCGACATAAACCGAATCTTTCATGGCAGGGCTTTGCCAATAACCAGCGCGCGGACAGGGCTCCCCGGGCAGGACACGTAGCCTGGGTTGTGCGACAGGCTTGGGGAAGTAGGTTTCTTCTTCTGTCGGAATGCTGCCATCCCGGTAACGCTTGTCTTCCCACAACAGCCGCCAGCGCACCACATGTTCGTCGTTGGTACCTTCCAACAGGTACTTGTGGGCAATACTGCCTTTGAGAAAGTAGTTCGGACATCCGACCTTGCCAGCCGGAAACCATGGCTCCCAGATACCCTCGACAGGAATCTCTTGATCACTGTAGACCTCGCCGACCCCGGATTCATTCTTGGGCGGACAAGGAGGAAGTTCTGCGGGATAGCTTCGACCGGGCGGCCAATACCGCCATGCCGGAAGGGGCACATCTTCGAACATGGATTCGTAGGTCCAATGCTCAAAAACACGGGTTCCTCCATCCCCACGTGTTCCGTATGCAAGCATGCCAGTAAATCCGAATCCAACCGTGCACTTGAGCGCGTAGCAAATCAATCCCTCAATCCACACTCCCTCTGCGAACCCAGTGGCATACACGGGGTCCGCGAAGTTGGTGTCCTTCAGTCCTAGCGAATGAAAAAAAGGATCGTACTTCCGACCGATTTCAAGTGCACTCCGTCCAAATAAAAGGTCGCCACCTTGCTGGCTTCCTATAACCAGCGCGTCGTATGCCGCTCGTTTGTCAAAACCTCGGCGCAATGCATCAATGCCCTGGTCCATTTGCACCAGTGCCCCCAAGAAATCATGCGTGTACGCTTCCTCAAGCTCCCCCTGATTTGGGCTCGGCATATCCAATTGCTTGGCATACGCACCGAGAAAATCCCGATATAGTTCGACGGCGTGCTCCAGGAACGTGAAACTCGTCCATTTCTTGAGCAGATAAAACGCCTTCGCCCGAGCATCCTGCTCCTGATCGAGGGTCATGGTGAAAGTATTCAACATCATGGGGCCTGTTCGTCCGTCGGTTGTTTGCCAGCATCGGCTAATGCTCGCCGCGCATAGCCTTCCTGCCTGATCTTGGCCGATCGCTCGCGCTCTGCCAGCATAAGCGCTCGCGCAGTTGCTTGATTAGGCAGCTTAACGTCGGTCCAATGCGTCCGAAGCGCCTTGAGCTGCCCATTCGCAAGCTGCGCTTCTATCCATTTCTTCACTGGTGCATTGGACGAGTGAAGAAAGTCCACAAAGAACTGAACATCGCCCCCGACCAGCAAGCGCATAGTGGCAACCTCTTTTTCGTTGTCCCATTGCTCAGCAATCCGGCCCTTCCATAAGCGCATCCCGTCCCATCCAGCCGGGACTTCAATGCCAAGCTTTTCCATTGCCTCGCGCGTTGGCACTTGCATCTTCACATAGCTGCCATTCATGCTCCAGGCGTGTTTGATCGCGCTTCGTATACGCCATAAAAGTCCATTAGGAGCAAGGCGATCGGTCCAAAATTTGCCCGGAATTGTCCAGATAACGAGTGTCGACCACACGAATCATCATCTGGCCCGGCGCCTCCGTAATCGCTTCAAGCGGCACCTTGGCGCTGAACGTACCTATGGCCTCCCCCTCTTCCCAGTTGCGGAGATCAGGCCACCCTTCCTTATGCACGTATTGCTTGACGGTCATCGGCTTATGCCCCAGGCTCTTTGCATCCTCGGCCAGATGAGCCAAGCGCGCCTCCTCGGTCATCGTCCGAGTAGTCCCGCCCCCGACCTTCACGTCCGCCCAGGTGCCCTCCACCAAATGGCTTCGCACATGATCCAGCAAGCGCATCAGATCCTTGAAGGCCTGTGCGATTCTCGTGTCCCCAGCTTGCGCAGTTCCTCCAGCATGGGCAGCAGTTTCCGAATATAACTCTCCACCCTCGCCGGGATGACAGAACCGAGCCTGCTCAGAATGAAATTCAGCGCCTTGCCGATGCGATCCAGCATCATGCCGAATGCGTTGCTCACCACCAATTGATACTTGGTGAGGTCCAGTTGCCTGAACCACTGCACAGCGTCGCCGAAGCCGGCCTTGCGGATCAAGGCCAAGATTTCCTGGCATAGCTTGACCAGATCTTCGGATTTACTGACTGCTCGCATCAGCAACTTGCCTATGCCCTTGAGCAGACCTCCGACCACCGGAACGACCGCGATAAGGCAAAGCTCGAGCGCCACCCACTCCCAGCCGATGGGAGCGTTGCACTCGTGTGCCGACTTTGCATCGGCTCCAGCAGCTTAGTGACGCGTTAGACTGCTCCGTAGACCAGCTATTGCAGCGTGGATCGAGACGGCCGGACGACCAACTGGCCATGATCGCGGATGCACTTGATGGGCTGAATAGTGACGAACGGGGACTCGTCGTGAATTTCGTTCAGCAATTTGCCGACATGCTCAAGGCCAAACATCCAGCCAAGAGCAAGCGGCGCAAATAGCGATCAGGACTCGAAGCGACGGGCGCTGTATTCGGCACACGCCGATTCGATCAAGTCCGCAGGGACATCGCCCGTCTCGTAATCCGGCACGTCTTCCAGTAGAGCTAGTAGATGGTTGGCGAATATGGCTCGCGAGAAGTCATTGCCGAACGCGTCTTGAATGGATTCCACCAGATCCCCAATCTGGTCGGCAGTCAGCGGCGGGAAGTCGTCGTGGTGTTTGATGTCGTCCATGCGACGACTATCCCGGCAGCTCCGTGGTCAATACAACGAAGTCTCACCGGCTCAACCAGCTGTATGTCATCGTCGCGATATGTGATACTTCCACAAAAATTGAACTAGATACGGGGCGTCATCGTGGGGCTGATATTCAGAAAATCGATTAAAGTAGGGCCATTCCGCTTCAATCTTTCCGGGTCCGGCGTTGGAGTGTCTGTCGGGGTGCCGGGATTTCGGATCGGAACTGGCCCACGCGGTAACTACATATCAATGTCAGGCGGAGGATTTACCTACCGCACTTCTCTCGGCTCCCGAAGTCCTCACGGAGTATCATTCCCTGAGGCTATCCCCGCATCTCGCGAGGATGCAGAACCTCGTCAGGGACAACGTTTTATCCCAAGCGGTAGCACTACAGTCGCGCCGCTCGAGGTTATTCAGTCAGCTGATGTCCGGCAACTTTCTGATACTGATTCCGCGGACTTAGTCGAGGAAATCAATGTCAAGCGGCGCAAGTTCGCCGTTTGGTACTGGCCTCTCGTACTGCTTGGCGTACTTTGGTTTGAAGCACTGCAAGTTGATGGCGCTTCGAACTCCGTCTTTATCGGCGTACTGGCCGTGCTATCGATCGCGACACTTGCCGGATGCTACTGGTTGTATCTATGGGACGAGGCTCGCCGCAGCACCGTCCTCTTTTACGACTTTGACGACGTTGCTGCACGGACATATGAACATGTTCTGAGTGCCTTCGAAGCGCTACGCGACTGTCGTGCCGCATGGCGTATTTTAGCGAGCGGACAAGTTCTGGACGGACGATACAACGCAGGGGCGGGGCAGACTCTGAAACGCAAACCTACTTCGCTAGATACTGGCGGTGTGAAGCATGTCAAGTGCAACATTGATGTGCCTTGTTTGGAAGCCGGCCGCAATCGGTTCTATTTTTATCCAGACCGAGTATTCATAGTCAGCGGAAGACATGCAGCCGTGTGTACTTACGACTCGCTCGACATCCGGACACGACCGACACTCTTCGTTGAAGAAGAGCAGGTTCCATCCGACTCTAATGTCGTGGACCACACTTGGCGCTTCGTCAACAAGAATGGTACGCCGGATCGGCGCTTCAAGAACAACCGGCAGATCCCAATTGCTCAGTACGAGGAACTGCGGATGTCTTCTGCACAAGGCATCCAAGAGTGCTTCCAGTTTTCGAAAGTCGGTGCGGCGAAATCATTTGTTAGCGCGCTGACGCCACTAGGTCGATACGGAGCAACTGTCGGACGGTATTCGCCGCAACGCAGCCCACGTTGAGTTATCGACGCAGCTGACTTGGGCTCTCCTCAGCACGAAGATGCTCTCTCCAATGTCGAACCAGCACGACCTGCGAGGCACCAAGTTCTTGCTTGTCGTGGGTACGGGTCGCTAGCTATAGATCGACCGCGCCCGGCCGGCGCCATAGCAGCGGAATCTCACGTCGGCCACCAGCTTCAGCATCCTCTACTCCACGCCGCTCATTTCTTTCTAGTCGTTTGCCGCTGCGAAAGCGCCGAGCCAGCTGCACTCTTTGAAGCCGCACTTGTTCGACCATCACGAAGTACTTTCGAAGCACTGGATGCAGCACTTGATGATGTGACTTTCTTGGGAGCGGCCACCTGCGAGAGAGCACTGCCCGCAGCAGTTTTTGAATTTTTACCAGTGGAGCCGTTCGAGAGAACCTGCGACGCACTGTGAGCGGCCTTCGGTCCCGTAACTTTACTTTTCATGTTTTCCCCGAATAGATTGATCGTTTGGGATTATTACTGCACTCCAGTATCACACATCCCTTCCCAATCCCCCTGCATCGTTTACCCGAACCGGACTAGTGGCCGGAATCGTCCCGATATTGGGAACTCATCCATGCGACAATCCCTCTGATGGAGCGCCCGCTCAACGCAACGACTTAGGTCATTGGGATTTGATAGTCAGCTCGTGTCATCCCAATACGACCGTTCGAACCTACGACATCAGAGCCCGTGCCACGATCAAGCGCGTAATCACTGATAGGTCACCGTGCGCCTATCGATCGGCGCCCCTCTAGCATAGAAGTGTATCCCTACTATAACGAAGGAAAGGAGTTAGCAGTGTCAGAAGCACTGGATATTGCGGGAGAAGTAATTTTAGCAAGCCTGTTCACGGACTTTACCCAACGCAACCTCGGTTCCGAAGCATTGCATAGCGGGTACATTGGGCCCACTATCTCTGCAATCAAGCACGAGATTCTTGCGTCCGATAATTTCACGAATGTTGACTTCGATCTGGCGCTGAAGCAGTTGGAGGAGCAGAGATTCGTCGATACCGGGCCGTGGAAAGCGTTTGAAAACGACCCCTACTCGTCGGTAGTCTTTATCGGTGGTTTCTCTGCGCGAGAATACGTCTATCTAACCGAGCGTGGTTATCGACAGGCGAAACCGTCACCTCGGTCTAGTGGCAGTGGCCACAGTGTGGCCAGCGTCCATATTTCTGGCGGGACGTTTCACCAATCGCAAATCGGAATCGGAGATAACGTACATCAGCATCTTTGCGTTGATATCTCGAACGATGCAGCAACTGTCGACTATCTGCTCGACCTGCTAAAACGCTCAGGACAGCCTGTGGATGACGCAGCACGATCACATATCACGGAAATGGTAAGCAACGCGAACGCTGGAAATCTTGCGACAGTCAAGCCGGTATTTCAGCGCTTCTTCGGGGCGGTTGCGGACGGTGTGAAGCAGATCGCCTGGGGAGTGATCACAGCGATTATCACCAAGCAAATCGGCATGAGCTAACTGGTTATCATCTCCGCAGCCGAAGATCGTCGGCGGCCAAGGTGTATGCGCGGCCCGCTGGTTAGTTAACGGACCAAGCAACGCGAACAAAGACCCGTTAGGCGGCGCAATGTGCGCTGCCTAATTAGAGCGACAAGACGCTCTCTAATCTCAGGGGCTACATACTAGGCAACGTCCGCCACCCGCACTCAGTGGCAGTAGTAAGTGCTGCCAGCGACGCCCCCGCCCCAGCATCGAGCCATGCCAGTTTCGCTGCCACCGCCCAAAACCGCCCGCTTGCCATTCCCGCCGAAACCCCTGTACAATCACCCGTTCTGCGGGCGTCGTATAATGGCCATTACCTCAGCTTCCCAAGCTGATGACGTGGGTTCGATTCCCATCGCCCGCTCCACTTTCCGGCTGCACGGCAGCCTGCGCAAAAGCCGCCTCGTCGAAGGCGGCTTTTTTGTACCATGTGCCGGTTCCCCGGCGCACTGCTGCGCGCAACGGGCCCCAAGCCCGCAACAACGCCTTTCTCTGTACCGATGATGCACGACGATCCGAACGAAGCCGGCCTGCCGCCACGCGACGACGCCATTCCCGACGAAGCGCCCGAAGGCGCCGACGCAGTCAACCCGCTGCACCACCGCCGTATCCGCAGCTTCGTGACGCGCGCCGGCCGCGTGTCGACCGGCCAGCGCCGTGCGCTCGACGAATTCGGCCCGCGCTTCGTCGTCCCATATGCGCCGGCACTACCCGACTGGGACGCGATCTTCGGCCGCAGCGCGCCGCGCATCCTCGAGATCGGCTTCGGGATGGGCGCATCGACCGCGGAGATCGCCGCGAACCGCCCCGGCGACGATTTCCTCGGCGTCGAGGTGCACGAGCCGGGCGTCGGCGCGCTGCTGAAGCTGATCGGCGAGCAGGATCTGACGAACATCCGCATCATCCAGCACGACGCGGTCGAGGTGCTCGAGCACATGATCGCGCCGGAAAGCCTCGACGGCGTGCACATCTTCTTCCCCGATCCGTGGCACAAGGCGCGTCACCACAAGCGCCGGCTGATCCAGCCGCCGCTCGTCGCGCATCTCGCGTCGCGGCTGAAGCCCGGCGCCTACATTCACTGCGCGACCGACTGGCAGAACTACGCGGAACAGATGCTGGACGTGCTCGGCGCGGAACCGACGCTCGAAAACACGGCCGCCGACTACGCGCCGCGCCCCGACTACCGCCCGGTGACGAAGTTCGAGCGGCGCGGGCTGCGGCTCGGCCACGGCGTGTGGGACCTGGTGTTCCGCAAGCGCGCAGGCTGAGCGCCCGGCCGGCGCACTACCCGGCGGCCCCGCCAAATAAAACGGCCTGATCGGCAATTGCCGATCAGGCCGTTTTTCATGACGCCCGCGATGCGCGCCGGACGCGCCCGGCGTGTCCGCCCGGCATCACGCCCAATTCAACCACCCGCTGTACCCCACCAGCAGCACGAACAGCCCGAACGCGATCCGGTACCACGCGAACACCGTGAAGTCGTGCGTCGCGACGTAGCGCAGCAGCCAGCGCACGCACACGAACGCGCTGACGAATGCCGCGACGAGCCCGAGCGCGAACAGCCCGAGCGAATCGACGGTGAACGCCTGCCAGTCCTTGACGGTTTCGTACAGCGTCGCCCCGAAGATGATCGGAATCGCGAGGAAGAACGAGAATTCGGTCGCCACGCGCCGGTCGAGACCGAACAGCATCCCGCCGATGATCGTCGAGCCCGAACGCGACATGCCGGGCACGAGCGCGAAGCACTGCGCAATACCGACCTTGAGTGCGTCGAGCGGCGTCAGCGCCTCGACCGACATCACGCGCGGCGGCTCGCTGCGTTCGCGCTGCCGCGCCTCGGCCCACAGGATGATCGCACCGCCGACGACGAGCGCGAACGCGACGGGCACCGGCGAGAACAGCACGGCCTTGATCTTCTTCTCGAACAGGAGGCCGAGCGCGATCGCGGGAATCGTCGCGATCACGACGTTGAGCGTGAAGCGTTGCGCGTCGGGCCGGCTCGGCAGCCCGGACACGACGGACACGATCCGTTGCCGGTATTCCCAGCAGACGGCGAGGATCGCGCCGAACTGGATCACGACGTCGAACGTCTTCGCGTGCGAATCGTTGAAGTTCAGGAAGCTGCCCGCGACGATCAGGTGACCGGTGCTCGACACCGGCAGGAATTCCGTCAGCCCCTCGACGACGCCGAGGATCAATGCCTTGCAGATCAGGATCCAGTCCATCCGTGGCCCAACTCCGAAATGGTCGAAAGAAAAGGCCACTCTTGCGCGCGCGGCCCGCCCGGCCGTGCGCGCCCCGTCGTCACTTCTCGACGATCGCCACGCGTATGCCGTTTGTAAGGATCGTAATTGTACCGGGTTCGTAGTTCACCCCGGCAAATTGCAGTTGTTCCGGCTTGAACGTGTAGATCGGATAGTTGGTCAGCAGCTGCGTCGCGAGCAGGCCGGCGGCCGCGCCGACCTGCTGCGCGTACATCTGCGCGTCGCCGTCGAGCGCGAGGCTGTCGACGGCCGGCGCCTTCAGCACGACCGAGCGGCTCGGCGCGTCGTACGCGAGCTGGCCCGACACGGTGAACTTGCCGCTGACGGGGCCGCGCAGGAACGGGCTCGCGAAATGGGCATCGAGCTGCACGGCGACGCGGTTCTGGTCGGGCAGCAGGTTGACGGCCGGGTTCGCGAGCGACACGTCGACCACCTGCGCGACCGTTTTCTGGTACGGAAACTTGCGCGCGACGGCCTTCTGCACGTCGCCGCGCGAGAACGTGTAGTGATCGGGGATGAACGGGAACGTCGACGCGCACGCGGCCAGCGATACGCACACGCCGACGGCGCCGACAGCGGCAGCGAGAAAACGGCGCCGACCGGGCGCGCGAGGGATGGTCATGCTGAACGCTCTCCTGGATGCGCCGGCCGCGTCGCGACCTCGAGGCGCGTGAGCCACGCGAGCGCGTCGTCGCGCGACGCGCCGCACATGTCGGCGGACGGCTGCAGCCCGGAACAGCACGCAGGGCGCTCGGGCCGCCCGAAAATCATGCAGCGGAGGTCGTCGCCAAGCTGCGCGCAGCGCACGCCGGCCGGCTTGCCGCCGGGCATGCCCGGAATCGGGCTGGAAATCGACGGCGCGATGCAGCACGCGCCGCAGCCCTCGCGGCACGCGTGCGGCGGCGGGACTTCGGCGGGCGCCGGGCGAACAACAAGCATTTCGACGGACACTCGGCTCTCTCGACGAACAACGAAAAACGGTGCGGCAACCGGACGCGGCATCCGGCAGCCCCACCCCGCATTGTGCCATCGCCGGCTGCGACGTTATTACACAATGCAGCCCGATCGGGCGTTCATATACTCGAAAGCATCTAAAAAACGCGAGACCGTCATGCGTTCTGGTTCTGCCGACACGATGTTCCGTCCCGATTTGCTCGCGAAATACGGCGCGAACGGGCCGCGCTACACGTCGTACCCGACCGCACTGCAATTCCGCGACGATTTCGATCCGGCCGACTACGTCCGCGCGGCCGGCGACCCCGGCGCATCGTCGAGCGACCTGTCGCTGTACTTCCACATCCCGTTCTGCAACACCGCGTGCTTCTACTGCGGCTGCAACAAGATCGCGACCAACAACCACCGCCGCGCGCGCCCGTATCTCGACCAGCTCAAGCGCGAAATGGCGCTGCAGTTCGCACTGTTCGATCCGTCCCGCCCCGTCACGCAACTGCACTGGGGCGGCGGCACGCCGACCTTCCTGTCCGACGACGAAACGGCCGAGCTGATGGCGGCCACGCGCGAGCATTTCGCGCTCGCGCCGGATGCCGACGCCGAATTCTCGATCGAGATCGATCCGCGCACGGTCACGCCGGCGACGCTCGTCCACCTGCGCACGATCGGCTTCAACCGGCTGAGCCTCGGCGTGCAGGATTTCGACCCGGTCGTGCAGCAGGCGATCAACCGCATCCAGCCGCGCGCGATGACCGCCGACCTGCTCGCCGCCGCACGGGCGACGGGCTTCCATTCGGTGAGCGTCGACCTGATCTACGGGCTGCCGCACCAGACGGTCGCCGCGTTCGCGCGCACGCTCGAGACGATGATCGAGCTCGCGCCCGACCGCCTGTCGGTGTTCGGCTACGCGCACATGCCGCACCTGTTCAAGATGCAGCGGCAGATCGACGATGCGGCGCTGCCGCCGCCGGAAACGCGCATCGCGCTGCTCGGCCTGGCGATCGACATGCTGACGTCGGCCGGCTACGTGTACATCGGGATGGATCACTTCGCGCGGCCGTCCGACGAACTCGTGCGCGCGCAGCGCAACGGCACGCTGCAGCGTAATTTCCAGGGCTACAGCACGCGCGCGGATACCGACCTGATCGGCTTCGGCGTGTCGTCGATCGGCAAGGTCGGCGACGTCTACGCGCAGAACGCGAAGGACCTGCCCGCCTACGGCGCCGCGCTCGACGCGGGCCGCCTGCCGATCGCGCGCGGCGTACGGCTCACGCCGGACGACCGGCTGCGCCGCGACGTGATCACGCAACTGATGTGCAACCTCGATCTGCCGTTCTCGCATGTCGAGGCCGCGCACGGCATCCGCTTCGCCGATCATTTCGCGCGCGAGCTCGACGCGCTGCGCCGGTTCGAGCGCGACGGGCTGCTGACGATCGCACGCGACCGGCTGACGATCCATCCGGCCGGCCGGATGGTCGTGCGCAACATCGCGATGTCGTTCGATGCGTACCTCGGCCAGACGCCGCGACAGCGCTATTCCCGCACGGTCTAGGGTGCGGTTCGCGCGGGCGCCGGCCGCATGCGGGCGGCCGGTTTGATAGAGTGTGAGGCTTACATCCGCTTCGCCAGCCCCCAAGATGCGCACCACCAAAGCGACCCACGCGGTCGAACGCCTGAAGACCCGCTCCGGCAACCCGCAATTCGCGGCCGTCGCGATGGCGGGCGGCCTGTTCTATCTCGTCGACCGCTCGGGCGGCACCGCCGAGAAACGCTGCGAGCCGCTGCCGCTCGACGAGTTCGTCAAGTTCGTCGACGAATTTGGCCCCAAAAAGCCGCGCAAGGCGAGCAAGCTCGACCTCGCCTTCGAGGCGCAGATCAAGAAGAGCAAAGGGTAAAGGTCTGTTGCAGGCCGCCTGAAGGCTTCGCGGCCGTGCCGTTTGGTACAATCACGAAGTTTCTCTATCCCCGCTGATGGCCGACCAGGCTGCGTGACCACACCATGAATATCGAAAACGCGCGTTTCAACATGATCGAACAGCAGATCCGTCCGTGGGACGTGCTGGATCTGGATGTCCTGGGCCTGCTGTCGATCGTCAAGCGTGAAAACTACGTGCCGGCCGAATACCGCGATCTCGCGTTCGCCGATCTCGAACTGCCGCTGCCCGGCGGCGCCAGCAAGATGCTGTTCCCGCGCGTCGAAGCGCGCGTGCTGCAGGAACTGGCCGTCAAGAAGCACGAGAACGTGCTCCTGATCGGCGCGGGCTCGGGTTACCTGGCCGCGCTGTTCGCGCACCGCGCGCAGCACGTGACGGCCGTCGAGATCGATCCGACGATCGCGAAGTTCGCGGAAGACAACCTGCGCAACGACGGCGTGACCAACGCCGAAGTCGTGCTCGGCGACGGTTCGCGCGGCTGGGCCGCGAAGGCGCCGTACGACGTGATCTGCGTCGCGGGCGGCCTGCCGGTCGTGCCGCAGGAAATGCTCGAACAGCTGAAGATCGGCGGCCGCCTGTCGGCGTTCGTCGGCGGCCGTCCGGTGATGAAGGCGCAGATCATCACGCGTATCGACGACAAGCAGTACCGCGTCGCCGACGTGTTCGAAACGTACATCGACCACCTCGTCAACGCGATCGAGCCGTCGCGCTTCAAATTCTGAGCGGCGGAGCCTCCATGCAGATCCTGACACCCGCGATGCTCGCGGAATGGCTCGGCGACACGGCGCGCCCCGCGCCGATCGTGCTCGACGTGCGCGAGCCGTGGGAAATCGCGACCGCGCAGATCGCCGGCAGCGTGGCGATTCCGATGCAGCAGATTCCCGCGCGCAGCGAAGAGCTCGACGACGAAGCCGAAATCGTCTGCGTGTGCCATCACGGGATGCGCAGCGCACAGGTCGCGATGTTCCTCGAATCGCGCGGCTTCACGAAGCTGTACAACCTGCAAGGCGGGATCGACGCGTGGTCGCGCGACGTCGATCCGTCCGTGCCGCGCTACTGATCGATCCTCCCGGCGGCGCATCGTGCGCCGCCGCGCCGCCCGGCACCCTGCCGCCGGCCGCACGAAATCGCCGAACGGGCGCGCACTGCGCGCCCGTTTCTCTTTTCCGCTCCTGCGTTTCCTGCGTTGCGACGCCGCAGCACCGCCGTGCACCATTTGCGCCCGTACGTCTGCACCGCAACGGACCGCGCATGCTGCACGGCGCGTCATCCGCACCGTCCCGATGCTCGCCCGCACCCCGCGCAGGCACGCCGGGCGTGCATCCGCACGACTGGCACATGCCTTGCGTTACACGATGGCCGGCGCCGCCACGGCGCACGCACATCCAACACGACAAGGGGATCCCGATGAAACGTCGCAGTCTGTTGAAGTTCGGTTCGATGGCCGGTGCACTCGCGCTGGCGGGCAAGAGCCCGTTCGCGCACGCGGCCGATGCGGGCACCGGCCCGATCAAGGTCGGCATCCTGCATTCGCTGTCGGGCACGATGGCGATCTCGGAGACGTCGCTGAAGGACACCGCGCTGATGACGATCGCCGACATCAACAAGAGCGGCGGCGTGATGGGCCGCAAGCTCGAACCTGTGGTGGTCGATCCCGCGTCGAACTGGCCGCTGTTCGCCGAGAAGGCGCGCCAGTTGCTCACGCAGGACAAGGTCGCGTGCGTGTTCGGCTGCTGGACGTCGGTGTCGCGCAAGTCCGTGCTGCCGGTGTTCGAGGAACTGAACGGGCTGCTCTACTACCCGGTGCAGTACGAAGGCGAGGAAATGTCGCGCAACGTGTTCTACACGGGCGCCGCGCCGAACCAGCAGGCCATTCCGGCCGTCGAGTACCTGATGAGCGCGGAAGGCGGCGGCGCGAAGCGCTTCTTCCTGCTCGGCACCGACTACGTGTATCCGCGCACGACCAACAAGATCCTGCGCGCGTTCCTGAAATCGAAGGGCGTGAAGGACGCCGACATTCAGGAGGTCTACACGCCGTTCGGCCACAGCGATTACCAGACCATCGTCGCGAACATCAAGACTTTCTCGCAAGGCGGCAAGACGACCGTGGTCTCGACGATCAACGGCGACTCGAACGTGCCGTTCTACAAGGAGCTGGGCAACCAGGGGATCAAGGCGACCGACGTGCCGGTCGTCGCGTTCTCGGTCGGCGAGGAAGAGTTGCGCGGGATCGACACGAAACCGCTCGTCGGCCACCTCGCCGCGTGGAACTACTTCATGTCGGTGAAGAACCCGACCAACACGAAGTTCAAGGACCAGTTCGCCGCGTGGGTAAAGGCGAACAACCTGCCGGGCGGCGCGAAGCGCGTGACCAACGATCCGATGGAAGCCACCTACGTCGGCATCCATATGTGGAAGCAGGCCGTCGAGAAGGCGAAGAGCACCGACGTCGACAAGGTGCGCGTCGCGATGATCGGCCAGACGGTGGCCGCGCCGTCGGGCTTCACGCTCGCGATGGACGGCAACCATCACCTACACAAGCCGGTGATGATCGGCGAGATCCGTGGCGACGGGCAGTTCAACGTCGTGTGGAAGACGAAGACGGCCGTGCGCGCGCAGCCGTGGAGCCCGTTCATCGCGGGCAATCAGGGCAAGCCGGACGTCGTCAGCTCGATTCCGGCGTTCCTGCGCCGGCAACGCGCGGCGCTGGCCTGATGCGGTGCGGCGCGTCGCGCTTCGTGCGCGACGTGCCGCTCGGTCGCCCGCTGCCGATGCGCCGGCCGCGCTTGCCGTGACGCACCGCTCGCGCCGGCGCCGCTCCACTTCCCCACGCCCGACAGGACTTCCCGATGCCTACACGCTTTCGCCGAGCCGCCCGCGCGATCGCGGCATGCGCCGCCCTCGCGGGCATGCTGCCGCACGCCGCGTTCGCGCTGACGGCGGCCGATACCGCCGCGCTCGCCGGCGACGACTTCGACGCGAAGACGGCCGCGATCGAACGGCTCGCCGCCGACACCGATCCGCGTGCCGTTGCGGTGCTCAACGCGCTGTCGAGCGGCGATGCGCTCGCGACCGGCGACGGCCGCCTGCTGATCCAGGCCGGCGACACCGCGCACGACGCGCTCACGCAGGCCGCGACGCCGGCCGGCGACGCGCAGCCGGTGATGCTGAACAACCTGCTGCGCACGAAGATCGCCGGCGCGCTGTCGGGCCTCGCGCTCGCGTCGCCCGACGTCGCCGCGCGCCGCGACGCGATCGACGCGCTGCTGAAGTCGCCCGACCCGGCGCTCAAGCCGATGATCGACCGCGCCCGTGCCAAGGAAACCGATCCGGCATTGAAACGTCGTCTCGACGCGCTGTGGGCGATCGCCGCGTTGCACGACGCCGATCCGGCCAGGCGTCTCGAAGCCGTGCAGGTGGTAGCCGCACGCAGCGATCTCGACATGATCGAACAACTGCGCCCGCTGGTCGCGAAGAACGCCGACGGCAGCTACGCCGAACCCGATGCGCAGGTCCGCGCCGCGGCGCAGCAGGGACTCGACGCGCTTCACGCGCTGCAGCGCCGCGGCGAAATCGCCGGCACGCTGTTCGCCGGCCTGTCGCTCGGCAGCGTGCTGCTGCTCGCCGCGCTCGGTCTCGCGATCACGTACGGGCTGATCGGCGTGATCAACATGGCGCACGGCGAATTCCTGATGATCGGTGCGTACGCAACCTATGTCGTGCAGACGCTGATCCAGCGCTACGCGCCCGGCGCATTCGACTGGTATCCGCTCGTCGCCGTGCCCGTGTCGTTCGCGGCGGCCGCGCTCGTCGGCATCGTGCTCGAGCGGCTCGTGCTGCGGCACCTGTACGGCCGCCCGCTCGAAACGCTGCTCGCGACCTTCGGCGTGAGCCTGATCCTGATCCAGGCGACGCGCATGCTGTTCGGCGCGCAGAACGTGCAGGTCGTGAACCCGTCGTGGATGAGCGGCGGCGTGACGGTGATGCAGAACCTGATCCTGCCGTACAACCGGCTCGCGATCCTCGCGTTCGCGCTCGCGGTGGTGTTCGTTGCGTGGGCCGTGCTGACGAAGACGCGGCTCGGGCTGTTCGTGCGCGCGGTCACGCAGAACCGCCGGATGGCCGCCTGCGTCGGCGTGAAGACCGCACGCGTCGACGCGTATGCGTTCGCATTCGGCGCGGGCATCGCGGGCCTCGGCGGCTGCGCGCTGTCGCAGATCGGCAACGTGGGCCCCGATCTCGGCCAGAACTACATCATCGATTCGTTCATGGCCGTCGTGCTCGGCGGCGTCGGGCAGATCGCCGGCACCGTGCTCGGCGGCTTCGGGCTCGGTCTCGCGAGCAAGGCGATCGAACCGTTCTGGGGCGCCGTGCTCGCGAAGATCGCGGTGCTCGCGATGATCGTGCTGTTCATCCAGAAACGCCCGCAGGGCATGTTCGCCCCGAAGGGCCGCAGCGCGGAGGCTTGACGTGACTTCATTCACCGATTCGATGCCGAACCCGGTCACCGATACGTCGAAGCCCGCCGCCGGCGCGCGCGCGGCGGACGGCTTCGCGCTCGGTCTGCCGCCCCGCCCGGCGCTGCTGTCGCGCCGCGCCTGGCTCGCGCTCGTCGCGCTGTGCGTGGCGATCGGCATCGGCGTGCCGCTCGCCGCGCTCGTCGTGCCGGAAACCAGCGCGCTGCATCTTTCCGCGTACACGATGACGCTCGCCGGCAAGCTGATGTGCTACGCGATCGCCGCGCTCGCGCTCGATCTCGTGTGGGGCTACTGCGGAATCCTGAGCCTCGGCCACGGGTTGTTCTTCGCGCTCGGCGGCTATGCGATCGGCATGTACCTGATGCGCGAGATCGGCCGCGACGGCAAGTACGGCAGCGACCTGCCCGACTTCATGGTGTTTCTCGACTGGCACCAGCTGCCGTGGTACTGGAGCGGCACGCAGCATCTCGCGTGGGCGCTCGCGCTCGTCGTGCTCGTGCCGGCCGTGCTCGCGTGGGTGTTCGGCTTCTTCACGTTCCGCTCGCGCGTGAAAGGCGTGTACCTGTCGATCATCACGCAGGCCATGACGTTCGCCGCGATGCTGCTGTTCTATCGCAACGAGACGGGCTTCGGCGGCAACAACGGCTTCACCGATTTCAAGCGCATCGCCGGCTTCGCGATCACGTCGCCGGGTACGCGCACGGTGCTGTTGCTGCTGACGTTCGCGACGCTCGTGCTGGCGTTCATCGCCGCGCGCGCGATCGTCACGAGCAAGCTCGGACGCGTGGTGACCGCCGTGCGCGACGGCGAGACGCGGCTGATGTTCCTCGGCTACAGTCCGCTCGCGTACAAGCTGTTCGTGTGGACCGTGTCGGCCGTGCTGTGCGGCATCGCCGGCGCGCTGTACGTGCCGCAGGTCGGCATCATCAACCCCGGCGAGATGTCGCCGGGCAATTCGATCGAAATGGCGATCTGGGTCGCGGTGGGCGGGCGCGGCACGCTAATCGGGCCAATCGTCGGCGCGTTCGCGGTGAACGGCGCGAAGAGTTTCTTCACCGCATACTTCGCCGAATACTGGCTGTTCTTCCTCGGCCTGATCTTCGTGCTCGTGCCGCTGTTGCTGCCGCGCGGCATCATGGGCCTCGTCGAAACCGTGCTCGCAAAGGGGAAACGCGCATGAACGGAACGGCGCTCTACCAGTTCACGCCGCCGCCCGAGGACGAACTGCTCGCCGTCAGCGGCAGCGCGTCGATGGGGCGCGTCGTGCCGCCCGGCATCGACACGTCGCACGGCACGATCCTGTATCTCGAGGATATCGAGGTGAGCTTCGACGGCTTTCGCGCGCTGAAGAAGCTGTCGCTCGCGATCGACGCGGGCGAGCTGCGCTGCGTGATCGGCCCGAACGGCGCGGGCAAGACGACGATGATGGACGTGATCACCGGCAAGACGCGGCCCGATGCGGGCAAGGTGTTTCTCGGCCAGACGATCGACCTCGCGCGGATGAACGAGCCCGAGATCGCGCGTGCGGGCATCGGCCGCAAGTTTCAGAAGCCGACCGTGTTCGAACAGCACCCGGTGTGGGAAAACCTCGAACTCGCGATGCAGACCGACAAGGGCTGGCTCGCGTCGCTGCGCGCGCGGCTCGACCGCACCGCGCAGGCGAAGATCGAGGAGACGCTCGCGCTGATCGGCCTCGAAAGCCACGCGTATCGCGCGGCCGGCGAACTGTCGCACGGACAGAAGCAACGGCTCGAAATCGGCATGCTGCTGATGCAGCGCCCCGCGCTGCTGCTGCTCGACGAGCCGGCGGCGGGGATGACCGACCACGAGACGATGGAGCTCGCCGAGCTGCTGAACACGCTGCGCGGCACCTGCTCGATGATGGTCGTCGAGCACGACATGGAATTCGTCGCGGCGCTCGCGGGCGACACGGGGCGCGTGACGGTGATGGCCGAAGGCGCGGTGCTCGCGCACGGCACGCTCGACCAGGTCAAGCGAGACGACGCGGTGATCGAGTCTTACCTCGGACGATGATGCGATGCTGAAAATCGAAGCGCTGAACCAGTACTACGGCGGCAGCCATATCCTGCGCAACGTGAACCTCGCCGCCGACGACGGCAAGCTCACCGTGCTGCTCGGCCGCAACGGCGTCGGCAAGAGCACGCTGCTGCGCTGCCTGATGGGCGTCGTCGCCGCGAAGAGCGGCAGCGTGTCGTGGCGCGGCACCGCGCTCGCCGCACTGCCGCCGTATGCGCGCGTCGCGGCCGGGCTCGCGTATGTGCCGCAGGGCCGCGACATCTTTCCGCGGCTCACCGTCGAGGAGAACCTGCTCGTCGGCGCGGCGAGCCGCAAGGCGCCCTCGAAGGTGCCCGATCGCATCTACGACCTGTTCCCGGTGCTCAAAGACATGCGCGCACGGCGCGGCGGCGACCTGTCGGGCGGCCAGCAGCAACAGCTCGCGATCGGCCGCGCGCTGATGAGCGAGCCGCAGTTGCTGATCCTCGACGAGCCGACCGAAGGCATCCAGCCGTCGATCATCCAGGACATCGGTCGCACGCTGCGCCAGCTCGTCGACGAATCGAAGATGACCGTGCTGCTCGTCGAACAGTATTACGATTTCGCGCGATCGATCGCCGATCGCTACTGGGTGATGAGCCGCGGCGAGATCGTCGCGGGGGGCGATGCGCGCGACATGGAGACGAACGGCGTGCGCGAGCTGATCGCGGTGTGATGCGCGGCACGGCGGTAGGCACCGCGCATGACGACGCAGGAAACACGGGCGGCCGGCTCGCGAAGCGTGCGCACGCGGTGCTTTCGACGAACGCGGCATCTGCATTATTGTTCCGGTAGCATCCACGTTCTTCACGCCCGTTTCCTTCGTTTCCCGTTCGCCGCCGATGTCCGCCCCCGATTCGCAAGCCCCGCTGTCCCGCCCTGCCGTCGCCAAGTCGTGGCGCGGCCGCCTCGAGCTCGGCTTCGAGCGGCACGGCGCGCGCACGACGCTCGTTCACCGGCTGCACGATGGCCCGCTGCGCGTGCAGCGGCCGCTGTATCCGGAAGGCGACGCGATCTGCCACGCGGTGATCGTTCACCCGCCGGGTGGCGTCGCGGGCGGCGACCGGCTCGACATCGACGTCGCGCTCGGCAACGGCACGCACGCGGTGCTGACGACGCCCGGCGCGACCAAGTGGTACAAGTCGAACGGGCTCGATGCGACGCAGCGCATCGGCGTGACCGTCGGCGAGAACGCGAAGCTCGACTGGCTGCCGCAGAACAACCTGTTCTTCGACGCCGCGCACGCGTCGCTCGACTTCACGGTGACGCTCGGCGCCGGCGCGAGCGCGATCGGCTGGGACGCGACGCAGCTCGGCCGGCAGGCGGCCGGCGAAACCTGGTCGGCGGGACGCCTCGCGTCGACCTCGGCGCTCGTCGATGCCGACGGCCGGCCGCTGTGGACCGAGCGCGCGCTGCTCGACGCGCGCGACCCGCTGCGCGGCGCGCTGCAGGGCCTCGCCGGCTTTCCCGTCTACGGCACGCTGTGGGCCGCGGGTGCCGCGTGCGACGCCGCGCTCGCCGAATCGCTTGCCGCGCGCATGCCGTTCGACGACACGCTACGTGCGGGCGCCACCTGCGTGACGCCGGGCGTCGTGCTCGTGCGTGCGCTCGCGACGTCGATGGAAGCGCTGCAGCGCCACTTCGCCGATTGCTGGCTGCAGTTGCGGCCGATCGTGCACGGCGTCGACGCGCGGCCGCTGCGTCTCTGGCAAACCTGAGCGCGCTCGCGCCACGCACCGTTTCGGCGCATTCCACGTCGAGCGCCGCACGTTACTCATGCATCGCGCACCACGAACGCGCATCGCGCTGCATTCGATGCACATGGCACGCGCCTTGCTGCTTACATAACCGATACACGGCGCGCACCGAACAGCGCGGTGCTACGATGCCTCGTGCGTCCGTCCGGTCACGGGTGCACCGACAAAAATTACGTTTTACTGAACGTTTGCCTTCATGAAACTGACTCCCCGCGAAAAGGACAAGCTGCTGATCTTCACGGCGGCGCTGCTTGCCGAACGCCGCCGCGCGCGCGGCCTGAAGCTCAACTATCCGGAGGCGGTCGCGTTCATCACCGCCGCGCTGATGGAAGCCGCGCGCGACGGCAAGACGGTCGCCGAGGTGATGCACTACGGCACGACGCTGCTCACGCGCGACGACGTGATGGACGGCGTGCCGGAAATGATTCCCGACATCCAGGTCGAAGCGACCTTCCCCGACGGCACGAAGCTCGTGACCGTCCACCACCCGATTCCGTGAGGCAACGCATGATCCCCGGCGAAATCCTCACCGACGACGGCGAGCACGAACTGAACGCGGGCCGCGAAACACTGACGCTCGTCGTCGCGAACACCGGCGATCGCCCGGTGCAGGTCGGCTCGCACTATCACTTCTTCGAGGTCAACGACGCTTTGTCGTTCGACCGCGCGGCCGCGCGCGGCTTCCGGCTCAACATCGCGGCCGGCACGGCCGTGCGCTTCGAACCGGGCCAGACGCGCACCGTCGAGCTCGTCGCCCTTGCGGGCGAGCGCGCCGTCTACGGTTTTCAGGGCAAGGTGATGGGGCCGCTGTAAGCCGCGCCCCGCTCTTCAGGAACAGCAACATGACACTACGCTTGAGCCGCCGCGCGTACGCGGAAATGTTCGGGCCGACGACGGGCGACCGCGTCCGGCTCGCCGATACCGAACTGCTGATCGAGATCGAGCGCGATTTCACGACCTACGGCGAGGAAGTGAAATTCGGCGGCGGGAAAGTGATCCGCGACGGAATGGGCCAGTCGCAGCGCGTGGCCGCCGACGTGCCCGACACGGTCGTCACGAACGCGGTGATCCTCGATCACTGGGGTATCGTGAAGGCCGACATCGCGATCAAGCACGGCCGCATCGCCGCGATCGGCAAGGCCGGCAACCCCGACATTCAACCGGGCGTGACGATCGCGATCGGCGCGGCCACCGAAGTGATCGCCGGCGAAGGGCTGATCGTCACCGCGGGCGGCATCGACACGCACATCCACTTCATCAGCCCGCAGCAGATCGACGAGGCACTCGCATCGGGCGTCACGACGATGCTCGGCGGCGGCACGGGGCCGGCCACCGGCACCAACGCGACGACCTGCACGCCGGGCCCGTGGCACATGGAACGGATGCTGCAGGCCGCCGACGGCTGGCCGATCAATCTCGGCTTTCTCGGCAAGGGCAATGCGAGCCTGCCGCAGCCGCTCGTCGAGCAGATCGCGGCCGGTGCGATCGGCCTGAAGCTGCACGAGGACTGGGGCACGACGCCCGCCGCGATCGACAACTGCCTGTCGGTTGCCGACGATACCGACACGCAGGTCGCGATCCATACCGACACGCTGAACGAAGCCGGCTTCGTCGAATCGACGGTCGCGGCGTTCAAGGGCCGCACGATCCACACGTATCACACCGAAGGCGCGGGCGGCGGCCATGCGCCCGACATCCTGAAGGTGTGCGGCGAGGCGAACGTGCTGCCGTCGTCGACCAATCCGACGCGCCCGTACACGATCAACACGCTCGACGAGCATCTCGACATGCTGATGGTGTGCCATCACCTCGATCCGTCGATCGCCGAGGATCTCGCGTTCGCCGAATCGCGGATTCGCCGCGAGACGATCGCGGCCGAGGACATCCTGCACGATCTCGGCGCGCTGTCGATGCTGTCGTCCGACTCGCAGGCGATGGGCCGCGTCGGCGAGGTGATCATCCGCACGTGGCAGACCGCGCACAAGATGAAGGTGCAGCGCGGCGCGCTGCCGGAAGACGGCGCGCGCAACGACAACTTCCGCGCGAAGCGCTACGTCGCGAAATACACGATCAACCCGGCGCTCACGCACGGCATCGCGCACGAAGTCGGCTCGATCGAGCCCGGCAAGTGGGCCGACCTCGTGCTGTGGGAACCGGCGTTCTTCGGGATCAAGCCGTCGATGATCCTGAAGGGCGGGATGATCGCCGTCGCGCAGATGGGCGACCCGAACGCGTCGATCCCGACGCCGCAGCCGGTCCACTATCGCGAGATGTTCGCGACGCGCGGCGGCGCGCTCGCGCGCACGTCTCTGACGTTCGTGTCGCAGATGGCAGCCGATGCGGGCATCGCGCAGCGCTATGGTCTCGCGAAACGGATCGTGCCGGTGCGCAACTGCCGCACCGTGACGAAGGCCGACATGATCCACAACGCATGGCGCCCGTCGATCAGCGTCGATCCGGAAACCTACGACGTGATCGCCGACGGTCAGTTGCTCACCTGCGAACCGGCAACGGTGCTGCCGATGGCGCAGCGCTACTTCCTGTTCTGATTCGGAATCCTTGGTTTCATGCGCACCCTCGACAAACGCATTGCCCCGAACGTGAAGCTCGCCGCGTCGCTCGTCGCACGCGCGCCGACGCTCACGCTCGCCTATGACGCCCGCTGCAAGAGCCGCCTCGCGGCGACGCTCGACACCGGCGAGGACGTCGCGGTCCTGCTGCCGCGCGGCACCGTGCTGCGCGACGGCGACGTGCTCGTCGCCGACGACGGCGCGCTCGTGCGCATCGCCGCGGCGCCCGAAACCGTGCTGCTCGTGCGCGCGGCCGACCCGCTCACGCTGATGCGCGCCGCGTACCATCTCGGCAACCGCCACACGCCGGTCGAGATCGGCGAAGGCTACCTGAAGCTCGAGGCCGATCCGGTGCTCGCGGACATGCTGCGCCGGCTCGGCACGCAGGTCGAATCCACGCATGCACCGTTCCAGCCGGAAGCCGGCGCGTACGGCGGCGGCCACAAGCACGGACACGACGCGACGTTCGCCGAGGATTACGCGCTCGCGCAGCAGGTGTTCGGCGAACACCACGGGCATTCGCATTCGCATTCGCACGATCACGATCACGATCACGATCACGATCACGATCACGATCACGATCACGATCATCAGCATGGTCCCGGCTGCACGCACGGCCACCACGGTCATGACCACCACTGAACTCGTCGCGCTGCTGCACCTCGCGTCGCCCGCGTTGCCGATCGGCGCGTACAGTTACTCGCAGGGGCTCGAAGCCGCGCTCGACGCGAACCTGATCCGCGATGCCGATTCCGCGCGCGACTGGATCGCGAGCGGCCTGACCGACGTGCTCGCGCACGGCGAATTGCCGTTCCTCGCGCACCAGCTCGCGCGCTGGCAGACGCACGACACGCACGCGCTCGCCGCAGAAAACGCCTGGTTCGTCGCGAGCCGGGAATCGGCCGAACTGCGCCGCGAAACCGAACAGATGGGCTGGTCGCTCGCGCAGCTGTGCGCGTCGCTCGAATGGGGCGACGCCGCACGCCGCGCGACGCTCGCATCGCTGTCGCCGGTCGCGCTGCCGACCGCGTTCGCGTATGCGGCCGCCGCCCACGACGCCAGCGCCGACGCGACGCTCGCCGCGTATGCGTTCGGCTGGGTCGAGAACCAGACGTCCGCCGCGCTGAAGGCCGTGCCGCTCGGCCAGCTCGCCGGGCAACGCATCATCGTCGCGCTGCGCGGCGCGATCGACGCGGCCGTGCGCCGCGCGCTCGCGACGCCGCCCGACGCCGTCAACACGTTCGCGCCGCAGCTCGGCATCCTGTCCGCGCGGCACGAAACCCAGTATTCGCGGTTGTTCCGCTCCTGAACCTCATCGCCCGACCATGAACGCACCTGCTCCCTCCTCCGCTCGCCGCACGAAGAAACTGCCGCCGCTGCGCGTCGGCATCGGCGGCCCCGTCGGCTCCGGCAAGACCACGCTGCTCGAAATGCTGTGCAAGGCGATGCGCGAGCGCTACGACCTCGTCGCGATCACGAACGACATCTACACGAAGGAAGACCAGCGGCTGCTGACGGTCGCGGGCGCGCTGCCCGAGGAACGCATCATGGGTGTCGAGACGGGCGGCTGCCCGCACACGGCGATCCGGGAAGATGCGTCGATCAACCTCGAAGCCGTCGACCGGATGCTCGCGCGCTTTCCCGATGCCGACATCGTGTTCATCGAGTCGGGCGGCGACAATCTCGCGGCGACCTTCAGCCCCGAGCTGTCGGACCTGACGATCTACGTGATCGACGTCGCCGGCGGCGAGAAGATTCCGCGCAAGGGCGGCCCCGGCATCACGAAGTCCGACCTGCTCGTGATCAACAAGACCGACCTCGCGCCGCTGGTCGGTGCGAACCTCGACGTGATGGCGTCCGACACGAAGAAGATGCGCGGCGAGCGGCCCTACGTGATGACGAACCTGAAGGCGCTCGACGGCGTCGCGGACGTGATCGCGTTCATCGAGAAGAAGGGTTTGCTGACGGTGTGAGCCGCGTGGCGGCGCGCGGCGACGCCGCCGCGCGTGTCCGGGCGGCATCGCGCCGCCCGTCCCGCCGTCTATGCGTCGTCGGCGGCGTCCGGCAGCGCACGCGCGCCGGCTTCGGGCGGCGGCAGCAGCGCGGCGAGCACGTCGACCGTGCGCGCGGTCGCGCCGCGGTGACGCGACGCGAAGGCCGCACCGGCCGCGCCCATCGCGATGCGCCGCGCCTTGTCGGCGAACAGCGCGTCGAGCACGTGTGCGAGATCGAGCGGATCCTCGACCTGCATCGCCGCACCTGCCGCGACCGCATCGGCGGTCGCCTGCGTGAAGTTGAACACGTGCGGCCCGATCAGCACCGGCACGCCGACCGCGCACGCTTCGATCAGGTTCTGCCCGCCGAGCGGCAGCAGGCTGCCGCCGATGAACGCGATGTCGGCCGCCGCGTAATACGCGCCGAGCTCGCCCATCGAATCGCCGAGCAGCACCGTCACGTCGTCCGGCAGCGGGTCGGCGGCCGGACGGCCCGCCGCGAGCGCGGCCGCATCGGCGGCCCAGACCGAGCGCCGCACGCATTTGAGCCCGCTGCGCGCGACGAGCGCCTCGACTTCGGCGAAGCGCTGCGGATGACGCGGCACGAGCACCAGCAGCGCGCCGGGCGTGCGCATTTCCGCGAACGCCTGCAGCACCAGCGCCTCTTCGTTCTCGCGCGTGCTGGCGGCGACCCACACCGGCCGCGCACCGATCGCGTCGCGCCACGCATGGCCGCGCGCCGCGAGTTCCGGCGGCGTCGTCATGTCGAACTTCAGGTTGCCGAGCACGGCCACGTTGCGTGCGCCGAGCGACGTCAGCCGCTCCGCATCGGCCGGGCTCTGCGCGAGCACGCGCGAGAAGCCGCCGAACACGTCGCGCGTCGCCGCGCCGAACTTCGCCGCGCGCCGGAACGAACGCGCGGACATCCGCGCATTGGTCAGCACGAGCGGCACGTCCGCGCGGCGGCACTCGTCGATCAGCGTCGGCCACACCTCGGTTTCCATCACGAGGCCGAGCGTCGGCCGCCATGCGTGCAGGAAGCGCCGCACCGCGCCCGGCATGTCGTACGGCAGGTAGCAGCGCAGCACGCGATCGCCGAAGATCTGTTCGCCGGTCGCGCGGCCGCTCGGCGTCATGTGCGTGAGCAGGATGCGTGCATCGGGACGCGCACGCAGCAGCGCATCGATCAACGGCTGCGCCGCGCGCGTCTCGCCGACCGACACCGCATGCACCCAGATCAGCGGCGCGCGGTCGTCGCGCGAGCGGCCCGCGACGTGGCCGAAGCGCTCGCCGATATGCTCGCGATAGCCGCGCTCCTTGCGCGAGCGCACGTAGAGCCGGATGACCGCGGCCGGCGCGACGAGCCACCACAGCGCGCGATAGATCGCCCTCAGCATGCGGCCGCCCGGGTGTGGCGTCGAAGCAGGTGCGCGCTCAAACCAGCGCCCTGCCCGTCAGGCGTTCGAGAATGCCGAGCGGCGCGCACTCGCGGCGGACCATCGCATCGACCGGCAGGAAGAAGGTCTGCTCGAGCATGAACTGGCCGGACATCACAGCGTGCGAAGTCTGATCCGAGAAACATATCCACACGCTGCCCGGCGGAAACGGCATCGTTTGCTGCGGGCAAGTCTTCTGATAGTCGAGATCGGCCTTCATCCCGTCGTGCAGGTTCAGCATCAGATGGTCGTACGCGCTGCGCGGCGATTTCGTCACGTGCAGCAGGTTCAGCAGCCACGCCGAGCCCGGGAGCTGCGGCCGGATCGTCGGCAGGAAACGCTTCGCGACGTCCTCGAACGGCTCGCCGACCCGCCACACGCGCGGCACGCCGGCCGGATTCACGTTCGTGAACACGCGCAGGATGCGCTCGCCGTAGTTCGGCCGCGACGGGAACGCGTCGACGTGCAGCCGGCTGTCGTCCTTGCGCCACGACGTCTGGCGCGTCTCGACCTGCATCAGCCGCAGGCTCGTCGGCGCGACGCGCAGCTTGCCGCGGTATTCGGGAAAGAGGCCGTCGACGAGCGTGCCGGCCTGCTGCTGGAAGCGCGCGACGAGCGCGCGCACGGCCGATTGCGTGACGCTGTCGCCGAGCACGCCGGCGAGCGCGCCGCCGTTCGGCGCGAGGCTGATGTTCTTGCGTTTCGGATCGGCGAGCGCCGGATCGAGCAGCGCTTCCTCGCCGCCTTCGATCGCGAAGCGCAGGTGCGGGAAATACAGCACCTTGCCTTCCTCGACCGCGGCCAGCAACTGCTCGCGCGGCGCCGACAGGTTGTGTCCGCTCCAGTCGGCGGACGGGACTTCGATGATCTGGGATTCGCTCATGATCGGTTCGCGTGTGGACAGCGTTACAGGAGACCGAAGCCCGCGAGCGCCGACTTCACCTGCGCGATCGACGGGGGCTGCCCCGCCGTGCCGAGATTGACGACGTTCGGCGACCAGTAGCCGCCGGTCCGCCAGGCCGTCGCGAAATTGTACAGTTCGATCGTCGGACGCTTCAGCGCGGCCGCGATGTGAACCAGACCTGTATCAACCCCGACCGTCGCGGCCGCACCGTCGATCAGCCCGACCACGGCCGGCAGCGACAGCTTCGGCGGCACGATCGCCGCCGCGCCGAATTCCTTCGCGAGCCGCTCGCTGGTCGCGCGCTCCGCGTCGTTGCCCCACGGCAGCACGAGCGACGCACCGCGCCGCACGAGCGCCTGGCCGAGCTCGATCCATGCGGCGTCCGGCCACTGCTTGTCGGCGCGCGACGTCGCATGGACGAACACGACGTACGGCACCGGCAGGTTCAGGCCGAGCGCGGCTACCGCGAGCGCCGCCGCGCGCGTGTCGAGGCCGAATTCGACCGGATCGGCCGGGGTCGGCGCCGGGTCGTCCAGCGCGGCCGCGACGAGCTGGCGCGAGCGCTCGACCACGTGCGTGCGCGGCGCGATCGGCACGCGCTTGCGGTAGAAGAAACGCACCGGCCATTCGTAGCCGGCGCCGTCGGTGCGGTTGCCGAGCCCGACGAGCGGGCCGCGCGCCCAGCTCGCGACCCACGCCGTCTTGATGAGGCCCTGGCAGTCGATCACGAGGTCGTACTGCTCGGCCGCGAGGCGCCGGCGGAAGGCGCGAATCTCGCGCCACGTCGCGCCCGAGAACGGCTTCTTGCGCCAGCGGCGCAGCGAGAACGGCAGCACGTTGCGCACGCCGTCGACGAGCCGCACGAGGTCGACGAAGCTTTCCTCGACGAGCCAGTCGATCTGCGCATCGGGGTGACGGCGCCGGATATCGGCGATCACCGGCATGTTGTGCACGACGTCGCCCAGCGACGACACGCGCACGATCAGGATCTTTTGCACGCTGAAAAAACGCCGGCTGGCAGCCGGCGACGGACATAAAGGGGGGATTTTATCCCGGCCGAAGGGCCGGATAGACAAAAAGCGGCCGCGCGCCGGGGGCGCGCGCCGCTTTTCGGGACGAGCACGGCCGACGAACGGCCGTCGTACGGGCGGCCCGCCGGCCGCCGGCGCTCAGAACGGCAGCTTGACGTCCGGCTTCGCGGCCGTCAGCACGCGGCGGAAGTCTTCCTGGATGCGCTTGAGCCCTTCCTGCGTCTCGGCCTCGAAACGCATCACGACGACCGGCGTCGTGTTCGACGAACGCGCGAGGCCGAAGCCGTCCGGGTACTCGACGCGCAGGCCGTCGATCGTCACGACTTCCTCGGCGCCGTCGAACTTCGCCTCTTTCTGCAGCTTGTCGATCAGGCGGAAATTCTCGCCTTCGTCGAGCCAGAGCTGCAGTTCGGGCGTGCTCATCGCGTCCGGCAGGCTGTTGAGCAGCGCGCTCGGATCGGCCGTCTTCGCGAGGATCTCGAGCAGCCGTGCACCGGTGTACAGGCCGTCGTCGAAGCCGTACCAGCGATCCTTGAAGAACACGTGGCCGCTCATTTCGCCGGCGAGCGGCGCACCGGTCTCGCGCAGCTTCGCCTTCACGAGCGAGTGGCCCGTCTTCCACATCAGCGGCTCGCCGCCCTTCGACTTCACCCACTGCGCGAGGTGGCGCGTGCACTTCACGTCGTAGATGATCTGCGCGCCCGGATTGCGCGACAGCACCTCTTCCGCGAACAGCATCAACTGGCGGTCCGGATAGATGATCTGACCGTCCTTCGTGACGACGCCCAGGCGGTCGCCGTCGCCGTCGAACGCGAAGCCGAGCTCCGCATCGGTGTCCTTCAGCGCCTGGATCACGTCCTGCAGGTTTTCCGGGTGGGCCGGATCGGGGTGGTGGTTCGGGAACGTGCCGTCGATGTCGGTGAAGCGCTCGACGAGTTCGCAGCCGAGCGCCTTGAACAGGCGCGTCGCGAGCGGGCCCGCGACACCGTTGCCGGCATCGACCACGAGCTTCAGCGGCCGGGCGAGCTTCACGTCGCCGACGATGCGTGCGATGTATTGATCCGCGACGTCGATCGCTTCATACGTGCCGCTGCCCGTCTCGAACCGCTCGTCGACGATGCGGCGGTACAGCGCCTGGATCTGCTCGCCGTAAATCGCGGCGCCGCGCAGCACCATCTTGAAGCCGTTGTAGTCGGGCGGGTTGTGACTGCCCGTGACGACGATGCACGAATCGACGCGGCGCTCGCCGCCCTTCAGCGCCAGCGGCACGTTCGCCGCGAAATAACCGACCGGCGTCGGCACCATGCCGACGTCCACGACGTCGACCCCGGCCGCACGCAGGCCGTCGGCCAGCGCGCCGACCAGCTCCGGCCCGGACAGGCGGCCGTCGCGCGCGACGACGACCGCATCGCCGCCCTGCGCACGCACTTCGCTGCCGAATGCCCGACCGATGCCGCGCGCGGTGTCGACGTCGAGTGTCTTGCCGACCACGCCACGAATGTCATATGCCTTGAAGATGGATTGGGAGATCATCGATTCTCTTCTCTCGGTTGCGTGCATGGAAAATTGTCTGGCTTGCGCGGCCGCCGCTCGCGGGTCCCGCACATGATACGTGCCTGCCGGCACGACACGGCGAGCAACGGCTGGAGCAGCCGCGATCCCACTTATAATCGCGGGTTTTGATGACGCGCATGTCGCCCATTTTAATGCCTAGCCGTCCCGCCGCCGCCCACCCGCCGTTTCCGGCCGCCCGCCGCGCGCGCCGCCGCTGCCGCGCATGCTGAAGCGCTTCGGCAACCCGGACGTCGCGAAGGCCGTCGCGAACCTCGTCTGGCTGGGGCTCGAACGGCTCACGCAGATCGGCGTCGCGATCGCGATCAGCGGCCTGCTGGCCCGTTATTTCGGGCCAGATGTGTTCGGCAAATGGCAGTATGCGAATACGCTTCTCCTGGTACTGGCGCCGCTCACCTGGGTGTGCGGCGCGGAAATCCTCGTCCCGACCATCGTCCAGCGCCCGCCCGCCCAGCTCGGCGCGGTGCTCGGCAGCGCGTTCGTGCTGCGCATCGCCGTGTCGGCCGCCGCGCTCGTCGCGACCTGGATCGCGATCGCCGCGGGCGCCTTCGACCCGCTGGTCGGCGCGATGCTCGCGGGCCTGGCGGTCACGATGGTGTTCCGCGAGCCGTTCGTCGGCGTGATCAACGCGTGGCTGCAGAGCATGACCTACAGCAAGCCGCAGCTCGTCACCAGCATGGTCACCGCGCTCGCCAAGGCGCTGCTCGTCTGGCTGCTGGTGCGCGCGGCCGCCGGCCCCGCCCGCTTCGCGTGGCTGTGGGCGCTGGAAGCCGCCGCGATCGGCTTCGCACTGCTGCTGTACTACCGTCACCGTAACGGCGGTGCGCTCGGCTGGACGTTCGATACCCCGCTGTTCCGGCACTTTGCGACGGCCGGCACCGTGTTCTGGCTCGGTCTCATCTGCATGTACCTGTTCCTGAAGCTCGACCGCCTGATGCTCGAGCGCCACGTGTCGTTCGCCGACCTCGGCCGCTATTCGGCCGCGCAGCAGCTCAACGAGAACTGGATCACCCTCGCGCTGATGCTCGCGCAGACGATCGCGCCCGCCTTCGTCTACCGCGTGCAGGACGTCGCCCGGCTGCGCCGCAACATCGTCCGGCTGATCGCGATGACGGCCGGCCTGATGACCGCCGGCGCGCTCGTGCTCGACGCGGCCGCCCCGCTGATCGTCGGCAAGGTGTTCGGCCGCGGCTACGAGGCGTCGGTCGACATCTTCCGCTGGGCCGTCTGGCTGTCCGTGCCGGCCGGCATCGAGGCGATAGGCAATCTTATCGTTCTCAAATATCAAGCAAAATTCGTGTTGCTGACGAAATGGCTGCTCGCGCTGGCGATCGCCGCGCTCGTCAACCTGTTCGCGATCCCGCGGCTCGGCCTGTACGGCGCGCTCGTCGGGCTGGCGGCCGGCTACCTGGCCGCCGCCGCCGTCAACTTTTATTACATCCGTTTCAAGCTGCGAACATGACGTCCCCCGATTGCCCGCCCCCGCTCGACGACGTGGCCGTGCTGATGCCGGCCTACAACGGGCACGACGACGTCGTCCGCACCCTCGCGTCGTTTCGCGAGGATGCGCCCGTGCACGTGCTGATCGTCGACGACGGCAGCACGCCGCCGATCGTCGCGCCCGACTTGCCGGGCCTGTCGATCGACGTGCTGCGCATGCCGCGCAACGGCGGCATCGAACGCGCGCTGGCGGCCGGCATCGATGCGCTCGCGGCGCGCGGTTTCCGCTACGCGGCCCGCATCGACGCGGGCGATCTCGCCGCGCCGCAGCGCCTCGCGAAAGAGCGCGCCTATCTCGGCGCCCACCCGCGCGTGGCCTGCGTCGGCATGTGGACGCAGGTCGTGTCGCGCGCCGGCGAGCCGCGCTTCATGCTGACGCCGCCCGCCGATCCGCGCACGCTGCGCCGCACCCGCTTCCTGCGCTCGCCGCTCGTGCATCCGTCGGTCATGTTGCGCATCGACGCCGTGCGCGAAGTGGGCAACTATCGCGCGAAGTACCGCGCGGCCGAGGATCTCGATCTTTTTTTACGGTTAATGCAACGCTACGATTGCGCGAACCTGCCGGAACTCGGCCTGTATTACGAGCTTAACGAGGGCGGGATCAGCGCGACCAAACGCCGGCGCCAGCTGGTGTCGACGCTCACGCTGCTGCTGCGCCACTTCAACGTGCTGAACCCGTACGACTGGGCCGGCCTCGCCAAGAACCTGCTGCATTTCGTGACGCCGTACCGTACGCTGCAGCGGATCAAGCAGACGCTGTTCGCCGCGCGGCCGTCCGCCTGACGCGTATCCGGCCCGCTCGGCAATTTCGACGCTTTATTTTTTCTTTTTTTCATGTCCGCCACCTCCCCGCTGCGCATCGCGCTCGTCTGCAACACGGCCTGGGCGATCTACACGTACCGCCACGGGCTGATCCGTGCGCTCGTCGCGCGCGGCGCCGAGGTCGTCGTGATCGCGCCGCACGACCGCACGGTGCCGCTGCTCGAGCAGATGGGCTGCCGCTACGTGGCGCTCGCGGTCGCGTCGAAAGGCACGAGCCCGCGCGAGGATCTCGGCACGCTCGCCGCGCTGGTGCGCCACTACCGCGCGCTGCGGCCCGATCTCGTGTTCCATTACACGATCAAGCCGAACATCTACGGCTCGGTGGCCGCATGGCTCGCGCGCGTGCCGTCGATCGCGGTGACGACGGGGCTCGGTTACGTATTCATCCAGAAGAGCCGCGCGGCGAGCGTCGCGAAACGCCTGTACCGGTTCGCGTTCCGCTTTCCGCGCGAAGTCTGGTTCCTGAACCGCGACGATCTCGCGACCTTCGCCGACGAACGGCTGCTCGCGCATCCCGAGCGCGCGCGGCTGCTGCACGGCGAAGGCGTCGATCTCGACCAGTTCGCGCCCGTGCCGCTGCCCGCCGGCGACGCGCCCGTCTTCATCCTGATCGGCCGCCTCCTGTGGGACAAGGGCGTGCGCGAATACGTCGAAGCCGCGCGCCGCGTGCGCGAGCGCGTCCCGAACGCGCGCTTCCAGCTGCTCGGGCCGCTCGGCGTCGACAATCCGAGCGCGATCGGTCGCGCGGATGTCGACGCGTGGGTCGGCGAAGGCATCGTCGAATATCTCGGCGAAGCGCACGACGTGCGCCCGCACATCGCGGCGGCCGATTGCGTCGTGCTGCCGTCGTACCGCGAAGGCGTGCCGCGCACGCTGATGGAGGCATCGGCGATGGGGCGGCCGATCGTCGCGACCGACGTGCCGGGCTGCCGCGACGTCGTCGCCGACGGCGAAACGGGCTTCCTGTGCCGCGTGCGCGACAGCGGGAGCCTCGCGGAGCAACTGAATCGCATGATCGCGCTCGGGCCGCAAGGCCGTGCGGCGATGGGCGCACGCGGCCGGCACAAGGTCGCGGCGGAATTCGACGAACAGCAGGTCGTCGAACGCTACAGGGAGACCATCCATTCGTTGACAGGATTCACACTCTGAAGGAGCGCATCAGCAATGACCGCTAAAGGCACCATCCTCGTCACCGGCGGCGCCGGCTATATCGGCTCGCACACGGCCGTCGAACTGCTCGACAACGGCTACGACGTCGTGATCGTCGACAACCTCGTCAACAGCAAGGCCGAGTCCGTGCGCCGCATCGAGCAGATCACGGGCAAGACGCCCGCGTTCCACCAGGTCGACGTGTGCGACGAAGCCGCGCTCGCGAAGGTGTTCGACGCGCACCCGATCACCGGCACGATTCACTTCGCGGCGCTCAAGGCCGTCGGCGAATCGGTCGCGAAGCCGCTCGAGTACTACCAGAACAACATCGGCGGCCTGCTCGCCGTGCTCAAGGTCATGCGCGAGCGCAACGTCAGGCAGTTCGTGTTCAGTTCGTCCGCGACCGTGTACGGCGTGCCCGACCGCTCGCCGATCGACGAATCGTTCCCGCTGTCCGCGACCAACCCGTACGGCCAGTCGAAGCTGATCGCCGAGCAGATCCTGCGCGATCTCGAGGTCTCGGACCCGTCGTGGCGCATCGCGACGCTGCGCTACTTCAACCCCGTCGGCGCCCATGCGAGCGGGCTGATCGGCGAAGATCCGGCCGGCATTCCGAACAACCTGATGCCGTACGTCGCGCAGGTTGCGGTCGGCAAGCTGGAGAAGCTGCGCGTGTTCGGCTCCGACTACCCGACGCCGGACGGCACCGGCGTGCGCGACTACATCCACGTCGTCGATCTCGCGAAGGGGCACATCGCCGCGCTCGACGCGCTCGCCAGGCGCGACGCGAGCTTCGTCGTGAACCTCGGCACCGGCCAGGGCTACAGCGTGCTGGAAGTCGTGCGTGCGTTCGAGAAGGCGTCGGGCCGCCCGGTGCCGTACGAACTCGTCGCGCGCCGCCCGGGCGACATCGCCGAGTGCTATGCGAACCCGCAGGCCGCGGCCGACATCATCGGCTGGCGTGCGACGCTCGGCATCGAGGAAATGTGTGCCGACCACTGGCGATGGCAGGAGGGGAACCCGCGCGGTTTTGTATAATCCGCTGTCCATTTTTCGAGCGATCCCATGCTCAGCTTCGCGTCCGGCTTCATCGTCTCCTTGCTCGTCACGCTGTTCATCGTGCGCTACGCGCACCTTCACGAGAAATTCTCGATCGACAGCGACCTGGCCGGCGTGCAGAAATTCCACGTGCGGCCGGTGCCGCGAGTGGGGGGCATCGGGATCCTCGCCGGGGTCGTCGTGGCCGGGCTGCTCGTCTCGCGGCGCTATCCGACGATCGCCGGCAGCATTCTCGGGATCGCTGCCTGCGGGTTGCCGGCGTTCCTGTCCGGCCTCGTCGAGGACCTGACCAAGCGCGTGTCGCCGCGCGCGCGGCTGCTCTGCACGATGGGCGCGGCCGCGCTGGCGTTCTGGCTGATGGGCATCGCGGTCAAGCGCATCAGCGTGCCGCCGCTCGATTTCCTGCTCGGGTATGTCGCCATCTCGGCGTTCATCACGGTGCTCGCGGTCGCGGCGCTCGCGAATGCGATCAACATCATCGACGGCTTCAACGGGCTCGCATCGATGGTCAGCTTCATGATGTTCGCGTCGCTCGCGTACGTCGCGTTCCACGTCAACGACCCGGTCGTGATGTCCGCGTCGATCATCATGATGGGCGCCGTGCTCGGCTTCTTCCTGTGGAATTTCCCGGCCGGGCTGATCTTCCTCGGCGACGGCGGCGCGTATTTCATCGGGTTCATGCTCGCGGAACTCGCGATCATGCTCGTGATGCGCAATCGCGAAGTGTCCGCGTGGTACCCGGTGCTGCTGTTCATGTATCCGATCTTCGAGACCTGCTTCTCGATCTACCGGAAGAAGTTCATTCGCGGGATGTCGCCGGGGATTCCGGACGGCGTGCACCTGCATATGCTCGTGTACAAGCGGCTGATGCGGTGGGCCGTGGGGACGAAGCATGCGCACGATCTGACGCGACGCAATTCGCTGACTTCACCTTATCTGTGGCTGCTGTGCCTCGTCGCGGTGATTCCGGCGACGCTGTTCTGGCGGCATACGGTGCATTTGTTCGTGTTCGTCGTGCTGTTCGCGCTCACTTATGTCTGGCTTTATCTCAGCATCGTGCGGTTCAGGGCGCCCAGATGGATGGTCGTGCGCAAGCACCGACAGAGCCGCTGAGCGATACGCCGCTTCCAGACAAAAAAAGCGCCCATGCCGGGCGCTTTTTTGTTCGTCTCAACGTGCGCGGCTCACAGCCTGATCGCGTCACCCGTTGGATGCGACGCGCACCGACGGCACGCTCTGCAACACGGGAGCAACGGCCGTCTGGTATTCCGGCACCCAGCGCCGCAGATCGCGCCGCACTTCGTCGTCGGACAACACGCGATGCTGCATCAACCACGGCAGCAATTCATCGAGCAGGTTGTCCGGTACTTCGCGCGCGCGCGCGATCCGCAGTTTCGGGTGCGGCGTACGCGTCGTCGCCTCATCGTCCGCCAGCAGTTCCTCGTACAGCTTCTCGCCCGGCCGCAGCCCGGTGAACTCGATGCGGATCTGCTCTTCCGAGAAGCCGTACAGGCGGATCAGGTCGCACGCGAGATCGACGATCTTCACCGGCTCGCCCATGTCGAGAATGAAGATCTCGCCGCCCTGCCCCATGCTCGACGCCTGCAGCACGAGCTGCGACGCTTCCGGAATCGTCATGAAGAAACGCGTGATTTCCGGATGCGTGACCGTCACCGGGCCCCCCTTCGCGATCTGCTGCTGGAACTTCGGGATCACGCTGCCCGCGCTGCCGAGCACGTTGCCGAATCGCACCGTCTCGAACTGCGTGCGCCCGCTCGTCTGCTGCAACGCCTGGCACGCCATTTCGGCGAGGCGCTTGCTCGCGCCCATCACGTTGGTCGGATTGACGGCCTTGTCGGTCGAGATCAGCACGAAATGACGCACGTCGTGGCGGATCGCCGCCCGCGCCACGCGATAGGTGCCGAGCACGTTGTTGCGCAGCGCCTGCCATGCGTTGTGCTCTTCCATCAACGGCACGTGCTTGTAGGCGGCCGCATGGAACACGATGTGCGGCGCATGGCGCGACATCACCTGGTCGAGCAGCAGCGAATCCTTCGCATCGCCGATGATCGGCAGGACGGGAAGATCGGGGAAGCGCTCGCGCAGCTCCTCGGTCAGCCGATACATCGCGTATTCGGACAGGTCGAACGCAACGAGCTGCGCCGGCGCGAAGCGCAGGATCTGCCGGCACAGCTCGGAGCCGATCGAGCCGCCCGCGCCCGTCACCATCACGACGCGGCCGCGCAGCAGCGCCTCGACGTGCGGCGTGTCGATCGTCACCGCATCGCGGCCGAGCAAATCCTCGAGATCGATGCTTCGTACCTGCGACAGGAAGCCCTGCCCCGGCATCAGTGCGGTCAGCGAAGGCAGCACCATCGCCTTGACGCCGGCGCGCACGCACAGGGTCGCGACGCGACGCTGAGTTTCGACCGACGCCGACGGAATCGCGATGATCGCGTATTCGACCTTCATCGCATCGGTCCAGTGCTTGAGATCGTTGAACGAGCCGAGCACCTTGTAGCCGTAGATCTCGCGGCCCTGCTTCGTGACGTCGTCGTCGAGCAGGCCGACGAGGCGCCATTCGCCGGAGCGCGACAGTTCGCGCGCAAGGCTCGCGCCGGCCGTGCCGGCGCCGAGCACCAGCACCGGCTTGCCCTTGCCGACGAGCCCGCCGTACAGGTAGTACTCCTTGGTCGCGCGATACAGCGCGCGTGCGCCGCCCATCGCCAGGAACAGCATCAGCGGCGACACGAGCAGCACCGAGCGCGGAATGATCGGCTGCGGCTGGAACATCACGGCGCCGATCATCACGATCACGCCGCCGCCGACTACGGCCTTCGAGATCCGAACGAGGTCGGGAAGGCTCGCGAATACCCATAGGCCGCGATACAGGCCGAACACGAGGAACATCAGCGCATAGACGGGCAGCACCCAGACGAGCGCCGTCAACGCGCCGCCAAGGAAATCAGACGGAATACTGCCGTTGAATCGGACAAGATAGGCGAACAACCACGCGGCGGTGACCGCCGTCAGGTCAAACAGGAAAGCGCTTAGCGAAAGCCATGATGCTTTGGATCGCAACATCGGCGGGAAACCTCAAGAGTTATTTTCGGCGGCCGACTGAAACCGGCGCCAACGCATGTCGATCACCAATCCGATACATGCCAGGACGCCATACCACGCGAAGAACGACAGCCACTGCTGCAGTTCCGGGCGGCCCTTTGCCCACACGGCGACGATTATGCCTGCGAGCATGATGAGGTACCAATAAAGAGCAGTCCGGCGGTGACCTACGCCCGCCCGGACCATCCTTTGATAATAGTGCTCCCGGTGCGCCTGCCAGAACTTTTCGCCACGTAACAGACGTCTCAAAAGTGTTACAGATGCATCGGCAATAAAGGGCGCAAACACCAACGCCGGGAACCAGATCGGCCACACGCCCCCGCTCCAGCCCCAGTAGCCAAGCGCTCCAGCCAGGAATCCGAGCGGAATCGAGCCGGCATCGCCGAGAAACAGCCGAGCGGGATGGAAATTCAGCAGCAAGAAGCCGAGTGCGGCGCCGGAGATAGCCGCCCCGGCCACGACCAGATCCGGCGACGGCGTCGGGCCGGTCAGCGCCGCGACCGCGTACGCGCCGAAGCCGAACAGCGCCATGCCGCCCGCGAGGCCGTCCGCGCCATCCATGAAGTTGTACAGGTTCGTCAGCCAGACCATCGCGAAACCCACGCCGGCAAGCAACCACCAGGGTGCGGCGGCAGGAAAGACGACGATCAGCGAGACGACCGCCGCAAGATGTGCCGAGAACCGCACGCGTGCCGGCAGCCCGCGCCGGTCATCGATCTGCGACATCGCGGCCAGCCCCGCGGCGGCGGCGACGATGAGCCACAACCGCGGCGCCAGCGCCAGGAGCACAACGATGCATACCGGCACGATGCCCCATCCGCCGACCCGCGGCGTCGGCAGCGTATGGAGCGAACGGTCGTTCGGAATGTCGGTGGCGAGGCGCCATGCGAGGCCGGTCGCGAGCAGCATGCGCAGGGCGGCCGTCGATGCGAGGGCAGCGACCAGCGCCACCACGACCGCGGCAGGCCATGTGGAAATCGAGAAATGCATGTCGACTATTGTTGTGTATCGCGCGAACGATACCATGCGGCGGTCGCTTCGAGGCCCTGGCGAGTCGTATAGGGGGGATGCCAGCCAAGTACGCACGTGATCCGGCCCGTATCGAGCTGGAGACTGCCGGTCAGGCGGTCGATCGCCGCCCGACGCCCGGTCAGCGCGCCGAGCGCCCGCAGCACGACGGACGGGACGGCAATCAGGCGTGCCGGTTTGCCAAGTGCATCGCCGACCAGGCGCAACAGGTTCGTGACCGACGGCGCGTCATCGTCGGCGACGTGGAAGCACTCGCCGGCCGCGCGCGGATCGATCGCGCATTGCAGCAGTGCGTCGGCCAGGTTGTCGACGTAGACGATGCTGCGGCGCGCCGGGATGGAACCGAGCGGCAGCGGCATCCCACGCGCAACCGCGTCCATCATGCGCAGAAAGTTGGCGCGGACCGCCGGACCGTAGACCAGCGGTGGTCGAACAACCACGACCTCGAACCCGTTCGACACACCGAACTGCGCAAGCTGCTGCTCCGCTCGCAGCTTCGAGCGGCCGTACGCATCCTGCGGACCGGGACGCGCGGTTTCCGACAACGGCACCCCGCCATCGTTCTCGCCAACTGCCTTGATGCTGCTCGCGTAGACGATGCGGCGCACGCCGTGGTGGCGCGCCGCCTCGGCGAGACGCAGGGTGCCGGCGACGTTGGTCGCGTCGAACGCAGCGTCGGGATCGGGCGATTCGTCGCGCATCACGTGCACGCGGGCCGCGAGGTGGATCACACAGTCGGCGACCAGATCGGCTGGCCAACCTGCATCCACGCCTTCGAAATCGGCTGCGTCATGCACCCATTCGCGTACGCCGGCGATGCATCCTCCCGCGCGCCTTACCAGGGCAGTAACGGTATGTCCGGCGTCCAGCGCGCGGCGGCAGACCGCGCGACCGACGAAGCCGTTTGCACCGGTCACGACGAGACGGCTCACCACAGCCTCCAGCCGAAGCGGTTGTAGAACTTGAAGGCCGACGCGGCGAACATCCGGATATGCGCGAAGCCCTTGCGCGATGCGCCGCCGCCGTGATGGATCACGCGCACCGACGGGACGTAGGCGACGCGGGCGACGTCGTGGGTGCGCAGGCTGAGGTCGTAGTCTTCGAAGTACAGGAAATAGCGCGGGTCGAAACCGCCGAGTTTCTTCAGGACTTCAGTGCGGAACAGCATGAAGCAGCCGCTGACGATGGGCGGATCCCAGACGATGTCGCGGTCGTTGATCACGTCGCGCATCTCGTAGCGGGCGAGGCGTACGTCGAAAAACTGCCGAATTCGCGCAGGTAAAAATCCGCGCGCGAAAAGGTCGAATAAGGTCGGGAAGCGACGGCACAAGTACTGGATGCCTCCTCCGTCCTCGCCAATGTACGGCGTCAACAGTCCGGCGTCCGGATACGCGTCGAGAAAATCGAGCGCTCGCTCCAGCGCATCGGGAGTTGTATCGATATCGGGGTTGAGGACGAGGTGATAGTCGCTCTCAACCACATCGACCGACAAATTATGGCCACGTGCATAACCGATGTTGCCGTGACCTGTCAGCACGCTGCATTCGATGCTCGCCTCAAGAAAAGCGTCTCGAGCCACCGCCAGTTTCGCCGCGTCGCCTCCGTTGTCGATCAGGAAAACACGGACGGCAAGCCCGGGATGCGCCTTGCGCAATTCCCGGCAGGCGACGAGCAAACTCGAGAAAGTCTGCACAAGCATTGCTGCATCGGAGTGAAAGGTCACTACGGAAACAGACAACACCTCGTCTTTGGGCGTGGACGAACAAGAAAGAAGAGACTCGGAGCAAGGAGATACCACGTTTTAACAGAATCCGTAAGGTCACGGGCAAGTGTGCCACATTCATCGCGCCCGGAGACCGCACTTGTCCAATTTTCACAACCACGCCTCACCCGCGAGCCAACGCGCCAATTCTCGTGCCGCTCGTATCCGGTGCCGTTACACCGCCTTGCTGATGCGTACCTCGGGTTACCCCAACGCAGAACTGCGTTGCAATCAACCTACCTATCGCATCGAAACACCGTGACATCTGTATGCGGGCCGACAGATTGAACGGATCTGAGTCTCGCAATCTTGCGAAGCGATGCGTGAAGGGGCTCAGAGAAGTACACCATCGGATTTCTGGCGCGCCCGTCATAGTCGCCGCCATACCCGGAAACAGCGGTGTTCTCTCGGTTGCGCGCCGTCGGTCACTTCCTGAAGCCGTGCTAGCTCTCGAGCCCCATACGGCGATGCCTTCCCAAGTGCGTCGGGCGTTTGGCGCTCCAAAGCATGCTTTGTCAGATATGGCCGCGACAGGCAAGACCATTTGCGAATAGTTACGGCGCTAGCGCCCCCGTGACATTTCCGCGAACATGGACGAACGCTTCGTCGGAACCGCCTCCCACAGCCCGCCTACGCCGTCATATCGGGGTACGCGGTCGGATCCCACTGGATGATGACGCAAGAGGCGTAAGGTAAAATATGCCTCTCCGCCGCTCCATATCGCGGCTGATCCAGCCCCACGGAAACAATAGGCGTTATCTCGACGCTATCGCCTGAGAGTATCGAATGAATACGGCCAAGTTCCGAGTCCTCCTGCTTGACACGAAATATCGCAACCCGAACCACTACATCTGCCTTGCGGTGCTCGGTGCCCTCAAACGCCATCCGGACGTCGAATTCGTGGCAAACGCCGATCCTATCGATGCCATGTCGGCAGCAGTCAAGAACCGTTGCAACTTGTTTATTGCGTTCGACGGCGAGGAACTGGACACCACGCTCTGCGCTCAACTCAGCCGGGCCTGCGGACGAGCCGCTCTGTGGGTAACGGAAGACCCTTACGAGATCAATATCAATGTCCGACATGCCGAGTACTTCGATCTGGTATTCACGAACGATTCGTCCAGCGTCGATGCGTACGGGGGCAAGGGCAATCATCTGTCTCTCGCCGGCTCCACCGAATTCCATTCGCTACCGGTCTGTCCGGTAGATCGTCCGCTGCGGTATGAGTTGTTTTTCGCTGGAACGGCATGGCCGAACCGAAGCGCCTTTCTTCGTTCGATCCTCAAACGCTTCCCGACCGACTGGAAGTGCAAGATTGCGCTGCCGACGAACCAGTTCCTCCCGCCTCATGGCGTCGACCTGCCGGAGAGCACGCTTTCGTGGCGCACGTCTCCAGTCGACTTCGCGCGATTCGTCAATCGCAGTGCTATCACGTTAATGCTTCCTCGCGTTTTTTCGGCATCCGGAGGACGCGAGTTTGCGGAAACGCCGCCACCCCGTTTGTTCGAGGCTGCGCTGGCTGGTGGGGCACAAATGATTCACGAGTCACTGGCAGAAATCGACCAATCGTTTGAGCCCGGCAAGGAGGTCATACTTTTCTCCTCGGAGCTGGACTTCCTCGAGAAAGCGACCGAACTCGTCAACAACCGACCATACCGTAATACGATCGCCGAGGCGGCTCGCAAACGCGCACTTGAACAGCATACGTACGACTCTCGGATCCATACGATGTTGACTCGCGTGGCCACTCTTCCAGTCAGGCCAGTCACGTCGAAACAGGATAAGACACATACACTGCTCTTCGTCACCCACAACATTCCCAGCCGAGGCAATTTCGGCGGAGTGGAAGTCTATCTCGACTATCTAAAGCAATCGCTGCCAGAAAACTGGAAGATCCTGTTTTACGCCCCCGACATGCGTGGACGGAAAAATTCGACCTGTGTACTTTCTGATAGCTACGAAGAAATTGCGCGTTACCAGTTCAGCACCGGTTACTCGCCTGCGCTGCTGACGTGCGATGAACGTGAACGCGCGTTCCGCGAAGTGCTTCGCGATCACGGCGTCGATTTGGTCCACTTCCATCACTTCGTCGGACACGTCCCGTCGCTTGCGCACGTTGCCAAGCACCTCGGCATTCCGACCGCGTTCACAGCCCACGACTTCTTCGGGGTGTGTCATGAATTCAACCTGTTGTCTTACAAGAAGGAGTTTTGCGGCGCTCCCGACGTCTCGATTTCGCAATGCGATGTTTGCCTGGGAAACAAACACAATATCGCCAGCGGATCGCAGGCCGCACGCAGGAATTTCTGGAACGACGTGCTGCGTCATCTGGACATGCTCGTGTTCAACACCGAATATAGCAAGCAAACGTTCGCGCAGATCTATCCAGCTGTCCGACAGCATCAGCACACGCGAGTACTGCCGGTTCCTATCCCGGACGGCAGTATCCAGCGACAACACCACACGGCACGACCACTGAAAATAGCGCTACTCGGCAATCTCACGTTCCAGAAAGGCGGCGACGTGCTAGCGCGAGCACTACCCTCGCTCGCAACCGCTCCCGTCGAATTTCATATCTTCGGGCGCGTAGATCCGCAGTACGACTGGCTGTCGAACCGGAACAAGCACAAGAACATCACCGTTCACGGTACGTACGACGTCGGCAAATTACCCGACGCGCTTCGCGAATGCCAAGTATCCCTTCACGTCTCGATCTGGCCTGAAACCTACTGCCTTACCTTGTCCGAGGCATGGCAACTCGGCTTGGTACCGATCGTAGCGGATATAGGCGCACTAGGTGAACGTGTCACACACATGGTGAACGGTATCAAGATCAAGCCGAACGACGAAGGCTCGCTCATTGATTCGATCCATGCCCTTGCTAACGCGCCCGACCTGCTTGAGTCGCTGAGGAGCGGTGCGACCGAAGCGAACTACTCGCAACTTTCCCGGCATGCCGAACTGCTTCGCAGGGAATATTCAGTGTTGCTCGACGATACTCCTCGTGCGCTGATGAAGGATGTTCCTCTGACACATCCCCCGATTCAAGAGTTGGGTGTCGTTCTCCCATCGCCCAATTGGCAACTCGGAACCGCGCAGTCGATCATCGGGCCATCCTATCTGACACAGATTCGGCGCCTGCATCATTTCTACAAGACAAACGGACTTCGCCCGACCGTGCGCATCCTGACTAATCGTATTCGCACCTCGCGATGACCTACGCAATGAACGTACTCATTTCTGGCGCGTCGCCTGACTCGATCAACAACAACGCCACCTTGCGCGGTTACGTCGCAAACGGATTCAAGGGTCTACCTGGTGTGACGAGTGTTCAAGCATGTTCGCTCGAAAGCGCCGCAACACTCGCACGTTCGACCCACCCCAATTTGATCATTGTGTTCGGATCATGCATGCCTTCCGTTTGCCATTACCTCGATCTCAAGCAGGTCGCACTCGATACTGGCGCCTGTGTCGCCTTCTGGCTGCATGACGACCCATATGAGTTCGACTATTCACAGAAGATCATTCCGTTGGCCGATATCGTATTTTCGAACGACCGCTGGAGTTCAACGCACTACGACCATCCGAACGTACATCATCTACCGCTCGCCGCAGATCTCGATGCTCATTTCCAAGAGCCGGGGCAAACAAAGTCTCGCGACGTCTTCTTCTGTGGCGTAGGCTTTGCGAATCGCATTCAACTGCTGCGAGACTGTGCAAGTTCTCTTGATGGATTCAAAGTGGAAGTTCTCGGCGCCGAGTGGCCAGACGATTTGCCTTTTGCTGCAAATCGCAGGGTACCGAACGCCGATCTTCCGAAACTACACGCCACATCCCTCGTCACATTGAACATGGGCCGCCGTCTCGATCTGGCTAACGAGCGCTTCAAGCTCGACGCATCTACGCCCGGCCCTCGTACTTTCGAAGCCGCCGCCGCAGGTACCGTACAGTGCATGTTTGTCGAAGGGCTTGAAATCGACGACTACTACAGCGAACAGAACGCAGAAATCCTGTTGTTCGATTCACCCGAGGAACTTCGCCGACATATCGAGATGCTACGAGATGACCCAAAACGGGCAATGGACATCGCACTGGCCGCGCAACAACGAACCCGCCGAGATCACACATACAAGAATCGCGCCGAAACCATACTGTCTCGAATCACGTTCACCGTTCAACACTAGGCTCGATCGATATCCGACAGCACCCATTTCAAGGGATAACCGTTATTTGAAGTGAACCATGGCCAGAAAGCTCTTCGTCCATTGCGGCCTTCACAAGACGGCAACGACAGCCTTGCAGGCCGCATTCAGTAACAACAGCGAAAAAATGCGCTCAATGGGCCTCTTATATCCGCGCACTGGGCGTCTGTCGGATGTGAGCGGCCATCACAACATCGCGTGGCAATTGGCGCGGGATCGTCGTTTCAACCGATCCTTCGGCACCCTGGACAGGCTATTCGACGAAGTCTCATCCTTCGATGGCGACGTTGTGTTGTCTTCAGAGGATTTCGAAAGCTCGCTCACCCGCCCTGAAAGATGGGGCCCACTTCTGCAAATGGCAGAGCGATGTAATTTGGAGCCCGTCGCGATCATCTACCTTCGCAACCAGGCGTCGTACCTCGAATCCTTATACTTGGAGATGCTGAAACATGGGTTCGGCGAAGAGTTTTCCATTTATGCGATGGATGTACTCTCGAATGGATCGCTTCGGCTCAAGGAATGGATCTTCCATTTCGACTACGTAATTGCCCTCCGAACCATGTCGTCGATTCCGGGGCTCAGAATAGTGCTCCGAAACTATGATGCCTGCGCCAACGGTTCGATTGCCGCCGATTTCCTCAACGCCGTAGATATCGTGAAACCCATTCACATTGAGGTACCACACGCGAATCAACGGGATACACTGGTCGATGCACTGACGAACTTCTATCGGAATCGCGTCGAACGGCCACTTCAGGAAAACGAAATCGCCGCGGTCCATCACCTCTGCTCGCACGTGTCGGAACAGCCTGCGATTTCCCGCAACCTTCGCGACGCGCTGCGCGAGCGATTCTCGACATCGAATCTCGAGATTTGCAGCGCTCACGAACTGAATCGCGTGCGGCTGACCGACTTCTCACATCAAGAGCCATTGACACGTTCAGTATGCATGGAGAGAGTCTTCTCCTTTGAAACGCATGTGTCACTGTCCACCGTTGCAGCGATCCTTGACGGAAATCTACCCGAACCCGGCCCGGGGCTGCACACAATTGTAGAAAACTGGTCTGCGTGGGTTCACGCTCAATAACGAAACGTTACCGTGCGCGATCGAATGCCGCCGGACCTTATTGTCGTCACGCATACGAACCGACCGTGGCAATCTATGCCGGGCTTGCGGGTTCATCGATTCCCCCGGCTCAAATATCCCAGTAAAAGTGCGGTTAACTTTACGAATCGATTGGCACTTCGACAGTTATCGGACACAGTCCAGCCTGAGTATGGAAGGCCGGCCGAATAGCTGCGGACGCAGCCATACCAGCCCCCGTTACTCTCACTGTTATTCGACTGCGCTTCCTTCGATATAACTCGTCAGATTCATGCGTGCATTGCGTGTGCTGGCCCAAGCGTCGAAATTTTCGACTCCAGCCAGCAGTTCGAGCGATGCCTGATCGATGCGCTCGACATAACGAATGAGCGGAGCCACTGTATCGAGCGGATCTTCCTTTAATTCCAACAGCGCTCTCATCGCCCTGAACTGTCGGCCGAAAGCCAGCATACCGGCGACGATTTCGTTCGATATGTCGCGCTGCCGTGGCATCGGATCACGCCCTGGATCTTCGACCGATCCGACTTGGCCATCCGATGCGGGTTCGTAACCGATCACCGCATCGTGCGGCGCCGAGAAGAACAGTTCGACCGCCACTCGGTTCGCATATACTTTTGCGAGACGTGCAGGATCGATCGACGTCCGCGACAGCAGCGCGCTCATTCGCATAGTCCGTTCACGCGCCCGGGTCTGCTCCGAGTCGTTCAGGCAGAAATAGTAGCCATGCAGATCGATATCCATGAGCCCCTGCAACGCACGCACGAGCATTTCCTGTGCGGTACCGTTCCACCCGACGTCGACGACGGCGACCCGCATGCCTGGCCTGATACCGAGTTCGACCAGATACTGAAATAATCCGCGGCGATTGCGGCGGCATATGCGCAAGATATCCGCCCGGCACGCACGCAACAGACCCCGCACCTTTTCGATGTTGCGATCATCAACGACAACATTCGCCCCGAGCCCGATGTCATTCATCACGGTATCGGCAGGCGGCGTCACGCCAATCCGTTCGAACACCTCGATCGGTCGCAGACCGTGTGCACCAGCGATAAAAAAATCGGTCAGCTCGTCGAAGTTCGCTTCGTTCGCGGCCGCCGTCGCAAATGCGACACGTGACCCCTTGAAGTAAGAGAACGGCGGCAGCACTTGACCGGTTAGCTCGCACGCCATGCGCTCGAGCACGTAACCATCGCGCGACACAAACAGCAAATGATCGATACGGTCCCGCCGTGACTGATCCACGATCCAATCGAGGAAGCCGACGGCGCCAGGCCCACCGTAACGTAACCCGAGGTCACCAAACGTGCCAACCGGCGGCCCCTCTGCAATCACTCGGGGCAACCCGCTTCCTAGTGAAGCAAGGGGCGTCGACTGATCGACCTCACTCGCCGTGACCGTATCGACGTAATGAAACGTCGAGAAGCCGCGCTCCTGCGCTCGGGTAATATCCGACACCGGGTTGTCGCCGATATGCAGGATGCGTGACGGCACGACGCCCAACTCTCGAGCAACGATGTCGAACAATGCACCGCGATCGCGTTTCGTCGCATTACGCTCCGACGACACGAACACGCCCGACGGACGCAGCCCGTGACGGCGAAACAGTTCATCGAAGAATGCGCGTGGCAGGTACATGTCCGACGTGATCACGACTGGCTTGTCCACGATGGCCGCATTGAATGCCTCAATCAGGCGCGGGTTCGGCACCGTGACGGCCAGCTCAAGATCGAGTTCGGCGTCGCGCAGCGTCGCGGCGGGCACGGCGACCGAGTCGAAGCACGCGTAGATCCCGTCGAGCGTGATCTCCTCGTCCCCGGCTTCATGCATCCGTTGAAACGCGCGTTGCTGCGCCTGCTGGCGAAGCGTGCGGAAATTTGCAATGCCGTACCGGTGTCCGAGCAGGTCGAAAACATCTTCCGGATCGCGCAGCAAACGCAGGAACAGCGTATCGAAAATGTCGAACGAAACCGCCTCGGCCGAGGCGATCAAATTTTTCAGTTGGGTCAGCGTCGACTCAGGCACGGCATTATTCAGATTTCGGGTTTCCATGATCGATCCTGATGTCGCTTATGCCGCAGGAATCACGAAGTTAACATCCTGCTGATCCAGATTCGGATTGTGAAACGGATCGAACATATAGAAGTCGGGATGCTTGAGGTACAGGAGCGTCTTGTCTCGCGCGAGGCGCTTCAGCTTCTCCGCATTCGCGTCGTCACGCCCCCTGCTTAGCGATTCGTAATGAATCAGCTCGACGCTCGGACAAACGACGTTGTACCAGCCCGCCTTGACGAGGCGGAAGCACAGGTCAACATCGTTGTATGCGACAGGAAATGCCTCGTCAAATCCGCCGATCCGATCGAACCTCTCTCGGCTCAGCATCAAGCACGCGCCGGTCACGCCGATCCAGTTGTACTCGAGCAGGTTTCGCGCAAAGTATCCCGGAGAATCAGCGTTCAGCAATAGGAACGCGTGATTCGGACCGTCCGCGAGATTCACCAGTCCGGCGTGCTGCACCTGACGCCCGCCCGGGTAGATCAGTTTTGCGCCGACGGCTCCGATGTGATCGAGCTGTGCATATCCGAGCATGTCGGAGAGCCACGTTTCAGTGACGACTTCCGTGTCGTCGTTCAGAAACACCAGGAATTCGCCGACCGATTCGCGAACACCCACGTTGTTGATCTCGGAATAGTTAAACGGCACGTCATGGCGAAGCACTTTTACGCCGTCCATCCGAGCCATGTCGCTGAACGACCGAAGCGCGTCTGCATCCGTCGACCCGTTGTCGATCAAGATGATTTCAAAATTGCGGTACGTGGACTTGTTCCGAATGGATTCAACACACCGCTTCAGCACGCGGCCATTGTTCTTGCTCGGAATGATGATCGAGATTTTTGGTTCGCCTTTGTACGCATAGCTTGCGCGAAAATATCCGGGCAACTGCCGCACAGGTTCCATCGTCCCGGTCAAACCGCGCCGCTCTATCGCCGCTTGGCGGGCACGGCGCCCGGCATCAACTGCGTACGGCTTCGCGTTCAGGTCGGACGCAACCGACGCGGGGATCACGCGCCAGTGATACAGTACTTTTCGGACGTGACTGATCTTGTTCGCTTGCTCTGTGACGCGCAGCACAAAATCCCAGTCCTGGCTGCCATCGAACTCGGACCGCAAGCCACCGACGCGTTGCTGCAGCGATCGACGAACGCACGACACGTGGCACGTATACATCGTGCTCATCATCGTGTCCGGAGACCAGTCCGGTTTGAAGAACGGCTGACCGTACATTCCGTCCGCCTCGATCTTGTCCTCGTCGCTGTACAAGAAGTCGGGATCCTCGGCAGCAATGCATTTCGCAAGTTCGAACAGGCAGTCGCACGTCAATTCGTCATCGTGATCGAAGAACACGATGTAGTCTCCCTGCGCCGCATCGAGACCCGCATTGGTCGCACCTGAGATGCCGCGGTTGTCGTCGAGCCGAATGATCTTGATACGCGGGTCATTGAGCTTATCAAGACGCTCGCGAACGACCGGCGACGGACTCTTGTCATCGACCAGCACGAGTTCCCAGTGTGGATACCACTGCGCGAATACCGAACCGATCATCGCGTCGAACAGATCAGGCGGCGTGTTGTAGAGCGGCACGACTATCGAGAACGTTGGTCGCACGGTCAGCGCGGCAATGCGTGCGTCGAGGTCGTCAGGCTTGCGCGGCGGGATGTATACGTAGCCACCCGCCGTACCTGAGAGATCGTACCGTCCGCCGCGAGCGCCCGCGTCGGTCCCGCCCGTCGGCGTGTATACGAGATACTGACCTTCGGGATAGCGCACGTGGTCGGAAACGTTACCGCGTGCTGCACTCGCGGCCCGTCTCGCAGACAGAAAACGCAGGCGTGCCAACATGCGGTGTGGCGTCGCAGCCCACCACGCGGCCTTCAGCACTTTGCGTACTGTCATGCGGAGACCGGGTGGCATCATCACGGCTAGCGCACGCACCTTGAGAAACGCGCGCCACATCGTGCTGGTCCGAATATTGTTCAATTCCTGCTCGGTTCGCATCGCCGTCGCTTGCCATTCTCGCTGGCGAACCTCAGTTAGAGCCATTTCCTGGCGCAACTCGTCGATCGTCACCTGAAGCTCGTCGAGCTCGTCGCCCAACTTGTTCGATGTGGCTTCGCGACCATCGCGCGATGCAGTCGGACTCCGCTGCAACGTCGCCTGAATATCGGCACGACCACGTCCGCGAGCAATATCTCTAATCGACTCGATGCGCGCTGTGCTCTGGTCAATCACGCGTTGCTGTTCGCGGATCGCATCCACATGTTCACCGAGTTGCACGCCCAATTGCCGGGCTTCGTCGGATCGTTCTGCGAGGCTACGTGTCGTCTCATGCAGCCGCTCCTGCAATTGCGTAACGGCCATATCGCGCTCTTCAATCTGGCCGTGTGCGACCTCTAACTGACCGTGTGCGGCATCCAACTGTTGACGAACCGCTCCTAACTGGCCGTCCACAACGTCAAGCTGGTAGCGAAGCGAGACCGCAGCACCCAAGCGGGCATACATCCGACGAATGCGCTCCCGATCATTTTCCGTGGCCTCGACCAGCGGCCGTATACCGTCGGGAATTTCAGTTCCTGGGCACAGCACTCCGAGCCCGTGACCGTGAATAAATTCGAACGACGGGAAGCGCGTTCGCAACTCTTCCCAAAAACGCCATACGCCAAAATCGCGCTCTCGTACATTGGTATCGTGAAAAAGCACGACGCCACGCTCCGATAGCTTCGACTTCCATGTCGAATAGTCCTCGACGACGTCTTCATAGCGATGACGTCCATCTACGTGGAGCAAGTCGATCGTGCCATCGCCAAACCCAGAAAGCGCTTCGTCGAAACGTGCCCGTATCAGACGTGAAAAATCACCGAACTCCCTGGTCTGCACCGCGCTGAGCGTGTCGAACACGTTTGCCTGATAGAAACCCGCATGCTCGTCGCCCTGCCACGTATCGATTGCGTAACATGATGTCGACAGATCAAGTTGCTGAATTGCTTGGCAGAACGCAAGAAACGAAAAACCCGCGTGCGTTCCAAGCTCGACAACTGTTCGAGGTTTCAGCACGTCCGTGAGCCAAAAGGCGAACGGTGCGTGTTCAAGCCAGGCGGATTCAACAACATGTCGCGGCGTCCAGAACGAGGCTGGCGAAATGCACGCCAACGACCCTGAACTTAGGTCGGTGTCGCGGCGCATGGCCGGCAGCTCGTGCGAATGAGGTAAGGTAATTTTTTGCATAACTTAATATGGCCGAAAATAGAATTTCGAGTTGATCGTCACTCGCAAAATTCGACCGCGTATCAGCCTCCCATCGCCGCTTCATAGGCCGTCAGAATTTCTTCGACCTCACCGAACGCACGAACCTGACCGCGCTCCATCCAGAGCACCTTGTTGCAGACTTTCCGAATCTCGCTGTTCGAATGCATCGCGAGTACAACGATCTCGGCTCGGCTGTGCAAATCGGCGAGACGCGCTTCCGCCTTATGCATGAACGATGCGTCACCGACGCCCATAACTTCGTCGAGCAGCAGAATCTCGGCATCAACCGACGTCGAAACAGCAAAGGCTAGTCGCATCTTCATCCCGCTGGAATACGTGCGGATAGGAAGATCCAGATAGTCACCCAATTCACTGAACGCGGCGATATCACTCTGCTTCTCGCGAATCTCGGCGTCGGTCATGCCGAGCAATAGGCCACGCAGACGGATGTTCTGCATGCCGGTCGAGTTCTCGTCCATACCGAGGCTAATATCGAGCAGCGGCACGACCTTGCCCTCTCGCGACAACGTACCGCCCGTCGGGGAATAAATGCCCGCCATCGCACGCAGCAGCGTCGATTTCCCTGCGCCGTTGTGTCCGATGAGCCCCACGCGATCGCCGCGATCAAAGCGAAAACTCAGGTCGTCGAGCGCACGGACGACAATGACGCCATCGTTGCCCTCCGCAATCCGGTTGCGTCGTCCCATGCGAAGCACCTGCTTCTTCAGCGAACGGCCTTGCACGTCGTAGATTGGCAAATCCAGCGTCACGTTCTTCAGTTCGATGTGTGCCATGTCGTCCTCTTCAGATCCAGTACGGCAGACGTTTCAGATAACGACCCGTCATCAGCAACGCGATCGGCCATCCGATGACCGCCATGCCGATGGTCACTTCCCACGTCAGTGCACTCGGCATCTGTCCGATCAGCGGACCCCGCACGACGTCGATCAGGTAGGCAAGCGGATTCCATTCGACGATGAACGAGAACCGGTTCAGTGCATTGGGACGGAAGATGATCGGCGTGACATAGAACGCGACCTGGAGCAGCGCACCGATAATCTGCGGAAGATCGCGAAAGCGTGCTGACAGCAAGCTTGTCAGCATCGCGATCCACATCGCATTCAGAACGTACACCAGCAACCCCGGAATGAACATCGGCAACGTCTCCCAGCTTTTGACGCCGAAAATCATCAGGAGACCGATGATGATGACGAAGTTGTGGGCCAGGACGATCAGATTTCGCCATACGACTTGTAGAATGTAGATCAGCTTTGGCGTGGGAACCTGGCGGATGTAGGACCCACTACTGATATAAGCGACGCTTCCCTCCTGGATCGTCTGCGAGAAAAGTCCCCACAGCACGATACTCGACGCGAGGAACGGCAAATAGTCACTCATCTTCTGACCGAACAATGTGCCGTAGACTACACCGAGCGAAGTAATCATCACGCCCATGCTGATCGTGAGCCAGAACGGGCCGACGCTCGAGCGCGCATAGCGCTGCCGGATTTCGAGCCAGCCGAGCAATGTCCATAACCGCCACGAAGCAATGCTCTGTTTGAGGTCAGCAAGTGAAAGAGTCAGCATGCAAGCTTTCTAGTTGAATGAGATTGAAAAATGGGGCACCGGCGCGTCACAGCGCGCCGGTACGACCGGTCAGTCCGTGCCAGATCCCGAGCATCGACAACCGCAGATGCGCCATTCGCGGCTGCATGAACATCGCATAGATCGCAAGCCGGACCGGCATCTTGACGAGTTCCGTCGATTTCCAGCTCCACGGCACATAGGCGCGCCGGATCAGCGCGATCGCATTGCGGAACAGATAGTAATGCCGAACCGCACTATGCCCCGGGTAGCTCCGCCCGAACACCTTCACCGGCTCGCCACCCAGTTCGTGCTTCAACCGCAGCGCCGGCGCGCCGAGCACCGCGTACCCCTTCGAGCGCGCGCGGACACACCATTCGAGATCGACGAAGTCGATGAACAGCGAGTCGTCCATCGGGCCGATGTCGCGCCATACGGCGAGATTCACGCACGACCCCGACGTGATCAGAAAGTCGACCTCGACCGGCTGCACACCGTCCGGCCGAATCCGGCGCAGCTTCACGTACCCGAAGCGGACGAACGGCGCGACGCCGCCCAATCGTGCATCCTCGTACGCGGGGCCGATGAGCGCTACGCGACGATTGCGCATGCGTTCGGCCGCCATCGTCCGAGGCAGCTCGATCAGCAATTCGTCCGACGGCTCGCTATCCTGATCGAACAACAACGCTGCCGTACAGCCTGCCGCGATCAGGCGCTCGACCCCCTGGTTGAGCGCCGTCGCAATGCCGAGGTTCGCACCATTGGCGACATAATCAACTCGCCGGTCGAGGCCAAGCGCCTCTGGCGTCGACACGGTCTCCGTGTTATCCACCACCACGCACGGCCATACTTTGGCGAGCCGGTTTGCACGAGTCACGCAACCGCTATCCGGTCGGTAGAACACGATCACGACACCGACCCGCTCCTGAACCGCGGAATTCTGATCCAAGTTACTCACTCAGGCACAGCTTCAGCGCATCGGCCCAGTCCGGCAACCGCAACCCGAATGCTTCGGTCAGCTTGTCGTGCGACAGTCGCGAATTGGACGGGCGCTTGGCCGGAACCGGGTAGTCGCTCGCCGGAATCGGCAGCACTTTCGGCGCACGCTCGCCCATCGCGTGGGTGAAGATTGCTTCGGCAAACCCTTGCCACGACGTCGCGCCGGCCGACGTGAAGTGATAGACGCCGGAACGCTGCGCCCACCAGTCTGCATCGTCGGCCGCCAACGCCTGCGCGACGATGTGCGCGGTCGCGGTGGCGATCGTCTTCGACCACGTCGGCGCACCGATCTGATCCGCGACGACACGCAGCTCGGGACGCTCGCTCCCGAGCTTCAACATCGTCAGCAGGAAGTTCTTGCCGCGCCGGCCGTACACCCAGCTCGTTCGCAGGATCAGGTGTGCGCATCCCGTCGCCGCGATGGCCTGCTCGCCCTCGAGCTTGGTCAGCCCGTACACGTTCTGCGGGTTGGTCGCGTCCGTTTCGACATAGGCGCCCTCTTTGGTCCCGTCGAACACATAGTCGGTCGAGTAATGAACCAGCGCTGCGCCGAGGCGCGCAGCCTCCTCCGCAAAAGCACGCGGCACGTCGGCATTCAGCCGGCGCGCGGCGTCGACGTCCGTCTCCGCCTTGTCGACGGCCGTGTACGCAGCCGGATTCACGATGATCGACGGCTTCAGCTCACGCACGACGCTGCGCACCCGATCGAGATCGGACAAGTCGAGCATCGAACGGTCGCATGCCACCACACGACCGAGGCCTTGCAGCGAACGCAGCAGTTCGAACCCGACCTGGCCATTCACACCCGTCACGAGGATCGTCGGTTCAGGAGTCACACCCACCTCACGCATAAACTTCAGCTTCGCTCAACCGCTTGCCGGCCGCATCCTTCGCCGCCAGCAGCGGCTCGAAGTCGATCGGCCATTCGATCCCGATCTTCGGATCGTTCCACACGATGCTGCGCTCGTGCTCCGGAAACCAGTAGTCGGTCGTCTTGTAGAGGAACTGCGCGGCCTCCGACAGCACGACGAAACCGTGCGCGAAACCGGGCGGCACCCACAGTTGCCGGTGGTTGTCGTTCGACAGCACCACGCCCACCCACTTGCCGAAGTTCGGCGAATCCTTGCGAATGTCGACGGCCACGTCGAACACTTCGCCTTCGACCACGCGAACGAGCTTGCCCTGCGCGTGCTGGATCTGATAGTGCAGCCCGCGCAGCACGCCCTTCGACGAGCGCGAATGGTTGTCCTGCACGAATTCGACGCCGGGCGCGACGTGCTCGGCGAATTCCTTCCCGTTGAAGCTCTCGTAGAAGAACCCGCGCGCGTCGCCGAACACCTTCGGCTCGATGATCTTGACTTCGGGCAGCGCCGTTGCCGTTACTTGGATGGCCATGCGACTTGATCCGTGAGAATGTTCTTCAGGTACTGACCGTATGCGTTCTTCGCGAGCGGCTGGGCCAGCTTCAACACTTGCTCCGCGTCGATCCAGTTGCGGCGATACGCGATTTCTTCCGGACACGCGACCACGAGACCCTGTCGCTTCTGCAGCGTCGCGATGAAACTGGCCGCCTCGATCAGCGAATCGTGCGTACCGGTATCGAGCCACGCATAGCCGCGCCCCATGATCTCGACATTCAGCGCGCCGCTATCGAGGTAGCGCGAGTTGACGTCGGTGATTTCCAGCTCGCCGCGGGGCGACGGCTTGATGTCGGCCGCGATGTCGCATACGCGGTTGTCGTAGAAATACAGGCCCGTCACCGCGTAGTTCGAACGCGGCTTCGCGGGCTTCTCCTCGATCGACAGCGCGCGGAACGACTTGTCGAATTCGACGACACCATAACGCTCCGGGTCGTGCACGTGATACGCGAACACGGTCGCGCCGCTTTCCTGCGCATGTGCCCGCTCGAGCTGCTTCGCGAGATCGTGCCCGTAGAAGATGTTGTCGCCGAGAATCAGCGCCGACGGATCGTTGCCGACGAACTCCTTGCCGATGATGAACGCCTGCGCGAGGCCGTCGGGCGACGGCTGCACCGCGTACTGGATGTTCATCCCCCACTGGCTGCCGTCGCCGAGCATCGACTCGAAGCGCGGCGTGTCCTGCGGCGTCGAGATGATCAGCACATCGCGAATACCCGCGATCATCAGCGTCGACAGCGGGTAGTAGATCATCGGCTTGTCGTACACCGGCAGGAGCTGCTTCGACACGACGTGCGTGATCGGATACAGCCGGGTACCGGAACCGCCGGCGAGAATGATGCCTTTACGTGCCATCGCTTCTCTCCTCAGGTGCGTTTCGCGTAGTTCGTCTCGACCCACTTGCGGTACTCGCCCGATGCGACCTCGTCGGCCCAGGCCTGGTTGTCGAGGTACCAGTCGACCGTCTTCGCCAGGCCCGTCTCGAACGTTTCCGCCGGCTTCCAGCCGAGCTCGCGTTCGAGCTTGCGTGCATCGATCGCGTAGCGGCGATCATGGCCCGGGCGGTCGGTCACATAGGTGATCTGGTCGCGGTACGACCCGGCTGCCTTCGGGCGCGCCTTGTCGAGCAGGTCGCACAGCGTATGCACGACTTCGAGGTTCTTCTTCTCGTTCCAGCCGCCGACGTTGTACGTCTCGCCCGGCACGCCGCGCGCGAGCACTTCGCGGATCGCGCTGCAGTGATCGCCGACGTACAGCCAGTCGCGCACGTTCTGGCCGTCGCCATACACCGGCAGCGGCTTGCCCGCGAGCGCATTCGCGATCATCAACGGGATCAGCTTTTCCGGGAACTGGTACGGGCCGTAGTTGTTCGAACAGTTCGTCGTCAGCACCGGCAGACCGTACGTATGATGGTATGCGCGCACCAGGTGGTCGGAACCTGCCTTCGTCGCCGAATACGGGCTGTTCGGCGCGTACGGCGTCGTCTCGGAGAATTGCGGGTCGGTGGCCGACAGCGAACCGAACACCTCGTCGGTCGACACGTGCAGGAAGCGGAACGCGGCCTTGTCGGCGTCGTTCAGGCCGTTCCAGTACTGGCGGGTCGCCTCGAGCAGCGTGAACGTGCCGACGACGTTGGTCTGCACGAAGTCCGCGGGGCCGTGGATCGAACGATCGACGTGGCTTTCCGCGGCGAAGTGCAGCACCGCGCGGGGCTTGTGCTCGGCCAGGAGTGCGTCGAGTGCAGCACGGTCGCAGATGTCGACGCGGGCAAACACGTGCTTCGGGTTTCCGTCCAGCGACTGCAGCGTGCGCAGGTTCCCTGCGTACGTCAGCTTGTCAACGTTGAGCACGGCTTCGTCGGATGCGCGCAGCCAGTCGAGTACAAAATTGGCACCGATAAAACCCGCGCCGCCCGTAACCAGGATCATGAGGCTCCCTCAAATAGTGTGCGGCAGGCGCCATCAGGCGCCGGCCACATCGGATTCGCAAATGCCAGTAGCTTGTGATTGCCACGTCAGACCGGGAATTTTAACCGGTCGACATGGCCTCCAAAGTCATGAAATGCTAATTTTGTTGGGGAAAGCGACAATTATAGGGAGCCGCCCCCTGCAAAAGCCATGCCGCTAACAACTTGATACAGCGCTTCGAACCCTTTCCACGCGCGAAATTTATTGCCAGATTGCCGTGCTGTTGCGGAACAGAAATTGCACTGCGCCGCATTGACTGGATAATTTTTCCCGCGTTCTCGATACTCGCAAAGTCCGCCGCCCCATGATCCTCGCTCCCATCGCCATCGGCGACATCCAAGGCTGTCATTCCGCTTTCCAGTCGCTGCTGGCCAAGCTTTCAGTCCCCGCCGACACGCCGCTCTGGATCGCCGGCGACGTCGTCAACCGCGGCCCGGGCTCGCTCGCCGCCTTGCGCGCCATTGTCGATCTCGGCCCGCGCGCGACGGTCGTTCTCGGCAACCACGACCTTCATTTGCTCGCCGTCTCGGCCGGCATCCGCACCGAACGCCCCGGCGACACCATCGGCGAAATCCTCGACGCGCCCGACGCCGACGCGCTGCTCGACTGGGTCCGCCACCGTCCGTTCGTGCATGTCGACGACGGAAAACTGCTCGTGCACGCCGGCGTGCTGCCGCAATGGGACACCACGCTTGCCCTCGAACTCGCCGACGAACTGCAGCACGCGCTGCGCGCCCCCGACTGGCGCGACACGTTGCAAGGGCTGTACGGCAACGAGCCGAACCAGTGGAGTCCGAACCTGAAGAAACGCGACCGGATGCGCGTCGCATTCAATGCGTTCACGCGCCTGCGCTTCTGCACGCCCGACGGCGCGATGGAGTTCAAGGCGAACGGCGGCCCCGACAGCGCGCCGCCCGGCTACCTGCCGTGGTTCGACGTGCCGGGGCGCCGCACCGAGGACGTGACGGTCGTGTTCGGGCACTGGGCCGCGCTCGGCCTGATGCTGCGCGACAACGTCGTCGCGCTCGATTCGGGATGCGTATGGGGAAACCAGTTGTCGGCCGTGCGACTCACGGCCGATCCGGCGCAGCGCACGGTCACGCAGGTGCAGTGCGACGCGTGCCGCTCGCCGGGCGGCGAGTGACGGCACGCTGATTCACGCGCCGCGGTCGCGCGTCAGCCCTCGCGCCCCGGCACGGGCGCGTCGGCCGTCGCGTCGCCCGCAGCATCGGCGCCGAGCTCGGTCGCCGGATACGCATGCTTCTGCAGCTCGGCAAGCGACTCCGCCGTCGGCTTGCCGACCTTCTCCTGCAGCGTCGCCAGTGCGGCGGCGATCGCGTCGCGCGCCGCCGCGGACGTCGCCCGGCGGTCGCCGCCCGGCGCGATCGGTTCGCACACGTACAGATGCGCGATGAGCGGGCCGCCGCGCAGCACCATGTCGAGCGACTTGCCGAGCGACAGGTCGCCCGTGTACGCCGGCGCGACCGACTGCCGCCCGTGCGCGTCCTCGTACATCAGGCAAATCGGCTGCACCGCGCAGCCGGCCGATACCGCGGCCTGGAACAGGTTCGCATGGAACGGCAGCAGATCCTGGCCGTCGGACGTCGTCCCTTCCGGAAACACGCACATCACGCCGCCGTTGCGCAGGCGCTCGGCCATCTCGTGCATGATCCGCATCGCCTCGGTACGCTTCTCGCGCTGCAGGAACACGGTGTCGAGCTTCTCGGCGAGCCAGCCGACGATCGGCCACTGCCGCACCTCGGCCTTCGACACGAACGGCGTCGGCCGCCACGCGTTGACCGCATAGATGTCGAGCCACGAGACGTGATTGCCCACGACGAGCGCGCTCGCGTCGAGCCGCGCGCCGTCGTTGTGGACGACGAGGCGCATCCCGCAGATCCGCAGCATCTTGAGCGTCCAGCGGCGTATCAGCTCGGCGCGGCGCGCGGGCGTGACGTGCGAAAAGCGCAGCGCGACGATCGCCATGCCGCGCAACAGGTGAAAGACGAGACGCAGCTTGCGAATGGCGGTCATGGCGAAGGTCCGACGGGGTTCAGTGGCGCTCGAACGCGATCTGCCCGGCGACGAGCGTCGTGCGCACGGTGGCCGGCAGTTCGTAGCCGAGGAACGGCGAGTTGTGGCCCTGGCTCTTCAGCGCACGCGGCTCGACGCGCCAGTGCGCGCGCGGATCGAACACGCACAGGTCGGCCGCGCCGCCTTCGGCGAGGCGGCCCGCCGGCAGTTGCAGCACGTCGGCCGGCGCGGACGTGATGCGGCGCAGCGCCTGCGCGAGCGGCGTGCGCGTCTCGTCCGCCCACTTCAGCGTCAGCGACAGCAGCAGCTCGAGCCCCGTCGCGCCCGGCGTCGCTTCGCCGAACGGCAGCAGCTTCTCGTCGTCGTCGACCGGCGTGTGATCCGAGCAGATCGCGTCGATCGTGCCGTCGGCGAGCGCCACGCGGATCGCTTCGCGGTCGCGCTCGCCGCGCAGCGGCGGGTCGAGCCGGAACTGCGAATCGAAGTAACCGATGTCGACGTCGATCAGATGAACGTGGTTCGCGCCGACGTCGCAGGTCACGGGCAGTCCTTCCGCCTTCGCCGCACGCACGAGCGCGAGGCCGGCCGCCGACGACAGCCGCGCAAGGTGCACGCGCGCGCCCGTCACGCGCATCAGTTCGAAAATGGTGTGCAGTGCGATCGTCTCGGCCGCGACCGGCACGCCGGAGAGCCCGAGCCGCGACGCGAGCGCGCCGCTCGCGGCCACGCCGCCGCGGCCGATGAACGCGTCGAGCGGACGCAGCCACGTCGTGTAGCCGTAGGTGCTCGCGTATTGCAGCGCGCGCAGCAGCACCTGCGTGTCGCGCACCGGCACGTTGGCGTGCGTGAAGCCGACGCAGCCGGATTCGGTCAGCGCGACCATCTCGGTGATCACTTCACCCTTGAGGCCGACCGTCAGCGCGCCGAGCGGATGCACGTTCGCCTGCCGCAGGTTGCGCGCGCGGAACTTGAGCATTTCGACGAGGCCCGGCTCGTCGAGCACGGGGTCGGTATCCGGCGGGCACACGAGCGTCGTGACGCCGCCCGCGACGGCCGCGGCCATCTCGGACGCGAGCGTCGCCTTGTGCTCGTAGCCGGGCTCGCGCAGCCGCGCGCACAGGTCGACGAGGCCGGGCGCGACGATCAGGCCCGACGCGTCGATCGTCCTGTCCGCGTTGAAACCGGCCGGCGCGCTGCCGAGCGCGGCGATCTTGCCGTCCGCGACGAATACGTCGGCCTGCCCTTCGGTGCCGGCGACCGGGTCGATCAGCGTGCCGCCTTTGATATGAATCTTCATGCGCTGTCTGTGAATGCGTTGATTGCGTTGAATGCCTGGATCGGGATGCGCGAAAGCGGGCTCAGTCGCTGTTGCCGGCGACAATGCCCATCACCGCCATCCGCACGGCGATGCCGAACGTGACCTGGTTGAGGATCACCGACTGCGGACCGTCGGCGACCTGCGAATCGATCTCGACGCCGCGGTTCATCGGGCCCGGGTGCACCACGATCGCGTCGGGCGCGGCGAGCGCAAGGCGCTCGGGCGTCAGGCCCCACGTCTTGAAGTACTCCTGCGCGGACGGCAGCAGCGCGCCGCTCATCCGTTCGTTCTGCAGGCGCAGCATGATGATCACGTCGACGCCCTTCAGCCCCTCGTCGAGGTTGTGGAACACCTTCACGCCCATCTGCTCGAGCCCGCCCGGCAGCAGCGTGCGCGGGCCGATCGCGCGCACTTCCGGCACGCCGAGCGTGGTGAGCGCATGGATGTCGGAGCGCGCGACGCGCGAATGCAGGATGTCGCCGACGATCGCCACGCGCAGCTTCGTGAAGTCGCGCTTGTAGTGGCGGATCGTGTACATGTCGAGCAGGCCCTGCGTCGGGTGCGCGTGGCGACCGTCGCCGGCGTTGATCACGTGCACGTGCGGCGCGCAGTGCTCGGCGATCAGGTACGGCGCGCCGCTCGACGCGTGGCGCACGACGAACAGGTCGGCATGCATCGCCGACAGGTTGTTGATCGTGTCGAGCAGCGATTCGCCCTTGCTGGTCGACGACGCATTGATGTTCAGGTTCAGCACGTCGGCCGACAGGCGCGTCGCGGCGATCTCGAAGGTCGTGCGCGTGCGCGTCGAGTTCTCGAAGAACAGGTTGAACACGGACTTGCCGCGCAGCAGCGGCACCTTCTTCACCTCGCGGTCCGTCACGCTGACGAACTGCTCGGCCGTATCGAGGATGTGGTTGACGATCGAGCGCGGCAGGCCCTCGATCGACAGCAGGTGCTTCAGCTCGCCGTTTTTCGTGAGCTGCGGGTTGCCCTTCAGGAACCCGTAGCGAAATCGGTCGGGGCTCGCGGCCGCCGCGGGATTGCCGGTGCGGCCAGTGGTGTCGGTGGTCATGGTGTGCGTGATTCCAACTATGCAAACGGGCCGCGGTGCAAACCAGCGGCCCGGGATACGGTTCGCGTGTCGTTCAGGTGCCGTGCGACTCGGCGTGCAGCGTGAACCGCGTATCGTCGCGCGCGAGCACGAGCGTCGCGTCGGCCGGCACGTCGAGCGTGCCGCCCGCGAAGCGCGCGGCGACCGGCAGCTCGCGGCCGCCGCGATCGGCGAGCACCGCGAGCTCGACCGCGGCCGGACGGCCGTAGTCGAACAGCTCGTTGAGCGCCGCGCGCACGGTGCGCCCGGTGTACAGCACGTCGTCGACGAGCACGATGCGCGCGCCGTCGACGTCGAACGGCAGCGACGTCGGGCTGGCCTGGCTGTGCAGCCCCTTCTTCGCGTAGTCGTCGCGGTGCAGCGCGACGTTGACGACGCCGAACGCCGGCGCGCCGAGATCGCGCGCGAGGCGCTCGGCGAGCCATGCGCCGCCGCTATGAATGCCGGCGAGCCGCGGGCCGCCCGGTTCGGCGAACGCCGTGCCGTACGCGGCGCGGATCTGGTCGAGCAGGACGCGGTAAAGCGCCTCGGCGTCAATGGGGCTCATGGTCGGACAATTGATCGAGATACTGTTGAAGGATGACGCGCGCGGCTTCGGCATCGAGCATGTCGGTGCGTGCGCGGCCGCGCACGTTGCGCTCGCGCAGCCCGGCCTCGGCCTCGACCGACGAATAGCGTTCGTCGATCCATGTGACGGGTAGCCCGAAGCGGCCGTTCAACTGGTTGCCGAAGCGCTTCGCCTGCTGCGTCATGTCGTGCGGCGTGCCGTCCGGATGCATCGGCAAGCCCACGACGAGCGCGTCCGGCCGCCATTCGGCCAGCAGGTCGCCGACCGCCTTGAAGCGGTGTTCGCGGTTCAGGTTCTGGATCACGACGAGCGCACGGGCCGAGCGCGTCAGCGCGTTGCCGATCGCGACGCCGATCCGTTTCTCGCCGTAGTCGAACGCCAGGAGCGTCGCATCGCGCGCGCTCGCGCCGCTCATGCGTGCCCTGCCTCGCCGGACAGCATCGACGAGCTGACGCCGAGCAGGCCGAGCGCCGCTTCGAAGCGCTCTTCGGCCGGCGTGTCGAACACGATGCGCGGGTCGGCGGCGACCGTCAGCCAGCCGTTGCGGGAAATTTCTTCCTCGAGCTGCCCGGCGCCCCAGCCTGCATGGCCGAGCGTCAGCAGGAAACGTTTCGGGCCGGTGCCCGTCGCGACCGCCTCGAGCACGTCCTTCGACGTCGTCATCTCGAGCCCGCCGTCGACGGACATCGACGAGTTGTAGCTCGCGCCCTCGACCGGCTCGTGCAGCACGAAGCCGCGCTCGGTCTGGACCGGGCCGCCGAAGTACACGGGAATGTGCAGCAGCGGCTCGATGTCGAGCTTCAGATCGATGCGGTTGAACAGCGATTCGAGGTCGATGTCGGTCGGACGATTGATGACGAGGCCGAGCGCACCGCGCTCGCTGTGATCGCAAAGATAGATCACCGTTCCCGAGAACGTCGGATCGGCCATGTTGGGCATGGCGATCAGGAACTGGTTGGTGAGATTGATGCGATCGGAAGGCTTTGACATGGTTTGAATTTTAGCAAAGACGCCGCGACCTGACCGGGCCGCGATCAACAAGCAACGCCGCGCCGCGCTGGCAACGACGCGCGCGGATCACACGGCACTCTAACACGCGCGCGGGCGCTGTCGGCAGCGTGTTGCAGGCCCGCGCGACAAGGGCCGCCGGCGCGTGTCCGTCCCCTTGTTCGTCAGGTCCGGCCGAGCGCGGCGCCGAGCGCTTCGGACGCCGCCGTGAGGTCCGGCGGCGCGACGCCGGCCGCGATCTTCAGGAGCGCCGCGCGCAGCATGTCGGACGCGTGGCGGTGCGCATCGAGGCCGCCGTCGGCGAGCGGCACGCCGTGCGCCGCGCGGCGCCACGCCAGGCCGAGCGTGTCGGCCAGCAGCGCCGCGTGGCCGAGCCCGAGCGCGCAGGCGGCCGTGCCGACCCGATAGGCCGCGCCGGACGCGTGCCACGCGGCGCCGGTGTCGGCTGCGGCCGGGTCGGCCGCCAGGTCGGCCATCGACGCATCGGCGGTCTGCAGGAAATCCTCATAGGCATGCGCGTTGACGGTCACGACGCCGAGCGCGCGAGTCGGGGCGACGGCGACCGCCTCGTGCTCGGCCCGCGCGGCATCGGCTTCCCACAACGCTTCGGAGGCGGGCGTGCCGGCGACGTGCCAGTCGACCGTCAACCCGTAGTCGTGCAGCACGTCGACGAGCGCGCCGTCTTCGGCCGCGGCGCCGAACAGCGCGAAATCGCGCCATAGCAGCGCCACCGTCTCGCGCACCAGTTCGGGCGGCGCGCCGCGCCGGCCCTGCGCGTGTTCGCCGAGCAGCAGGTTGGTTCGCGCGAGAAAGCGCTTCAGTTCGGGCGCGCCGCTCGCGCGCAGCGCACGCACACACGCGGCCGCGAGCCGCCAGAAATCGTACGGTGCGTCATCGGTGAGCGCGGCCAGCATCGTGTCGAGTTCGTCGAGCGCCGCCCCCGGCGCACCGTGTTCGGCACGCAGCACACCCAGCAGCGCCTGCTCATAGCGGGCGCGAATCCGGGCCGCAAATGCATCGGGTAGCGCGCGCAGCGTGGCAGGCGGCACCGCGCGGCCGACCAGCGCGAGCGCGTCGAGCGGCGCGCTCGCGCGCAAGTCGGCGGCGCTTTGCGCGCGCAACGCACGGAAATGCTCGAAGAGAACGGGCGAGCACGCGAGCTCGCGCAGGTTGTGGCGCCCGACGGCCGCACGAAAATCGTGCAGCGCGGCCCGCCAGCCAGCCGAAGTCGGCTCGGTGCCGACGAGCGGCACGGCGGCCGACAGTTGCCCGGCGAAACGCGCGGCCGGCAACCAGCCGGCTTCCGCCAGCACGGCCGCGGCCGCGGCAAGCGGCGCCGCGGCATCGTCGCGCCGCTCGAACGCATCGGCAGCCGCTGTCAGCCATGCTTCGGCCGCGCGCACGGCTCCGCCACGCGGATTGGGCAATGCGTCAGGGTGGGGAACGTTCGCCGGATCGGACGTCATGGGCACGCGCGCCTGTCATCGTCGAGTCGCTCGCGCGAATCGCGGCACGCGAGCGCCGAATCCGTGCAAGGCCTGAGCGGAGTGTGCGTGGGCCAGCGGTCCGATCAGATCTGGACCATCTCGAAGTCTTCCTTGCGGGCGCCGCATTCGGGACACGTCCAGTTGATCGGGACGTCTTCCCAGCGCGTGCCCGGGGCAATGCCCTCTTCCGGCAGCCCGGCTTCTTCGTCGTAAATCCAGCCACAAATCAGGCACATCCAGCTCTTGTATTCCATCTTAAGCCGCGTCGGGGAAAGTCGGTAAATTCGGGAGCCATGATGGTACCGTGTCGGGGCCGGACTGCCTAGCAATCGCGCTGGAGGACGGCGACTACGTTGCGCTGCGCTAAAAAATCCGTCGTACCGGCCGGATTCCACCGCATAATGGTTGAAAGTGCGGCCTGCCGGGCAACACAGGGCCGAAAACGCCCCACTCGCCTCGCCGTCCGCATCTCCGTCGCTTTTCCGTTTTTCTCTTGCCCCATTTTTACATGTCCAGCAACGCCCCTCCGATCGTCCTCACCTTCGGCCTGTCCGATCCCACCGGCGGCTCCGGCCTCCAAGCCGATCTGATGACCCTGGCGAGCATGGGCTGTCACGGCGTGTCCGTCCTGACCGGCTATACCGTGCGCGACTCGGCCGCCTGCGATGAAGTGACCGGCCTCGACCCCGACGTCGTCGCCGCGCAGGCGCGCATGCTGCTCGAAGACATGCCGGTGGCCGCGTTCAAGATCGGCGCGGCGACGCGCGCGGAAGTCGTGAGCGCGATCGCCGAAGTCGTCGCCGACTACGACGGCGTGCCGCTCGTGCTCGCGCCGGACTTCACGCTCGACGACGAACACGTGCTCGCCGCCGACGACCTGCGCGAATCGATCGCCGACCTGCTGGCGCCGCAAACCACCCTGCTCGTCGCCGATCACGCGACGCTGATCGCGCTCGCGCAGCCGGACGGCGATGCCGAAGCGCCGAATCTCGACGCGGCCGTGTCGCACCTGCTGTCGCAAGGTTGCGAATACATCCTGTCGTCGGAAACGGGCTCGCACCGCCTCGTCAATACGCTGTACGGCGAAGAAGGCCAGCTTCGCGAAGACATGTGGGATCGCTCGCCGCACCGGCTGATGGGCATCACCGATACGCTCGGCGCGGCCATCGCGGCGTTGCTCGCGAACGGCCAGGAGCCGCCGGAGGCCGTGCGCGAGGCGCAGGAATACCTGTACCAGGCCGTGCGCGACGCGTTCCGGCCCGGTATGGGCGCATACCTGCCCGACCGGTTCTTCTGGGCGCGCAGCAACGACGATTCGGACGCGCCGCCGGCCGTGAAGGCCGACCCGGCGCCGAGGACGTCGCACCGGCATTGAGTCGCGGCGCGGCGAGCAGGTCCCGCCGCACGCCGCGCCGTTTTGAGGCGTGACGTAACCTGCCGCCTCGCGCAGGCATCGAAAACCGCGCGCACATAAAAAAAGACCCGCATTGAACTGAACCCCGAGAGTTGGACGGTTCAAGAATGCTAGGCCAAGAAGGGCTGAGTTCTGTACTGAACAGGACTC